>JAGHVH010000037.1 GCA_018064455.1 Candidatus Limimonas egerieequi | reverse complement strand
GTCTTTATCAAGCTACGCTTTTCATTAAGCGGTGGCAAAGCGGACGTCTCACAAAACGACAAGATACCTTTTGTCATCTTTTCCGATGACAAGAGGTATTGTACTGTTTTTGAGCCGATTTGCGACGAGTTTGAAAAGCGTGAAACACCGATAACATATATGACTGCCTCAGAGGATGACCCACTTCTCAATAAAGAGTACAAGTACATCACTACGCAGTTCATCGGAGACGGCAACAAAGCCTTTGCCAAACTCAACATGCTCAAAGCGGACATCGTCCTCTCGACCACTCCTGGTCTCGACGTCTATCAGTGGAAGCGTTCTAGGGATGTCAAGTACTACGTTCACATCTTCCACACCGTAAACGATGTCCTCCTCTACAAGATGTTTGGCACAGACTACTATGATGCCCTTCTCCTTTCAGGTGACTATCAAATCGAACAGATTAGACAACTTGAAAGCAAGCGTGACATCAAACCAAAGGAACTCCTTGTTGTTGGCCAACCATTCATGGATACGCTAATCAACAGAAAAGAACAAGAAACAATCAAAAAACAAAACTCACCACAAGAAACTAACAAGAGAACGACAGTTCTCTTGGCACCATCTTGGGGTGAGAGTGGCATATTGCGAAAATATGGCGACAGCCTTATTGATGAGCTTATAGCCACTGGTTATGAAATAATCATCCGTCCACACCCACAGTCATACAAGTCAGAAGCTGACATCATGGAAAAACTTCAAAACAAGTACAGTGACCTTGAGTGGAACCGCGATACAGACAACTTTGATGTTTTAAACAGAGCGGATATCCTAATCTCTGATTTCTCAGGTGTATTCTTTGATTTCTCACTTGTATTTGACAAGCCAATCATCTACACCGACATAGGTGATTTTGACAGGGGCCCATATGATGCATACTGGTATGATGGTGACCTCTGGACATTCACAACAATCAAAAAACTAGGACTACAGTTGGAAGCAGGTAAAGTCAAGGAAATCATTGATGAATGCTTGACCAACAACGAATACAAAGAAAACAGACAAAAGGCACGAGAGGAATCTTGGGCCAACATAGGTCATTCAGCAGAACTGACCGCTGATTACCTAATCAAAAAGCATGAGGAACTAACAAATGAATAGGTACCTCCTCTTACCACCGATATTATTCGTAGCAGCAATGTGGCTAATAAAAAGTCCACTAATAATATCGGCCATCCTTATCCCATATTTCCTGATTAAAGAAAAGCCAAAAATTAATAAACCGACATTAAAACAACTAGCACTAACTCTACTAGCAGTTGCAATATTGGTTTTAATATCATCATTTAAAAGACAAGAAACAGAGATAACTGTACTCTCAATTATCTCAATTGCACTTCTAGGCCCAATCAACGAGGAGATAATCTTTAGATATTTTTCATTCAAGAAGAGCAATATCAATCCAATCATTGCTGCCATCATAAGCACAGCATTCTTTGCAGTGGCACATGGCCTAGACCCGATGACAATCCTTATAACAGCGATAGCAGGCTTTATATTCTGTGCACTGTACTACATAACAGACAATTTTGTGCTAACAGTAATAGCACATATTCTAGCAAATGCAATTCTATTTCTAATTTGATAAAAAGGTAGGTGAGCTCATGACAAACAAGCAATATGCAGCATTGATTCTTTTATTAATTGCAGCAGTCCTTTTGATATCAATTGGTGCCAGGAGTAAAGTGAGCACACCTAAGAAGGATAAAGAAGTAAAAGTAAATACACAAGTGAGTGTCAAGCCTCATGAGAGACCAACCTTTAATGAGGAAGATGTCCCAGAGGAGTTTGGTGATTTACGTTTCTCATTCTCAAGGACAGAAAAGAACGTTGTTGTAATCACACTTGACCGAGCACTCTCATATTACTTCCCATACATAATGGAGGAACTTCCTGACACTAAAAAGGATTTTGAGGGATTTACTTACTATCCAAATACTTTAAGTTTTGGTTCCAATACTATCTATGGCATGCCACCATGCTATGGTGGCTATGAGTACACGCCAGAGATGATGAACTTCCGTGACGATGTTTCACTCAAAGAGAAAAATAATGAAGCACTGAAAGTGCTTCCAAAGCTTTTCTCTGACAACGGTTACAGCGTCACAGTGTGTGATCCTCCTCTGGCGAACTATGAGTGGACGCCTGACCTGTCCATCTTTGATGGAATGAAAGGAGTCAAGGCGTACAATACAATAAGCGCGTACGAGACTGATGGTGGCGGTGAGTACGACAAGTTTAAGAGCAACTATTTCGTGCTCGATAACTTGTCGACCTTTACGAACAACCTGTCAGAAAAGGGCGCTTATATTTCCTTTGACAATGAGGCAACCCACAGGTACTGTTACCTTGAGATGCCAAACTATACAATCCCAGAATCTGGCTATGCCAGCCACTGGGGATACAATTGGACCAAGACTTATTCACAGGACGATATAATCCATATTTATGATGGCACTGCCCAGCAGCATTACTGTGTTAATGCTGCGTCCCTACGCGCCCTGGGCGAGTGGTTTAGGACACTTCGCCGCCTTGGTGTATACGACAATACAAAAATCATTATTGCCGCAGACCACGGTTATTGTATCAACACAGAAGAGAACTTAAACTTCGGCAATACAAATACTCAGTACTATAACCCATTGCTACTTGTTAAGGACTACAAAGCATCAGGTGAGTACAAGATTGACAACACTTTGATGACCAATGCCGATGTACCAACAATAGCAACAAACGGCGTCATCAAGAATGCGACAAACCCATACACAGGCAAAGTTCTAAAGGATCAAGTAGATAAAAGTGAAGTACACGTATATCGTGCATTCAAATGGAGAATAGAGGAGAACCAAGGAAACACATATGGTTCTGTTTACTATTTCAAAGTTCGAGACAATATATTTGATATGAACAATTGGGGTGAAACAAGGATTGACCTTGGCACTACCAAGAAAGGAAGCAGTAAGTAATGACATTTGGTGGAGCAATCTACAATATGTTTATAGGCCCCTTAGAATTATTCTTTGAGGTCGTATTTACTCTTGCTTTCCGTCTGGTTCACAACCAAGGACTTTCAATTATTTGCTTAAGCCTTGCAATGAACTTCCTTGTTTTGCCACTCTATGCTCAGGCAGACAAGATGCAAGCCAAGCAGCGTGACATAGAGGTCAAGCTCCAGCCAGGTGTTAAGCACATTAAAAAGATGTTCAAAGGTGACGAGCAGTACATGATTCTTAACACGTACTATCGCCAGAACAACTACAAGCCAACGGACTCATTAAAGGGCTCAGTATCCCTTCTTCTTGAGATTCCGTTCTTTATCGCTGCATATCATTTCCTCTCACACTTAAGTGCCTTAAACGGCGTATCTATGGGCCCAATCAGTGACCTCGGTGCACCGGATGCACTTCTCACTATTGCGGGAATTACAATAAATGTTTTACCAATCCTCATGACACTCATCAACTTTATTTCGAGTGCCATTTACCTAAAAGGATTCCCGCTTAAAAGCTGGGTTCAGCTCTATGGTATTGCAGTAATCTTCCTTGTGTTCCTCTACAAGTCTCCAGCAGGTCTTGTATTCTACTGGACACTCAACAATCTCTTCTCACTTTGCAAGAACATTGTTTACAAACTTCTCGAACACAGGAAGTCAAAACCTAAAAAAGAAAAAGCAGAACAAGAATACGATAAAACTCTTTTCTACTTTGCAACAATATCCTTAACACTCATATTAGGTGTTCTGATACCATCAAGTGTATTGGCATCATCTCCAGCTGAGTTTATCAACATGGGCACATTACAGGATCCAATCAAGTACCTTATTGCGTCCGTTACAATTGCATTTGGTCTTTGTGTTATTTGGTTCTCTGTTTTCCATATGCTTGCCTCCACAAATGGCAAAAAAATAATGTCCTACATACTGTGGACATTATCAATCGTAGCGCTTATTAACTACATGGCCTTTGGCAATGATTTGGGCACTCTTTCAAACACACTTGTATTTGAATCAACACCAATCATAGCCTTAAAAGAGAAACTAATAAACCTCGCAGTTATAGCGATAACAGCACTACTCCTTTATCTAATCTACAAGAAAAAGCCATCCGTTGCCAAGTTCTCGAGTGCGATAGTCGCAGCGGCTGTGCTTGTGCTCTCAATAACCAATATTGTTAATATTGAGAAGGTATCAAAGCCAGCACTCGAGGAGCTCAAAGAGGCAACGGGAAGGGTAGCGAGTTTGCCACTGTCCAAGGAGAAGGAGAACGTAGTAATCCTGATGTTGGACCGTGCAACGAGCGCATATTTCCCATACATGATTGAGGAAAACCCAACACTTGCAAAGCAATATCAGGGCTTCACATTCTATCCAAACACAGCATCATTTGGTGCTCATACCATATTCGCACTACCAGCACTTCTTGGCGGCTATGAATATACGCCAGAAGCACTGAACGCGAGAGATACAGAACTTTTAAAGGACAAGCACAATGAGTCCTTAAAAGTTCTTCCAAAGCTATTCTCAGAGAATGGCTTTGATGTCGCAGTCTGCGACCCATCTCTCGCAAACTACGGCTGGATAGCCGACACATCAATCTATGACGACATAGAAAATACAGAGGGATACATAACAATCGGCAACAGTGTGTTCCAGAACATGGACATATATGACAGCGTAGAGAGCACACTTAACAGAAACTTCTTCTGTTATTCAATCTTCAAAGCGTCTCCACTCTTCATCCAAGGTGTACTTTACAACGATGGCCTCTACAATGCTGCAAACGTTGCAAATGTCAGCACAGAAGAGACAGAAGTTGAACAAAATGAGATAACAGACGACACAGCAACTCAAGTTATAGAAAACTTAAATAAGGCAACAGGTCCAAACACACAGTTCCTTGACAATATAGCTGTACTACAGAAATTACCTAAAATAACAAAGGACTCTGAAAAGGGCGGACTCGTTATCATGATCAACGAGCTTACACACCGTCCAACACTTCTCCAGCAGCCTGATTATACATACAGCACACAGGTTGACAACGAAGGCAGAAATCTCAGCAAGACCTACAAGAATGAAAAGATAACACTTGAAACAACTCGCCAAGTAACAAACTATGACTGCAATATGGCAGCATATATTGAGCTTGGTAAATGGTTTGATTATCTTCGCGAAAACGATATGTATGATAACACCAAGATTATCATTGTGTCAGACCACGGATTCTGTCTTGAACAGTATCCTGACAGGATATTTGGCAAGGCTTGGAACAACGACAATTCCAACCCAAATGACACCATGTATTACAACGCTTTACTCCTTGTTAAGGACTTCAATCAGACAGGTGACATAAAAATAAATGACACCTTTATGACCAATGCTGATGTACCAGCAATTGCCACAAAAGATGTCATTGAAAATCCAATAAATCCGTATACCAAAAACCCAATAAAAGAGGACAAGAAAGATGAAGTTCACATCTATGCTGGCCACCATTGGGCTGTTGAAGAAAATGACGGAACACAGTTTAAGAAAGCTCCATACTACGTTGTTAAAAACGATATCAGGAACTTAAACAACTGGGAAAAAGTTAGTCGCTAACAGAGATATATTGGGAAACAGCTTGAATGATTCTCTCAGGCTTAAATGGCTTCATAATAAAGTCATCAGCGCCCTGATTGAAGCACTCTTCAACCATATCCTCTTGTCCCATAGAGGAACACATAATTACTTTGATATTAGGGTCAAAGTTCTTGATTTTCTTAAGAGCTTCGATTCCATCCATATCAGGCATTGTAACGTCCAGAATTACAACTTCTGGGCGTTCAACTTTTGTAAAGATGATTGCTTCTCCACCGGACTTTGCTTCAATAACAGTATTGAAACCGCCGCCCTGTAAAATGTCCTTGAGCATCATTCTCATAAAGTTGGCGTCGTCTACAACCATTATTTTACTCATGCTTGTTCCTCCTCTTTCCTAATAATTCTGTCTCTAATTGCCGCACGCTGCGACTTCTCATCTATTGGGAAGGTGAGTGTAATGGAAAAACCATTTTCCTCACCAGAGTTTATCAATATTTTACCACCAAGGTCCTGGGCTGTGGACTTGATAATGTCCATACCTACGCCTCTTCCGCTATATTTACCAATCTTATCCTTTGTAGTAAATCCACGTTCCATTATAAGGCCTGCAATCTCGTCAGGCTTGTACTGGTCACGTGGCTTTTTTAATATATTCAGGCTATCTGCCTTACGTAAAATCTTTTTAAGATTCATCTTTTCACCATCGTTAAAAATGGTGATGAACATTACGCCGTCTTCCATACCATATGTGACCGAAATGGCGCCGACAACCGGCTTGCCACGGCGTACGCGCTCCTCAGGTTCCTCGATGCCATGGTCCATGGCATTGCGGACAATCTGGGTGAGCGGGCCGGAAAGGCGGGTGACGAGTGTGCGGTCAACATAGAGGTTATCGCCGGCAAATGAGAGCGAAGCGTATTTGCCGAGTTCCAAGCTCATCTCTTGAATTACATTTTCAAACAGTGGCTTAAATGCCTCAAAAGGCACCATAATATCAACTGGACTATCATCCTTAAAGTCAATATTATCAACGAATTCCTTAAGTTCACCCTCAAACACTTGTGATGACTCAGATGACTGAGTAGCAACAAGTGAACCGAGCTGATCGCGCAAGAAATATTCTGAATTAAACAACAGTTCGAATACTTTTGATGATGGTAAAGACGACACGCCATATTTTCTAAGATATGACATAATATTTTCCATCTTGTATGAGACGTCGACTGTTTTTGAGTCATCTAAAACAACTGAGGATGCCTTGATGGTATGAAAAATGCGGAACAATGCGTCGACTGAGTCTTTGTCAAGACTGCCGATACTGTTCCGCCTCTTTAAAATGCCATCCATTTCATTTATTAAAACAGTAGTGTCCTCAATATACGCTTTAAAAAGTTCTGATGAAACGCGCATAGTGAGGACCCCCTAATTTATTCTTCTATGAGTTCTGTGATAACAACATTGTAAAAACACTTGTCGTTATAAAGGTCAATCATTGCAGTTGGATCGTCAATGAGGAAGATTACAGGACGAAGTGGGTTTTCTGGATGTTGTTCAGCAACCACTGCTTTTTCACCTGATGAAAGCTTAACACAACTGCCGATTGGATAAGGTGATACAACCTTTAAAAATGCTTTAACTACGCCACTGTCGAACTGTCGACCAGCGTTGCCCATAATGTACTCGATAGCCTCAGCAACCTGATATGCCGAACGGTATGGACGTGCTGATGTCAGTGCAGAATACACATCTGCAACAGCAATTATTCTAGCAAAGAACGGGATAGCCTTTCCATGCAACCCTTTTGGATATCCGCTGCCATCATATCGCTCGTGGTGTGACAAAACACCCTCGCGAATGTGGTCGGATACTGCTGATGATGAAAGCAAAGCATTGTATCCGAGTGTTGTATGAGTTTTGACTATGTCAAACTCATCCTCTGTGAGCTTCGCTGGTTTGTCGAGCAATTCACGTGGCACACCGGAGTCGCCGATGTCGTGTAGAATTGCCGCAAACGCGAGCTCAGTAATATCGCCTTTGCTCATTCGCAATTCCTTCGCAATTGCGATGCACACAACGGCGATGGACAATGCGTGATTGTAGCGAAGATTCTCATGGAAATCAAAGTTCTCAATGTCAAAGTGCAATTCGTCACGCTCAAGGATTGTATCAACAAATGAAGCGAGTACTGCATTGGCCTCTTCAATTTTTTCTGTGTAGAGTCCAAGTGATGCAGTATCGATATGAGCGTGATATTCATCAAATATATTGATGAGATCTCGCTTTGTGGCATCTGACACAATCTCGCGAGCAACTCGCTTCTCGTTAATATAGATGCCCTGCAAATCGAGCCCCATCAATTTGGTAATGTGAGCCATTGTAAGCGTTTGTCCTGCCTTGAGCATGACGATACGGCCAGTGAACGTGTCGACGCCATAGACATCGCGCGCGAGCGTTACGCCTGGCCTTACACGGTCAACTGATACAAACTTTATCAATGGTCTCACCTCCCAAATGAAACTATCAAACAGAATTTAACATTCTATATTTTATAATATAAAAGTACTTTAGTCAATCAATACCAAACTAAACACAGAAAATTAACAAAATAAAATTCTTGAATAATTATGCATCTCGGTATTATAATAAAACTGAATTATTATACGAGGAGAAGAAACCGTGGAAAAATTATCTAACATTTTTTCTATGTTAACGAATACCGGTGCCGATCTAGAGCTCGATGATATTTTCATTATCATCTTCGTTTCTCTAGTTATCTTGGCGCTTTTACTTGGCTACCTTCTTGGACGCAAGGTAACTGGCAAAGAAAAGAAGAAAATCAAAGCTGCCAAAAAGATGGCCAAACAGGAAAAGGCAGAAGCCAAGAAACAGGCAAAATTAGACAAGGCTGCTAAATCTTCTAGTGACGATGCTCCAATCGACCAACCTTTAGAAAAGGAAGAGAAACCAGCTAAGGAAAAACCAAAAAAGCCTAAAAAGGAAAAGAAGAATAAACAAGAACCAGACCAAAAACCAGACTGGTTTGACGCAGATGACAATGATGACATTCCATCAGCAATGCCAATCATTCCAGAGCGTAAAACAACCACATTTATTGAAACAAAAGCAAAAGAAACTGAGGATACAACTCCAGTAGATACTGAGGAAAAGCCACTTTCTAAGTCTGAGCAAAAGAAGCAAGCAAAGGCAGAGGCCTATGCTAAAAAGCTTGAGGCTAAGGAACAGAAAAAGGCAGAAAAACTCAGTAAAAAGGCTGCTAAAAAACAGCCTAAGGATGATACTCCTGAGACAACAATTCAGGTTGAACCAACAGAGTCCTCAGAGCCAATCACAGCAGAGGAAATGGCAAAGCGTCTTGAGTCCTTAATGGGCCCAGCATCAGGTGCTGCAGTATCCCTTGGCGCAGCTGAGGAAGAGGAAGTTCCAAAGGAAGAAATAGGAACTATCCAGTCAACTCAGATCCCTGGTCGTCACAATGACAACTGGGTACTTGAGGAGACCAAGCGTCAGAACGAAGAAGCAGACAAAAAGGAAGCAGAACGCAAAGAAAATGATGCTCTTCCATTTGCATTTGGTTCAGACATAGAGGGTTCAGCAGACGATGTTCAGCTCTCATACAAGGCTCGTAAAAAGCTCCGTGAAGAAGAGGAGAAAAAGGCCCAAGAAGAGGAAAAGAAGGAACGCAAGCACATCACTTCTATTTTTGCTAAAAAGCAAGAGGAGGAAGTAGTTGAGGAAGAAGAGGACTTCTTCGATGAGAACTACATGGGTGAGGAAATCCCTGATTCCCTTGCTGGCTTCGGCTTCTCAGCCGCTCCTGTGATCGAGAATGATGAGGAAAAGAAGGACGAATAATCGTCTAAAACCAAACTAAAAATAAAACAATAAAACAAACAAAATTAAGCCGGTTAGGATGACTTCCTAACCGGCTTTTTTCATATCATTTCCCGAAAATATTTTATTGTTTTTCAAGATGTCCAAGTGCGTAGTCAATGCACTGGTTAATCATTTCGTTTCGGCTAATGTCAGCCTTGGTTGCCTCATCATCAACACGCTTAAGCAAATCAACAGATACACGTATTGAGATGATTTCTTTATCGATTTTCTTAGGTGAAAATTTATCCATCACTAAACACGCCCTTTCCTTAACTCTATAACATTGTACCCCAATTCCTTTCCACATATAAGTATTTAAATTACTAATACATTTATTCTCAACAAACCAACTAAATTTGTTTGATTTTAGAACGGTTCAAAAAATATATGTAAATTACCTCAATAATATCCGTATGGTAGAATAGCGATTGTAACGTAGGTGCGAACAGTTTTCATATTGCAAAAATGATATCATTATTGTAATATAAAAATATTGTACCAAAAGCAATACTATACACGAGTTGACATTTTGTACGATTGGTATTAAAATACTCCTTAACTATTTCCTATTATATATACAATTTTAATAGATACAATATAAAGAGGCAAAAAAGTTGAAAAAGAATAAAAAAGTAATGCTTTTGGTGTTAGCAATTGTAATATGCGTTCTTTTAGCAATTGCAATTAGTTTTTTAATCGATGCTAAAACATTGAACTCAGAGAAGAACATAATCAAGGCTTCTCTCAAAGCAACGGTTTCTGATGTTAAGTCAAATGATTTTGACAAAGCACAGGATGACCTAAATGAACTTCAAAAGTCAACGAAACGTGTTGAAACCAAACTTAATACGACAAAATGGAAAGTTGCTTCCAAACTTCCGTTAGTTGGCAATGACATTACATCAGCCAAGTCCCTCATATCAATCCTTAACGAAGTAATGGACAAGGCAGCAACTCCATCCCTTAACACATTGGAGCAATATCCACTAGACAGCCTCAAAGTAAATGATGGCTTCAATGTCAAAAACATCAATGCTTACCTAAAACTTGCTGATAAGGTAATACCAATCTTAAGTGAAAGCAAAGATGACATAGACAGTATTGATTTCAGGTTTATAAAACTTGGCACTCTAAAAGAATACAAACAATTACTAGTTGATTTAATCACAACCTATACCGACCATGAGGATTACATAAACCTCCTCAAAGCATTCATCGGTGATGGCACAGAGGATAAACTATACGTCTTCGTTGCACAAAACACATCCGAGATTCGTGCTGGTGGTGGTTTTCCTGGTTCAGTTGGAACTATAGAGATAAAAGATGGGATTTTAACTGTTGGTGAATTTTCATCTGTTGTAAATACTCTTCCAAGATTAATGCCAGCAGGCTGCAACATCACCGCAGAAGAAAACGATATGTTCGGTGGCTGGCTTGGTATGCACCGAGATGCAACCTTTATCCCAGACTTTGAACGTGCTGGTGAGATTTGGGCCATCGGATATGAATCGATGAATGGCGAAAAGGTTGATGGTGTTGTATCAGCGCTTCCACAAATCATTCAAAAGTTTTTAAAGATATTTGGACCAATCAGTCTTGATGACAAGTACACACTAAGTGGTGACAATGCAACGCGAGTAATTGAGAAGGATATTTACTTCGATCATTTCTTTAAAGACAATTACACGAGTAAATCCAATGAGATAACAGACAACTACTTCTCCCAGACGGCTAAGCTCACGATGGAGAAACTAGTTGAAAATATAAGCATCAAAAACTTACCTGATTTCATCGATGTATTTGAGGAATCAATTGAGGACCGCTCATTTATGATGTGGCTCAAGGATGAGGATGGTCAAGAACTTGTAAGGAAAGTAGGCGCAGCCGCAACACTCAACTATGACAAGGACAACCCAGAAACGGGTGTGTACATCAGTTGTCGTGACGGTGACCGTTTAGGAATCTTTGCAACACTTGATGTTGAGATGTCAAAGCCAACGAAAAATAAAGATGGCTCTTGCACATATGATATGAAGGTAGTGCTTGGCAACTCAATGACCAAGGAAATCCAACAAAATGCAAGAGGATACATCCTTGGCAGTTATGGTGGCGATATGTACACTTTGCTTCACCTCTTTGCACCAATGGGTGGCACGGTGTCAGATTTCAAAACGTCAAATGATATGAACATAACGATTGGTGAATACAAGGGCTTGCAAGTGGGATATGCAAATCACTTCTTTGTTTATCCAGGCAAGCCGATAACAATAACTTACAAAGTAACAACAGCACCTGGAGTAGACACACCGCTCAAACTTATTAAAACACCAACGCTTCAGGAATATGTGAAATAAGGGGATAAGGGGAAATGAATGAAAACATGCAAAATGATTCATATGTCGAAATAGATCTTTTTGAGATTTTATCGATATTGAAATCAAACTTGCTATGGATAATCCTATCTGCTGTATTATTTGCCATAGCAGGGTGGGCTTATACTACTTATGCTATCACACCTCAATATGAGGCATCTGTTAATATGATTGTTAACACAAAGACGGATAATACAAGCGCAGTTTCAACAGATACAATCAACTCTGCTAGAAACTTGGTGTCAACGTATGCAATTATCATCAAGAGTAACACTGTACTAAATCAGGTTATCAAAGACTTGGACATTGATAATATGACTTATGATACTTTGGAGGGTAAAGTATCTGTAAATGCAATAAATGATACACAAGTAATGCGCGTGGCTGTACAGGACCCAGATCCAGAACTTGCAAGAAAGATAGTTAAGGAAATTGCTAAGATTTCTCCAGAGGAAATCGTTGATGCAGTTGAGGCTGGTTCGTGCAAGGTTGTAAGCCAAGTTAGAGTATCTTCCTCTCCAATTTCTCCTAATGTTACTAAGAATATGGCGTTAGCTGCGATAGTTGGCATTGCTGTCGTAATGGTAATTGTTGTTGTTAAGAGCCTTCTTGCAAATTACATTGTCGACGATGACGATATTCAAAAATACTTGGGACTTCCAATTCTTGGAGTTATCCCAGAGATAGAGGAGGGCTAAGACATGGCAGCAAATAATAGTACCAAAAGAAAGAGCCCTGCTCCAAAGCAGACCAAGACTGTTAAGCAGTCACCCGATCAAATCACACTTGAGGAAACAGTTGTAGAAACTCCAAAGCCTCAGAAACCAAAGAAGAATACGGAGCTCAAGGCTCAGCGTGAAGCCATAGAGAAAGCTAAAGCTGAGGCTCCAAAAAAGAAGCCTACTGAGACTAAGGAAGTTCCAAAGAAGGATCCTCCTAAGAAAACGGAGCCTTCTAAAAAAGTTGAAACTCTTAAAGAGGAACCAGTTGAAATTCCTCAAAAGCAAAAGCGTCCAGAACGCGAACAGGTATTTAGACCTCAACCACAGGTTAAGGACACTAAGCCAAAGAGAAAAAAGAAAAAGCATAAGGGTGAAGAAAGAGTATTGAAACTCTCTCTTGATAAAAATGCACCATTTGTTTATTCAGAGGCATATAAATCACTCAGAACAAATATCAATTTTATTTCATCAACATCTGATGTTAAGTGTATAGTTTTGACTTCTGCTGTTCCGCAGGAATCTAAGTCTAATGTTGCTGTTAATATGGCGATTAATATGGCAACAGAAGGTAAGAAGGTTATTCTTATCGACTGTGACCTTAGAAAGCCAGTGCTTCACAAGTATCTCCGTGTTGGTAGAAACCATCAAGGCCTTACAGATGTACTTGCAAGTCGCGCAAAGCTTGATGATTGTATCGTTAAGTTTAAGGATGTTAAGGTTCACTTGCTCCCAGCAGGTACTGTTCCTCCAAACCCATCAGAAATGCTTTCGCAGGAACGCATGAGAAAATTAATTGATTTTCTCAAGGAAACTTATGACTTTATTATCCTTGATGCACCACCTGTATCAGTTGTAACAGATGCAGCAGTACTTGGTCACTATGCTGATGGTGCAATCCTTGTAGTTCGTTCAAAGTTTGCTCCAAAGGAGACAATCCAGCTTGCAGTTAAAAAACTTCAAAACGTAGATATCAAGATTCTTGGTGTTGTACTCACAAGATATAACGCTAAGAAATCGACCAAGAATTCAGCTTACACATATTCATATTCATACGGCTATGGATATGGTTATGGAGACGAAAATGATTAAGCTTAGTGATAGAGCGCAAAAGGTTATTCTCGCATTATCACTCATCATTTTGACTATTGTTCTTCTTGGAATGTGCGCATTCTGTTTCTATTGGAACAAGCTTGACCTTTTACAGCTTGATACTTCATCAATTGATGATGACCCAACCAGTTTAGAGAAGACTGTTGATGCAATCAACGTTGAGGAAAAACTGGCTGGTGAAAGTGAAGGTGAAGTAAGTCAAATAATTTCACAAGCAGTTGTTGAAAAGCTTGAGGAAGTGAATCAAGAGGTCATTGCTCCAAAACAAGAGATAGAAGAGGACAAGGGTGTACTCAACGTACTCCTAATTGGTACAGATGAATCATCTGAATCATTTACCAACAATGCTAACAGCGACTGTATGATTATCATTTCAATTGACAAAGGTAAGGATACAGTAAAACTTGTCAGTATTGAGCGTGGTACAGGTGTCCCAATTTCCGTTGGACAATATGCCGGTGAATATGAGTGGATAAATAATATGGTTCGTGTTGGAGGTCCAGGCTTCTTAACACGCACTGTACGAGAAGTATTCCGCGTTGACCTTATGGGTTACATTCGTGTGAATCCATACACATTTGTAAAAATTGTTGAGGCCTGTGGTGGCGCAACAATCAACCTTACTCAAGCAGAAGCGGACTACATCAACAAAAATTCAAGAGATAAAAAGGTAACGGCTGGTCCAAATCTTTTGGATGGTAAAACAACTGAACTCTATGCACGTTGTCGAGCAATAGATGATGACTGGTCACGTATTGGCAGACAACGTACTGTAATTCAAGCAGCAATTACTCAAAGTAAAGATATGTCGTTTGGTGAACTCAACGATATGCTTAACACAGTTTTACCATATGTTCAAACCAACCTTACAAAATCTCAAATAACCGAATTGATACTTCAAGTGCCAAGCATAGCTGGTAAAACAGCAAAGCAACTTACAATACCAAAATCTGGCACATACAGTATTATGCAAAACAAATTTGGAAAGAACATGTTCTCTGTGGACTTCGAAACAAACGCAAAAGAGTTACATGAATTTTTATATAACTAAGAAGAGGGGATATGAAAATGAAAAAACTACTATGCTTTATTCTCAGCCTCGCTATGATTCTATCAACTATTGCTTTAGTTGTTACTGCTGCAACACCAAGAGTAAATATTGAAGGCATTAGTGGTGCTTCATACAATGCGAGTAGCAAAACGATCACTCTTAAGAATGCTAGTGCGACTGATAATTACATCAACATTGTTGGAGAAGATGTAACAATCAATCTTATTGGTACAAGCACCATCACTTCATCTTCTTTCGGTATTGTAAGTACTGGTAGTATTGAGTTTACAGGCGATGGTTCACTCACAGTTACGATCTCAGGTAATACAAAACCAGCTCTTGTTATCGAAGGTGGAAATAAGACCCTTGATTTTAACGGAACGGGAACAATCACTTTCAATGCTTCAGCTGCGTCAGCTATCGAAGTTGATGGTACGATTAATTTCAATAAGGGTACAGTTGTTGCAACGGCTCCATCTAATTATCCAGCAGTACTTGCATATGGTGTAACACGATATGACAATCTTGCTGACAAAGCTATAGATGATGAAATTGGTTCATACAACATTACTAAGGGTAGTGATATGGAATATGTTCCTTCTTCACTTGCTGTAAAGGATGTAAAGGGAACGTTAAGTGATGAATATGTCCTTGATTTGGATGACAAGTATGTAGATGGTTCAGTAACGACAGATGATTATTACATCTACAAAAAGGTTAAGCAAGATATAGATTCGACCGATGCTTACATTTACAAATATGATAAATACACAAATGAATTGGTAGACGCGTACCCAGCAGATAACGCTACAGGTGCTTCTTGGAGTACTTCATATAAGTACTATCTCAAAACACTTGCTACTAGTGATGTTACTTTAAATACTGACAATGGCGTTTGGACATATACAAATGCTGTGAACAGTGTAACTGTAAAGCCAAAGACAGCAGATGAAAAGATTGCATCAAATGTATATAACTGTAAAAACGTAGGTAGTACCTCATGTGTTTGTGGCGTTCAACCTTTTACAAAACCAGCAACTTTTAAAACTAATCTTGTAAATGAAAACGCAAAATTATTTGTGTTTAAATCTAATGGTTCAATAGAAGCTACAGGTGATTTAGGAACAGGATATATTGTCAAATTAAAAGTTAACGGCTCCTTTGTGGATCAAAGAACAATTGTTGTTCTCGGTGATACAAATGGTGATGCGACGATAAATGTATCTGATGTTAAGAAGGTACTTAATCATAGTATTAATAAGAACAAACTAGAAGGTATTTATTTTGAAGCAGGAAATGTAAATTCTAGTGATAATGTAATTAACGTTTCTGATGTTAAAAAGGTTCTTAACGTTTCAATTGGTAAATATAAATCATTCTAGTAAAGGTGGAAAAGAAAATGAAAAAATTAGTTTCTATTCTCTTAGCATTAATATTTGTAGTTTCTTGTTTTGCACTTCAAGCATCTGCCTCTAGTGCAGGCATGGGTGGTTCATTAAATGGAGATACAGCAACATTCACATTGACAGTATCTGATGGTGCTGGTGTTGGTGGTTTTGAAGGTGACTTTAGTGTTACAGGTGGCTCTATCGTAAGTGTTTCTGGCGGTAGTATGTCAGCAATAAACGGTAGCAGATACAACTTGGTAATGAACAGCGCAACCTCAAGCGCAACAATGACAATTGTTTGTAAAATGACAGGTGATTCTATCACTCTTAGCACAGGAAACATCGGCGTAGTTAACGACAATGGTGACTTTATTGGTTCTGCAACTGCTTCTAAGACTCTTACAAGACCAGCAGAAACAACAACTGCTCCAAAAGAAACAACAACACAGAACCCAGATGCAAACCTACGTTCAATGTCAGTAGAAGGTTACACACTTTCTCCTGCATTTAACCAGTGGACAACAGAGTATACAATCACTGTTCCAAAGGATACCAAGAGCATTAACCTTTCAGCAACACCACTCAAGGCTGACAGCACAGTATCTGGCACAGGTTTACTTAACATTTCAAAGCTTCCACAGACATTCTCAATTGTTTGTAAAGCATCAAACGGTACTACAAAGACATATCATTTGACAGTTAAGGCTCCAACAGAAATTGGCCTTACAAAGCTTGAAGTATATGCACTCGCAGCACTTGATCCTGCATTTGATCCAGCTGTATTTGAATACACAGCAACAGTACCATTTGGTACCAAGTCAGTAGACGTAAAGGCTCTCTTTGATGATGAGCAGTTCAAGGATGCCAAGATTGATGTTAAGGGTGCTGACGATCTTGAAAAATCAAAGGATACTGTAACAGTAACGATTACTGCTGCTGATGGCACAGAGACAGTTTACACTATCCACATCAAGTATGCTGATGAGATAGTTGACCAAGTAACTGAAACAGTAGTTAAGAATCGTATCCCACTTTGGGTTGTAATCGTATTCCTTCTTCTTGTAGTTGCATTTAGCATTGTTTCATTCTTCCTTGGCAAGCGCAACGAGCGTTCAAGCTATGAAGCATACAAAAAGTACTATGGCAACGATGACGACGATGACATAGATGACGATGACAACGGTCCATCAATCTTTGGTGGATTTGATCAGTCAGCAGACTAAAGAATAAAACAATTTATACCCCTTAAAGTTTAAATTTTTATCCAATATCATCATAGCAAACCGCTATGACTCTTGCCCTGATGATGTAGCAGATAAGGTTTATACAAGGGATTTGTTTAGAAGAGATTAAAGGTTTTGTTCCAAGACCTTGAAGCTTAAATAGTACGCTGCCCTTTACTGCAGTGGCAGTGGACGTATAATAGAACGAACACGAGGGGCTCAGAGAACGTTTTGTTCCTGAGCCCCTCGCTTATTAACATTCCTTCGGCCACTGCCACTGCTGTCAAGGGAGCGGTTTGATGCTCGCTAGAGCCCTTATTGCTTTATCTTCTTTCAAATTTAGTTAATTTTGAAATAAACGTCTCAATTTGTCACGACCTATTTTTCAAAAACGTTGATTTTTGAAAAATATAGTGGTATAATTCCGCTATAAGTTGTAAAAATTAAACTTTTTGTAAAAAGGTGGCTTATGGAATACAAAGATTTAGTGACTTTATTTCATATGGATAAGGATCTATATGCTTTAGAGTATAAAAACAGATTTAATTCGGATAACAGTGTTAAGCTTAATTACGATGTAAAAGGTAATCAGGCTTTTTTTGTCGTGAATAATGAAGTGTCTGCGTTAATATTAAGTATATTGAGGCTTGATAAACAAGTTTTAGCTTATAGTGCAGATGTTCCTGGTGTTGCATTAAAGCAGTATTCAAATAAAAGTTTAATTGATGAAATAGTAATAACTAATAATATTGAAGGTGTGCATAGCACAAGAAAAGAAGTTGGTGATGTACTTGATATATTGCAACTTCAATCTGTAGAGGCAAACAAAGAGAATAGATTCTTTGGACTTATAGATAGATATTTAAAAATGAGAAGTAACGATAATATTTCATTAAAAACTTCTCAAGATATTAGAAATCTTTATGACGAAATTGTTTTGCCAGAAGTACTTGTGGATGATAAAGATAATATGCCAGATGGTGAAATATTCAGAAAATCTATTTCTGAAATACAAGCGCCAACTGGTAAGGTTATTCATTACGGCAAGGAACCAGAAAGCAACATAATTAAATATATGGGAAAGGCATTATCATTTTTAAATGATAATAGTATTGAACCTCTTTATAGGGCATGTATCTTCCACTATATGATAGAAGATATACATCCTTTTTATGATGGTAACGGAAGACTTGGAAGGTTTATTTTCAGCTATGTACTTTCAAAGAATTTGGAACCATTGATTGCATATCACATTTCAAAGACAATAAAGAATAATATTGGTAAATACTATAAAGCATTTGAAATATGTGACGATGAAAGGAATAAGGGTGATTTAACATCTTTCCTAATCATGATGCTTACTATGATAAAAGAAGCATATTTGGATCTTTTGGATTCATTAAAGCAAAGCATGAATGCATGGGGATACTATGAGAAAACTTTGTTTTCTCATTTGGAACCGCAAACAAAACAAATGCAATTGTTATATAGTTTACTTATCCAAGCAGCTTTGTTTAGTGAAGATGGAATTTCCATGCAAGAATTATTATCAGAAATGAAAATTGCCTATGGAACTTTAGTGAAAAGATTGGCGATTGTTGAATCACAAGATTTGTTGGTTTCATTTAAGAAGGGTGTAAGAAATTACTATAAGATTAATTTGGATACGATAGATAATTTTAGTAGAGCATAATATATTATTTTGTAAAATAGAAAAACGCGGGGTGGAATTATGCTTAGATCATTTTATTATTTAGATACAACGGTGTTAAATGATTATGTAGCACAAATAAATGGATTTGTAGCTGATGAAGAGGAAATAACAATAACTGATAATAAGAACAAGAATGCTTCAGCCTCCATTGGTATAAAAAACATAGGATTATCTGGAAGTGTTGGTAAAGATGGAAGTTTAGAAAGTCATACTTCTGCTAAGATAACTGATTCGGCAAAATTTGAGTCTGTTTACAAATGGATTGATAGAGAAGAAGGTATTAATTTTTATGATATAATTGACGAAAACGCGTTTAATAATATTTTCCGTGGAGCCCATATAGAAGTAGAGGCCAAACCAAGGCGTTCAAAATTATCTGTGCTTGTAAATCTTGCAGAAAAAATAAGTAATATAAACTCTGTCTATAGCAATACAAAGCAAGGCAACCTGTTGAATAAAGACGATAAGAATATTTTTAACTTTGCAAAAACACTAGGTGAATTTGTTCAAAACGATAAAACTTATTTGGTGTTTGAGTTTCCAAATGGTAAATATCCTTTTATTACACGCATTGATAATAAGTTTTTGTTGAAAGGGATTGAAGAACTAGATTTTGAATGTACTTTGTTTTGTAAGATAAAAAGAGTACTTAATAAAGGCGAACAGTATAAAGTAGATGATATCTTTTCGCCTTTTTCTGAAATAGAATCAATTTCTAATGGAGAAATTGATAGTACAATATTTGATGATATTCCAAATGAAGTATTAGACATAATAGAGGGGCCAGCAGTGATTGTAGATACAATTGCTATTTATAAATAAGGTAATAATATGAAAAAAGTTTTTCGGCTGGATTGGTTAAAAACAATTGAAATATTGAATACCAATATGAATTAATGAAAAACGATATGAAGACAGCATTGATTCTAAATTAAAATAGCATTTTCAAAAATGATGATTCTTTTTAGGGAATCTTATTTTTGCTTATGTTGTAGTTGGTATATATTGTTTGATTTACTAAGGAGAATTTTTATGGGGAATACGGAATGTGAACAATATAATAATATTGATGAATTAGTAAGTGGGTTGGAGAATAAGGGCGAAAGTCATAATAAATATTGCCACTATACCACATTGCATAGTTTGAAATCTATTATACAAAGCAACTCTTTTCAGTTGACACATGGAACTTCTTTTCAGTTAAATGATTTGCAAGAGTCTAAAATAAAGGGGCAATACAGTGAATGGTTATATACGTATTTGACATCGTTTTCTTTTAGAAGCATATCAGAAAGTGTTGCTATGTGGAGTATGTATGGAATTCCAAGAGGTGATGCAATTTGTCTTCATATTCCGAAAAGAAATATGTTGAAGTTAAAAGAATCTATAATAAGTAATGGCGCTTTTGTTGGTAGTAATCATATTGAAATAAAGCAAGTTAGGTTGGTAGATTTAGCGTATATAGACAGTAAATCAACAAAATTGTGCCGTGGGTCAGGTAATAAGATAGAATTTGGTTCCGAAATAAAAGGGCTTGATAAAAACAAAGAAGTAACTGGTATGATAAAAAATGATGCTTGGGATCATGAAAAAGAAACTAGGTTACTAATTCGGACAGAAAGAGAAAGTCATGATGAACATATTTATGTGTCTTTGCCAGATGACTTTTTTAAGGGTGTTACAATAGTAACGGGTCCATGCTTTGAAGGAAATTTGGTAGACCGATTAATGCAATTTGATATAGATATTGAACAGATGGGTTGCGAGATTAAATCTAGTGCTTTAACAAATTATGTTAATATACGTGATATGTGTACGCTTTGTAGAAATAATTTTGAAATGGAGCCAATTAAGTACCCATAAACTTTACTTTTTAGGGATAATTTATGTTGCAAAATGGTATGTTACATAAAGACAGAATATGAGACGTCAATATTAAAATGTTGAAATTCGGCGGAATAAAATGTAGGTTTTCGTCTAAGTTGTTTGTTCAAAAATCCTAAGTTTAAATGGTTAGTTGCATTATTTTTATCAATGGCTGATTGATCCCTATCAATCAGCCTTAAACGGGGCCCATTGCAATATGACTTGATATTGACGGTATTAGGAACCAAGATAAATCTTTCAGCAAAATAGGATATAACGTGGTGCGAGGAGGTCCTGTTGGGCCTCCTCGACTTTTTGCTTAAGCTGTTTAGTTTTTATTTTTAAGGGAGATTTTATATGGTCAGTTTAAATCATCTGGCCAAAGTCCATGGATGCTACAATAT
>JAGHVH010000028.1 GCA_018064455.1 Candidatus Limimonas egerieequi | reverse complement strand
ACAACAAGCCTTGTTGACAGAATTGCTGAAAACTATGGCGCTAAAACTGCTAACCTTCTCACTGGATTTAAGTACATCGGTGAGTACATCACAAACCTTGAGCGTGAAGGCAAAGAGGATAACTTCATCATCGGTATGGAGGAAAGTTACGGTTATCTTCTTGGTATCCACGCAAGAGATAAGGACGCAGTTGTTGCATCTCAACTTGTTGTTGAGATGGCAGCTTACTATAAATCAAAGGGCAAGAGCCTTATCGATGTTATGAATGACATCTATACAAAGTATGGCAACTACTTAAATCGTGTTGATAACTTTGCTTTCGAAGGCGCTTCTGGTATGCAGAAGATGGCTGATATTATGGACAATATCCGTAACAACAAGCCAACAGAAATTGCAGGCCTTAAGGTGCTTGAGACAACAGACTATAAGGAGACTGATAAGACCGGTCTTCCAGCATCCAACGTATTGGCATTCAAGCTTGAAAATGGCAACGGCGTAGTTGCTCGTCCATCTGGTACAGAGCCTAAGCTCAAGATCTATTTCACAGCTGTTGCAAACACTATGGACGCAGCAGATGCACTCTACAAAGATATGCTTGAGAGTGCCAAGAAATGGTTGGAGGTATAAAGATGAAACGCAACACATTTGTTAGAATTATGTGTATCTTCCTTGCAGTATTGATGCTCGGAAGTGTAGTGTTGGTTGCAATTCAGGCATTTGCATATGGCCCTGATGCAGCAGCAGTTGTAGCGACAGGCGACAATAACAATAAGCATACTGTAATTATTATTGCTGTTATTGCTGTAGTTGTACTTTTGGGAGCAGTTTTTGCCCCAACTATCATAAAAAAACTTAAAAAATAGCCAAAAACGGACAAAAACGGCCATTTTCGTTTGACAAAAATGATAATTTGTTATAACATTATGTTTACTTGTTCGACTAAAACGAACAAAGCAATAAAATTAAGGCGAGGGTATGCACATGTACGAAGACAAAACACTAATCTGCAAAGAGTGCGGTGAAGAATTTATTTTCACAGCTGGTGAACAGGAGTTCTACGCAGAGAAGGGCTTCGAAAACGAACCACAGCGTTGCAAGGCTTGTAGAGATGCAAGAAAGAATGCTCAGAAGGCTGAAAGAAAAATGTATGACGCAACTTGCGCTTCATGCGGCGGTCCTGCAAAGGTACCATTTGAGCCTCGTGAGGATAGACCAGTATATTGCAGCGAGTGCTTTGCAAAGATGAAGGAAGCAGAAGAATAATTTTTGCAAAACTAGAAGGAGTTACCAAAGTGGTAACTCCTTTTTTTGCCTTAATGTTTGCTTTATTTGTACATATGTAGTACAATGAAATATATTTTATTTATAATTTATAATTAGTAATATTATGCGCGTTTATACGGAGGTGTGAAAAAGTGCTAGAAATTTTCAAAAACTTTTTTGAAACGTTATCGCGTATTGGTAAATACTATGGTGTAGAGAAAACAGATTCTGAAGGTGAAGCGGCGTGTTTGTCTTACACAGAGAAGAAACGTGTTCTTTCAAACTTACGTCGTACACTAATATTTACTGTTTTCTTGATTTTATATCTTCTTTTAATCATCGTAGCTGCGCCACTTAGATTTTTCCCAGTTGATGCATCTGTATTGATGCTTATTTTGGCATCTATCGTTATGCTCGCCGCCTTTGTGGGTCTTGGCATTATGCTCTACAACAAAGGAAACACAGAGGGTTTTTACATCGACAAAAAACTTAAGAGCAAACTTCAAGTTACATATTCCCTTTTTTGGACAATTTATTATGCGATGATAATCGCTGTCCTCTACAGTTTTGAAGATTGGGTATTAGCAATGGCTGTTTGGATGCCAATTATGATTGTTGGTTTCCTTGTTCCAGTATACAGTTTGCAAGAGGGTCTTGCTCCAATGGTTCTTGCAGCTTTATCTGTCTTTTTCTTCTTCAAACTTAGCAATTATGATTTTCTACAACTATCTGCAACAATACCTGCAATTGTAATCGTAATTGCTGTAACAGATATTAACCATGTTGAACGTATAAATGGCTTCTATCAAGAGGCACGCATATATGGTGAATCATCTGCTTCTCGTAGACGTCTTGGTAACGTATTTGAGGAAGTATATGATATGGCTTTCGAGCTCGACTTTGAGAAGAACGAATGCCAAATCCTTCGAAACAACGAAGCATATTCACTCAAGTTTGAGAGTGAAATTGTTGGTCTTGATAACTTTAGAGCTTCAATCCTTGAAATAGTCCATCCAGATGATGCACATACAGCAACCAAGGTTCTCGATGAGGAATACCTTGACAACGAGTTCCTCATTGAGGGTAGACATCAGGTCTATGTAGAAGTACGTGTCCTTGATAACCATGACGAATACGTATGGATATCTGTTTTGATTTCTCGTGAGAAATTGATGGATGGTACATATGGCAATGGTGACTTGCTCTTGTGCCTCGTTCAGAACATTGAGGAGCGCAAGAAGAGTGAGAACAAGCTCAAACTTGAAGCAGAGCGTGATCCACTTACACAACTCTATAACAAGATGACAACAAGAAGCCTTATCGAAGAGTGCTTCGAGAAGAATTCATCTGCACAGCATGCTCTTATCATCATTGATATCGATAACTTCAAGACGATAAACGATACACGTGGACATACTGTCGGTGACCAGATACTTCTTGCTTTTGCAAACGAGCTTAGCCGTAACTTCCGTGAATCCGATATCTTGGGTCGTGCTGGTGGCGACGAGTTCGTAGTTCTCATTAAGAACATCCAGTCAATCGCACTTGTCTGTGACAAGTTACAACAACTCACATCTGCATTCAAGAAGTACGGTATTGATAACGGCTTCCCAGGCAGACTTTCAACAAGTATTGGTGTTGCAATATTTGGTAAAGATGGTTCAAGCTATGATGAGCTCTTCAAGAGAGCAGACGCAGCCCTCTATGAGGCTAAGCGTAACGGTAAGGACCAGTACAAGTTCAGTATAACTAGAAGCTAATTCGAGTTTTAAAATATTAATTTAGCAAAGGGGAATTCTCATGAAATTCGGTACAATCGTAAAAATTGGTGCTCTTGCTGCTGCCGCTGCTTCAACTGCAGCTGGTACAGTCTTGGTAACAACTAAGGCATTCGCTAAGGTTGGCAAGATGCCAAAAGAGGAACCAATAGACACATCAAATGGCCCAATTATTAAAAAGCCACTCGCTCCAGCTGACCCAGTACCAGCTGAGCCAATCAAACCTTATACTGCTCCAGCTCCTGTAGTTGAGCCTGTTGCTGCTCCAGAGCCAGTTGCAGCTCCAATTCCAGAGCCAACACCAGCTCCAGCATTCGTAGCTCCAGAGCCAACACCAGCTCCTGCATTTGTTACTCCAGAGCCTGCTCCAATGCCTGTATTCACAGCTCCAGAGCCAGAGCCTGTAACATTCGCTAACATTCCATCAGAGCCAGTAGTTGCAGAACCTGTAGCAGTTGAGCTTCCTGATATCCCAGCACCAGCTCCAGTTATCCCAGAGCCTGTTGCAGCTCCAATTCCAGAGCCAGAACCAGCTCCTGCATATACACTTGACTATGCACTTCCATACATGGCAGGCAACTCAGACGACAAGACAATCGTTACTGGTGGTGTAGAGATTCCAGCAGAGGAACCAGCTCCTGTAATCGAGGAACCAACTCCTGTTGTTGAACCAATTGCAGAGCCAATTGAAGAAGCAACTCCTGTTGTTGAGCCTGAGCCAATTGTAGGAGGAAGCGAGACTTCCGGTGGACGTCTCGATGACGACGCCCTAATCAACCAACCTTTGAAGAGTGAAGTAGAGGACGTTGTGACTCCAACAGTAGAGACCGCTCCTGTTATTGAGGAACCAGTAGTTGCTGAACCAGTACCAGCAGGTCTTGATCTTATAAATTCTGCACTCGCTGAGGAAACTGCTCCAGTTGTTGAACCAGTAGCTGAACCAGTTGTAGAGGCACCTGTTGAGGAGCCTGTACTTCCAACAATCGAAGAGGCTGCTCCAGCTGTTGAGCCAATCGTTGAGGCTACTCCTATTGTTGAACCAGTAGTTGAAGAACCAGCTCCTGCTCCTGTAACATTTGGTAACCTCTCATCAACAGATGATTATATCGAGACAATCGCTGCTGACGAAGAGCCAGCTCCAGTTGTAGAGGCTGCTCCTGTTGCTGATAAGGGTAAGGAACAGAAGATTGGCGACGCTATCGTATCAGACAAGGCAAGCAACCCTAGTATCGCTGCTGTTGCTGCAAAGTTTGGTATGAACGCTGACAACCTTGTTTCAATCGAAGCTGCTGGCAATATGCCAATGGTATTTGAATTCCTTTATGCTGACATGAGAAACGATGCAACACTTGTTGCTGTTTACTTCATCATGAATGGTGAGGCTACACTTCCACCAGAGACAGACAAAGAAAATGTTTTGGCATTTGGTAGAAACTTCATAACAGGTAATGATGAACTTAAGTCATTCCTTGCATAAATAATAAATTAAATACGATTGTATAGTAAAAGGCCCCGTGGGATTTCCACGGGGCCTTGTTGTTTTTATTAGAACTTTGTTGCTGTGGCGTCGGTGAAACGACGACCAGAGTTTTGTACTGGCTCTAGTACATCACCGCTGTATGCGGCGTATACAAGTGGAGGAATGCCTCCATCGTGCCATACAATTTGATTTCTGCCGCCTTCCTTGGCGAGGTAGAGGTTGTGGTCAACAGCCTCTATAAGCTCCTCTGGGCGCATTCCAGGCTTGTACATGAATACGCCGCCACTTACGGTGATGGTCTTGTCGATGTCAGCTGAAAGCTGAGTGTTTTCGACAGCGACACGAATCTGTTCTGCGCGGCGGAATGCTGGAGTGTCCTCTGCGGTTGGTAAAACGCAGATGAACTCTTCTCCGCCGTAGCGAGTGACAACGTCAACATCACGAAGTGAGCGTTTAAGGATAAGAACAAGGTTCTTGATACAGTCGTCACCGGCAAGGTGACCGTATGTATCATTAATCTTTTTAAAGTGGTCTAAATCAAACATTATGAGTGAGAAGGTTTTGAGCTTTTCATCCTCAACTTGTTTGATACAGTCTTCAAGGTATTCCATGAGGTACCTACGGTTGTATGCACCTGAAAGAGGATCCTTGGTTGCTGCGTTTTCAATTCGGCCAAGCAACTCATTTGCTTTTTCCTGGTTCTCATCAAAGAACTTGGTGAGTCTGCGAAGGAAGAAACCGATTGAAAGACCAACGATGATAGTTGAAATACCAATGTCGAGATATGTCTTATCTCCAAGGTTTGTAAATCCAGTAATAAGGTCAGTGTTTTTGAAATCTATTATGTAAACAGTTCCAGCAGCAGCAATCATTACTATAAAGATAGCTACCATCAAAGCGTTATCAAGGAGAAGGAGAATAAATACTCCGACCATGATAAAGAAGAGTGGAACACCACTGGAAATACCGCCACCTACAAGATAAACACCTGGGAGGAAGATACATCCCATTAGGATACTGTAGGAGATGTAACGTTTTTTCTGCATTGATGAAGAGTCATCTTTTTTGCCTGCAAACTCAAGAATTGAGAGGAAGGCAATCATTGCAATATAGATTGCAATACAGAAAGGGTGCTTTCTAAAGATTAATGACTCAACAAGGAATGCAATAGCTGTAAAGAGAGAGGACGTAAGGATGAGTGAGAAGAACTCCTTCTTTAAGAGGGCGTCTTCAATACCAGTTCCTTTAAAAAATTCTTTTACAGAACTCATATGAGGTCGACCTCCTCTCCAACAATCTGGTTACGACCAGCTTGTTTTGCTTTATAGAGGCGCTCATCGGCTTTGGCTACGAGGAGTTCCTCGTTCTCAATGCCGTGGAATGTGCAGACACCGCCGCTGATGGTCACAGGCTTGTCAGCTGGAAGCTCTGGTGCAAGTTGTGACTGCTCAAGGCAGCGGCGAATCTCCTCTGCGCGTCCAATCGCCATTTTGTGATTGGAGCCAGGGAGGATGATGAGGAACTCCTCACCGCCATATCGAGCAACCATTTCATCGTCTTTGCATGCTCTCTTTATTATCGATGCGAGCGCTTTGAGCGCCGTATCTCCAACAAGGTGACCATATGTGTCATTGAGCATTTTGAAATGATCTATGTCAAAGAGGACAACAGAGAGGTCTCCGCCTGTCTCCTTGGCTTTTTCAACTTGTGTTGTGAGGTATGAGTACATATGTCTGCGGTTATATACTGCTGTGAGCGGGTCAATAATTGATTGACGCTCAACCTCAACGATTGTCTCACCAACAATTTTTGCTTCACGCTGATAGAGGTGGAAGATAATTTTGGCGAGTATTCCTATAGCGATGCAAACCATCAATGTGTTTGATGTGATAGCCTGGAACATAAAGTTCTTAACGCCGTTTTCTCTTGAAAAGGCTGGAACATCGATACAGATAGAAGGCCAATGCCATGATGCAAAGAAGATAAAGGCATACCAAAGGGACTCAATACTTGCAAGGACGATGCCTGGGACACCTGTCGTTAAAAACAGGGTGAGGGCAAGTCCGATTACAAAGTAGGACGGGATGCCACAATGGATTGCACCACCAGATAGGTAAAGGGCAGGGAAGATAAAGAAATTAACTATTACCAAAGCAATATAGATAATTTTCGTCTGATGCTTTGCCCTAATGCCTATGTAGGCCAAAAGAGGAAAGGCGAGTGTCATAGCGGCTGACACCATAATTGCCTGTCGCGATGAGCCAAGGCTCATACAGGCAATTACACCAGTGATACCAATAAGTACCGCTGCCGAGAAGATGATGTTAAAGAATCGCTCTCGGATAGGTATTTGGCTACCAAACGCCTTTTTCAGGTTTTTTGAATAGTTTCCCATAAATTAGTTCTCCGCATTTTCCTTAAGCATGCAACATTTTTTATACTTTTTGCCAGAACCACATGGACATGGGTCGTTAGGACCAACTTTTTCGCCCTTTCTTACTACTGGACGCTTTGTGTCAGTACCGTCACCACCGCTTGTGCCTGTAACCTTTGCTACTTGTTCACGCTTAACTTCTTCGTTCTTTTGGATACGAACTGTGAAGAGCTGGCGAACTGTGTTCTCGCGGATTGTAGCTGTCATCTCATCAAAGATGTCAAAACTCTCGAACTTGAACATTACAACAGGGTCCTTTTGAGCGTATGCTCTAAGGCCGATACCCTTCTTGAGTTCTTCCATAGCGTCGATGTGATCCATCCAGTTTGTATCAACGTTACGAAGGAGGATCATACGCTCAAGGTCACGCATAATTTCTGAACCGAATTGTTCCTCACGCTTTGCATAGATCTCGTGACCACGCTCAAGAAGGAACTCAGAAATTTCATCTGCGCTTTTATTCTTGAGGTCATCATCTGGATTGAGGAGCCAGCCGAGATAGTACTCGCGAAGACCAGCAAGGTTCCAAGAATCCTCGTTGTCCTTAGCACAGTAGAGGGACATATTCTGTTCGACTGTCTCGTCGTACATTGAAAGAATCTTGTCGTGGAGATCCATCTCATCAAGAACTTGGTCACGCTGAGTGTAGATAATCTCACGCTGCTTGTTCATAACATCGTCGTATTGGAGGACGTGCTTACGAATAGCATAGTTTTGAGACTCAAGTTTCTTCTGAGCTGATTCTACTGTATTTGAAAGTAATTTAACTTCGATTGGAAGGTTCTCGTCTACGTTGAGAGTTTCCATTACTCTGTACATACGGTCGCCGCCGAAGAGACGGAGGAGGTCGTCTTCCATTGAGAGGAAGAACTGGGATTCACCAGGGTCGCCCTGACGACCTGAACGTCCGCGGAGCTGGTTGTCGATTCGGCGTGCCTCATGGCGCTCTGTGCCGACGATGTAAAGACCGCCTGCGGCCTTTACCTTTTCAGCTTCGTCTTTGATTTCATCCTTAAACTGTGCTTCGAACTCAGCAAAGTCGGCACGTGCGCTGAGGATTTCCTCATCGTCTGTGCTTGCAAAGCCAGTTGCTTCAGCAATTACTTCGTCCGAGTAACCCTTTTGACGAAGCTTTGCTTTTGCAAGGAACTCTGGGTTACCACCCAGCATAATATCGGTACCACGACCGGCCATGTTTGTTGCGATTGTAACTGCACCAAACTTACCAGCCTGCGCGATGATTTCAGCCTCGCGCTCGTGGTTCTTAGCATTAAGTACTTCGTGCTTGATGCTGTGCTTTTTAAGCATCTTAGAAAGGCGCTCAGACTTTTCGATGTTGATTGTACCAACAAGTACTGGCTGACCCTTTTCATGGCATTCAACAATGCGGTCGATTACTGCATTGAACTTAGCAATTTCTGTCTTGTAGACAACGTCTGGGTTGTCGATACGAATCATTGGCTTGTTTGTTGGGACTTCTACTGGATAAAGGCCATAGATTTCAGAGAACTCATCAGCCTCTGTCATAGCTGTACCTGTCATACCAGCGAGTTTGTCGTAAAGACGGAAGTAGTTCTGGAAGGTGATTGTAGCAAGAGTCTTTGACTCACGGCGAACGTTTACGTTCTCCTTTGCTTCAATTGCCTGGTGAAGACCTTCGTTGTAACGACGGCCGAGCATAATACGACCTGTGAATTCGTCAACGATAAGTACTTCGCCGTCTTTTACAACGTAGTCTATATCACGATGCATTACACCGTGGGCTTTGATAGCCTGGTTGATATGGTGGAGAATTGTTGAGTTCTCAGCATCCATAAGGTTTTCGATGTTAAAGTATTTCTCAGCCTTGGCAACACCGCTCTGAGCGAGGGTTGCTGTCTTGGCCTTTTCATCTACGATGTAGTCGCCATCACCAGCGTCTTCATATTCCTGCTTTGAGTCTTGCTCTTTGATCTTGGTCATTGTAAGACCCTTAACAAAGTTGTCTGCAAGCTTGTAGAGTTCTGTTGACTCTGTGCCCATACCAGAGATGATAAGTGGTGTACGAGCCTCATCGATAAGGATTGAGTCGACCTCATCGACGATTGCATAGAATGGCTTTCTCTGTACCTTGTCCTTCTTGTAAGAAACCATGTTGTCACGAAGGTAGTCAAAACCAAACTCGTTGTTTGTACCATATGTGATATCGGCATTGTATGCTTCACGGCGTTCCTCTGTATCAAGACCGTTAACAATAAGGCCAACTGAGAGACCGAGGAAACGATAAACCTTGCCCATCCACTCTGAGTCACGACGTGCAAGGTAATCGTTAACGGTTACGATGTGAACGCCGTTACCAGCAAGAGCGTTTAAGTATGCTGGAAGTGTTGCAACAAGAGTTTTACCTTCACCTGTCTTCATCTCTGAGATACCACCGTTGTGGAGGATGATACCACCGAGAATCTGTACTGGATAGTGACGCATGCCAAGAACACGGTCAGACGCCTCTACGCAGGCAGCGAATGCCTCTGGAAGGATGTCGTCAAGTGTTTCGCCAGCGGCAAGGCGCTCCTTGAGTGCAGGAGTAACTGCCTTGAGTTCCTCATCGCTCATTGCGCGATACTGTTCCTCAAGAGCGAGTACCTTGTCTTTTATAGGATTCATCTTTTTGACTTGTTTTGATGAATAATCTCCGAATAAAGATTTAATAAGTCCCATTTGATTTGTGTGCTCCTTTAATAAATAAAGAATAATATATAAAAATAAATATACATTTGTAGTATATCACGTTTTGAGCGCGAAAGCACTACTGAATATTTATGCAAAATTTTTGCATAAAACACTTGACTTTATGCAAACATGTGAATATAATAAGCATACTTTATTTATTTCAATTTTATGAGAAGAGGTACAAAACAATGGCACTCGACAAATCACAAATCAAAAAAGTAGTTCTTGCATATTCAGGCGGACTCGACACATCAATCATCATTCCTTGGCTCAAGGAAAACTACAATAACTGTGAAGTAATCGCAGTTTCTGGTAACGTTGGCCAGGCTGATGAACTTGAAGGCCTTGAGGAGAAAGCTCTCAAGACAGGCGCTTCAAAGCTCTATGTTGAGGACTTAACTGATGAACTTTGTGACGAATTTATTCTTCCTTGCCTTAAGGCTGGCGCAAAGTACGAGGATTATCTCCTTGGTACATCTTTTGCTAGACCTTTAATCGCAAAGAGACTTGTAGAAATCGCTAAGGCAGAAGGCGCTGACGCGATCTGTCATGGCTGCACAGGTAAGGGTAATGACCAGGTTCGTTTTGAACTTACAATTAAGGCTTTCGCTCCTGACATGAAGATTATCGCTCCTTGGAGAGAATGGTCAATCAAGTCAAGAGAAGAAGAAATTGATTATGCTGAGGCACACAATGTACCTCTTAAGATAAACAGAGAGACAAACTATTCAAAGGACAAGAACCTCTGGCACTTAAGCCACGAAGGTCTTGATCTTGAGGATCCAGCAAACGAGCCACAGTATGAGAAGGAAGGCTTCCTTGAGCTTGGCGTTTCTCCACTTAAGGCTCCTGATGAGGCAACATACATCACACTTGATTTTGAAGCTGGTAAGCCAGTTGCACTTGATGGCAAGAAGATGTCTATGCAGGAAATCATCTTGGCCCTCAACGAAATCGGTGGCAAGAACGGTATTGGCCTTCTTGACGTAGTTGAAAACAGACTCGTTGGTATGAAGAGCCGTGGCGTATATGAGACTCCTGGTGGAACAATCCTCTACAAGGCTCTCGACGTACTCAAGACAATCTGCCTTGATAAGTACACAGCTCACGAGATGCAGAAGCTTGCTATCACATTCGGTGAGACAGTATACAACGGCCAGTGGTATTCACCACTCCGTGAGTCTCTCTCAGCTTTCTTTGATAAGGCTACAGAGACATGCACAGGTACAGTTAAACTCAAGCTCTATAAGGGCAACATGATTAACGCAGGTGTTACATCACCTTACTCACTTTACAACCCAGATTTCGCTACATTCGATGAGGATGAAGTATACAACCAGGCTGATTCAGCTGGATTCATCAACCTCTTCGGCCTTCCAATCAAGGTTAAAGCAATGATGGATGCTCAGAACAAGTAAGGGTGAATAAAATGAAACTTTGGACAGGACGTTTTGAGAAAGAGATAGACAAGAAAACAAACGATTTCAACTCTTCAATCTCTTTTGACCAGCGTATGTACAAAGAGGACATAACCGGCAGCATGGCCCATGCTACTATGCTTTGCGCGCAGGGTATTATCAGCGAGGAGGACAAGGATAAGATCCTTGACGGCCTTCAGGCCATCCTCGATGATATTGAAAGCGGCGCGCTCGTGATTGACCCAGAGGCGGAGGATATCCATACCTTTGTTGAGGGAGAACTTACAAGCAGAATAGGCGACGCCGGCAAGCGCCTCCATACATCACGCTCAAGAAATGATCAGGTTGCACTTGATATAAGGCTCACATTACGCAACGAGGCAGAGAGCCTCATCCCAATGCTTGAGGACCTTATAAAAGTGCTTTGCAACAAGGCAAAGCAGTACAGCAAGACTGTAATGCCTGGATACACACATATGCAGCGCGCACAGCCAATCGTATTTGGCCATCACCTTCTTGCATATGCAGAGATGTTCCTTCGTGACATCGATCGTATCAGCGATGCCAAAGCAAGAATGAACTACTGCCCACTTGGCAGTGGCGCTCTTGCTGGCACAACATACGATATCGACCGTGAAATGACAGCTAAGGCACTTGGCTTTGATGGCGTTACAATGAACTCCCTTGATGGTGTTTCAGACAGGGATTTCTGCATTGAACTTGCAAACGCTTTAAGCCTTGTAATGGTACATCTTTCACGTTTTTCAGAGGAGATTATCCTCTGGTGTTCTTGGGAATTCAAGTTCATCGAACTTGACGATGCCTTCTCTACTGGTTCAAGCATCATGCCACAGAAGAAGAACCCAGACATTGCCGAACTCGTTCGTGGCAAGTCTGGCCGTGTCTTCGGTGACCTCATGACACTCCTCACAGTAATGAAGGGCATCCCTCTTGCATACAACAAGGACATGCAAGAGGACAAGGAAGCAATCTTTGATGCATTCGATACAGTAAGGATGTGTCTCACAGCTTTCATCCCAATGATTGATACAATGACAGTCCTTGAGGAAAACATGAGAAATGCCGCAGCTAAGGGATTTATCAATGCAACAGACTGCGCTGACTTCCTTGTTTCTAAGGGACTTCCATTCCGTGATGCATACAAGGCAACAGGTGAACTTGTAGCCTTCTGCATCAAGAACAACCTCACATTGGAGACACTTCCAATTGAGGAGTATAAAAAGGTCTGTGACCTCTTTGACGATGGCGTTTACACAGCCATCAACCTTGAAAAGTGCGTAAACGACCGCACCTGCCTCGGTGCTCCATCACCAGACAATGTAGTCGCTCGTGCAAATAGCATTTTGGAAAGATTTTAACCAAATCTTCTCGAAATAAATAAAGTTTGTCGCAAGACAAGAAAAACCGGAACAACAGCCGTTGTTCCGGTTTTTTTATCTGTCTTACTTTTTGTGAGGAATAGCAGCCTCATATTCTGCTGCCCACTCATTAATCTTTTGCTCGTTGTACTTTGTTGGAACTTTAAATGCAACAAGTACAGCGTGAATTCCTGCCTTTAATACTCCACCAATTTCCTTCAAGATAGAAGGCTTTGAGAAGAGCTGTGCTAGTGAGAATGGAAGTGCAGTCAAGATGTTGAAAACGCCGATAATTGGAGACATACCACGGAACATCATACCAGAGATTGATTCAACAATCTTTGGTGATGCAACCTTGTAGAATACCCAGTCAACAAGGTCTCCATCAAGGTTGAGTACCCAACGCTTGAGTACATCGATGAGTGCAAACAAAGCGCCCTTCTTTCGGAAGAACTTAACCTGATATGGCCAGAGGCTCTTGGCATTCATCTCGTGGCCCTTGTTAGCAATTACTGTCTCTGCAAGATATACACCAGCATCCATTGATGACTCGATACCACAACCTGTGAGTGGGATGCTCATAAATGCTGAGTCACCAACAAGTGCATAGCCATCAGCTACAAACTTAGAAAGTGTGTAACGTGTACCGATCTTGATAAATCTGCCAGGAATAACAACCTCATCTGTGAGCTGATCTGCATGTCTTTCAAAGAGGTCCTTCTTCATAACTTCCATGTCAGCCTCAGTCATACCATAAAGACGACCGATGAGCATATCCATAGTATTATTAGGACTTACATTGCACCATGAAAGTCCAGCACCACCCATGTGCTTTAAGTACATGCAAGCTCTGTAATCAGGATACTCTGGTGGTACATAATTTGGATTCATCTTATAGAATGCACGGTAGCCGAGCATCAAGTCGTCATCTGCTTCGTGTGCAGGAATACCCCACTTTGCAGGTGCCTGTGGACGAAGTACAGAGTTGATACCAAGTGCGTCGATTACAAGGTCGGCAGAAACTTTCTTGCCGTTTTCAAGCTCTACACCAACAATCTTGTCGCCACTGGTCATTAGCTTTTTAACAGGTGTCTCATAGTGAATTTTGCATCCTGCATCTTTTGCCAGTGAAGCAAAATGAGCACTGAGCATTCTTCTGTCAATAGAAATTTCAACACCTGGTGCTGTTCCTGGGAACTTAAGTCTTCTTGGCTTTCCAGGACTTACCCAATACCAGTTGCTCTTTTGTACATATGCCTCTTTTGGTGGCATTGGAATGCCGCATCTTTCAAAGACAGCTACTGGTGTATCGTCTGTCCAAGGATGCGACACTTCGCCTTCCTTGGCCTGTTCATAGATATCAACATCAAATCCAGCCTTGCCAAGGTAAATGGCAGCTACCATACCGCCTTGACCCATACCAGCAACAACGATGTGCTGAGGCTTTTTCTTAAATGCCATAACAATATCCTCCTAATAAAAATTCCACAGACAATTATACTATTAAGGCACTAATAAATAAAGACCAGTTTAGGTAAAACTAAACTGGTCTTTCTGGTGGAGATGGCGGTAATCGAAACCGCGTCCGAAAACTCATTCACACAAACTTCTACGAGTGTATTTAACCTACTTTGATTCCCCCAAGTATACGCCGATTAACGGGCTTATACCGTCGGTAACCTCTACGTCATGACAGGGGAGGAGGTACTCTCCTGTTCACGTTCACCGCTAGTCGACGCCCTATCTCAAGCCGCGGTATTCAAGAGTAGGACGGGTTGCATTAAGCAGCCTGTAAAACTGGTTTTTCGTCAGTTATTTTTAAGTTGCAGAGTTTTATAGTGGACCCTACACCACTACTCGCTTATCATGCTTCAAAATCCCCGTCGAAATCCTTTCATCCCCTCGTCAGACTGAAGCTTTCCTGCTTCAGTTTTACTGGTTGCGCTCTTTAAGAGCTCGACGAGCTTCAAGGTCCGCATCGCGCTTTGCGATGGTGGCACGCTTGTCATATGTGTGCTTACCTTTGCACAGGCCGACTTGAATTTTAAGGCGGCCACGGTTGAAGTAAGCGGAAAGAGGGATAAGTGTGACACCCTCTTGCTGGACCTCTGAGAAGAGCTTGTTGATTTCCTTTTTGTGCATCAAAAGGCGGCGTTTTCTCATAGGGTCACGGTTAAAGATGTTGCCGTGATCATATGGGGCAATGTGCATTCCATTTACCCAAAGTTCGCCGTTATCAACAGAAATCCAAGCATCTTTTAAATTGATTTTGCCTTGGCGAACTGATTTAACCTCAGTGCCAAAGAGTTCAATGCCTGCTTCATGACTCTCCAAAACGAAGTATTCATGGTAGGCTTTTTTGTTTGTGGCAACGGTAGTAAGACCGTTGTCATTTTTCTTGTCTGCCATGTACTTCACCTCGTTTTTTTATATTTCTCTTCTGCCTTCCATAGCTCTTGTGAGAGTAACCTCGTCGGCGTATTCCAAATCGGCGCCGACAGGAACGCCATAGGCAAGGCGTGTAACGCGAATGCCAAGTGGCTTTAAAAGGCGAGAGATATACATAGCAGTTGCTTCGCCTTCGACTGTTGGGTTGGTAGCCATAATGACCTCAGAAACACCGTCGAGGCGGGCAAGGAGCTGTTTTATTGTAAGTTGATCAGGGCCAACTCCACTCATTGGAGAGATGGCACCATGGAGCACATGGTATGTGCCCGAGAATTCATGTGTGCGTTCGATTGCGATTACATCGCGTGGGTCTTCGACAACGCACACAAGCGATTTATCACGTGCCTCATTTTTGCAAATTGAGCAGACTTCGTCTTCGGTCAAGTTGCAACATATTTGGCACTGATGAATGCTTTCATGGGCATTGGAGATAGCGTTTGCGAACTTCTTGGCATCCTCCTTGTCCATATCAAGGACATAGAATGCCATTCGCTGTGCGCTCTTTTTGCCAATGCCTGGCATGCGCTCGAACTGATTGATCAGCTCTTCGAGCGCTGCAACGTCATATCCTAAACTCATAATCCAAGTCCTGGTATATTCATACCGCCAGTGATGTTACCAATCTCACGTTCCATTGTCTCTTTTGCCTTGCGCTGTGCTTCGTTAAGAGCAGCGATAAGCATATCTTCGAGCATTTCAACGTCGTCTGGATCAACTACGTCTGGCTGAATCTTGATTGACTTAACTTCGTTAGCACCGTTAACAGCTACTTCTACAGCGCCGCCACCTGATGATGCAGTGAATTCAGTCTCTTCAACTTCCTTCTGCTTGTTTTCCATATTCTCCTGCATCTGCTGGAGCTGTTTCATCATAGCAGCCTGGTTCATGCCGCCCTGGTTTGGGATTCTTGCTTTCATATTGGTTAACTCCTTAAAGTTTATTATTCTTCAACAAAGAAACTAAAGTCTACTTGACCTTCCATCCTGTCGATGAAAGCGTCAAGTGGATCAACATCGCTTGTTGCTTCAACCTTTTCTTCCTCATCGTTAGGACTTGGAATGTCGAAAGATTCAACAACCTTTGGTTCCTCAACAATTGGTTCTGGCTTAACTTCCTCTATAACAGGAGCGGGCTCCTCGCTTATAGTATCGAAAGTTTCACCATCTATTGGAAGTCTTGGTGTCAAATACTCACCAAGAACAGTGAATGTCGCGTTGTATATTGTCTCCTTATGTGTATCCATTGGAAGGAAACGTTTGAGGAGTATGTTATCAGTTACAACAACAAGAGAATCGCCTTTCTTATAAGGCTTTGCACTGTTCATTGTACC
>JAGHVH010000006.1 GCA_018064455.1 Candidatus Limimonas egerieequi | reverse complement strand
GAGGTTACCGATGAAGGTGCGTCTTGCCATGTGACTTGATGCAATCTCATTTATCGGCTTCTGCTCGTCTGCTCCTGTAACTGGATTCCTGACAGTCACCATTCTTGTTATACCACAGATAGTAAATAGTCTCTTAATCTCCTTGTTCAATGCAGCGGTATTGGTGGTTACTGCATGATTAGGAAAGAGAAGGTGTCCATCGGAGTAGTTCCTTGCAAGAATCTCCCTTGCCTTGGAGTTGAGAGGAACATCTACAGAGTTTCCTTGTCTGCCCATTGTCTTATGGGGAATGTAGGTCAGTACTCCGTCATGGATGTTGTCGTATGTCAGCTTGCGGAGGTCACCGACTCTGCATCCTATCAGCGACTGAAACATGAAGAAGTCACGTGCCATCCGTATCGACATGCAATGCTTGCTGAGGTCTGCATTGTAAATTTTGTCTCGTTCTTCCAACGTAATATATATAGGTGTGCCGAGTGTTGGGTCTGGATTGGAAACCTGGTCACAGGACTTGTTTGTGGTATAGCCTTGCTTTATGCACCAATGGTGAATGGTTCGCAGATGGCGTATCATAAAGGTTATGCTGACTATTGCCATCTGTTTAGGAATGCTGACTCCTTTCAATCCGAACTGAGAATAGAAGTCACCATACTCCTTGAACAGTTCATGTTCGCTCTGTATGTACTCCTCGAAGTCGTGGTAATCATCGGATGTGATGGTCTCAACATAGAGGTGGAAATCCTTGATGCCATCTATCTCCCTCTTGTAAGCCTCATACCTTTTCAACTTTTTGAGGGTAGGCTTATAGATGTTGTACGAGTTTTCTGCCATCTTATGCTCATTGAGGTATTGCTCAAAGCGATCAATGAAGGTTGGAGTGGAACGCTTCTGTTCAACATTAGGGAACATACAGCGGTTAACTACTTCTCGTACCCAAACTGCATCAGCCGTTTCGGCATCGTACTCATTTGTTAACTTGGTGATGATGTCGGCAACAAGATTGTTGACTTTCTTCTTGGCATCAGAAGACAGTTTCCTAGTCTTGCCATAACCAGGGATGTCGTTATCCCAAAACTCACTCATGACAAGGATGTCCGTTCTCACTTTGAGATCGAGATTCTTGTCACGCAAACGAAAACACAGATATGCGTTTCCCTCGCTCCCGATATTATTAAGGAGCGGACTTTGCTCAGCGACCTTGCGCTTGCAATCTGTTAAATAAGTTGTAATTTTCATTTTTATCTTGCGCTTAAAATTTTCGCCGCAAAGATAAAAACTATTCCCGAGAATGTTCCCCTATATCCTAAACTAATCGCTCTCCCGTTAAGATAGTTTAAGATTCCATTTTTGCCGATTCTTGCCTTATTTTCAGTTGTTTACACGAACAAATCTCCAAATCTCTAACAACTGATTTTAGCCTATTTTTGAGTACCCAGAGCCCACGCCGTATATGTAGCTACGATACGGCGTGAACCGCATGCAGATATCTACACACTGGCGGGCGTTGCCTTGTCATTCATCCTTCCGTTTTTGAAATTTACCAGATTTCGTTATAAAGGATGAAAGCGCGGAACGCTCTCTTGGTTATTGTGGCTGTCATTTGACACATGAAATGCCAAAAGTTCCACATAAACGTTGCAAATATACAAACTTTTTTTGAACAATCAAAATAAATTAAAAGAAAAGTGTTTACTATTTTGTAAATATACTAAGTGAGGGAACAAATACAAAATTAACGTTTGCATCTATGCTCGTAATACACTCTATACTACTATATGTCCACTTGTATTCATAAAAAAAAAAACAGATACCACATATCGGGTACCTGTAATTATTTCGAGAAATGGAGTCACATTCAATTATTCAAGATATATTACTCAATCTGCTGTATTCTGACACTTAAAACATATTACTTAAGTAACCACTATGCTAAACAATGTGAGTTTACTCGTCGTTCGGGAATGCGCCCAAGAATCCCATCTGACGTTTTATTTGTTTCTGACGGCGGTACATATAGTTTGACGGATTACCGCTGTTCATCTTCAGTGGATTGGGGAGCGATGCTGCGATGAGTGCACATTGGTTCTGATTGAG
>JAGHVH010000045.1 GCA_018064455.1 Candidatus Limimonas egerieequi | reverse complement strand
CGCATACTTCTTCGAAGAGAAGGTACTTCTCAATGACGAAGCAAAGGCATACGCAAACAAGTAAGAATTGTAAAGAATATAATATAAAGAGTGGTCACACGTGTGGTCACTCTTTTTTTGCATTCTGGGCAGCGCAAATGCTGATGAATGTATGCACAAATTGCTGACATTCAGCCTACAGCACACATTACAAGTTTATCATTTTTTGTAATTAAACTGAATTGCTTAGAATGAGATTTCGGCATAACCTTGAAGTATTTGTACTGCAAAGTTATGCCGAATATGTGGTTAGGGAAAAGACAGAGAAATTAGAGATATTTCTGCAAATCTTCTGGCTTTGGATAATTTGCTACATTCGTGTGTTCCGTAAAGATAACATAAGAGCCAACGATATTAGATGTTGGGCGATTGTTATTGACGCGGTCTGATGAAGCTTGGAAACCAGTAATTTTATAAACCTTACCGCAAGCAATCTCTTCAACGAACTGATACTGATAACCCATCCAAACAAATTGAGGATTCAAGCCAAAGTAAACCCAAGCGCCTTTGTTCTTGACAATGATGAGCTTAGGCTTGATAACTTCTTCGATGACATTCTGAATCAAAGAAACTTGTTCAACGACATAGCCGAACAGCAGTGTGTTGTAAACAATTTCCTTCTCACCTACTGCTTGATTGGTTTCTCTGAAGGAGAACAAATCAAGGTATGTAGCGCGGTGTCGCAACGACAAAGAATCAGAATGAATCATAGAATTGACGGCACGCCAATAGTTGCCTTTTGGCTCTGGCAAAGGATATTCAAATGTGGTATTGTCATCTTCGACGAAAGATGGGTTGAAGCCAACAATGAGAATATCCTTCTGTACTCTATTCATACAGACTCTGAAACCTCTTTCAAGGATAGGCGATGCAGAAGAATACTTTTCAAGCAGAGCCTTATGACCTGTATAACAAAGAGGATTTATAGCTGGGGCAGATTCAACCTGTTGCGGTGCTGCTTCCACAGTAGAAGTATCTTGTGAATTGATGTTTGCTGTAGTCTCAGGTTCGGGCATAACCTGAGCCGGAGATGCAGTATTGGCAACCACGTTCGGATTTTTGCGACCATTTATGAGAGCATGAATCTGACGCCACCAATTCATATAGATACGCAAAACAACATATAGCGCAACACAAAGCCAGAAAATAACTTTTCCCTGTGTGTCGAGGTCTTGATAATACTCAAAAGCTCCAACACACAATGCGCCAATTAACATACATCCACAGCAAAGGAGTATAATCCATTTCTGCACAAGTTTAATCCATGAGCAGAAATAACTATAGAACTTGTATTCGATTACGGATGAATTGAGCGGATCCATCTTTTCAAGCTTTTTCACACCTTGATTGAATTTAGCAAACAAGGTGTCAGTAAAGATGTTCATTCGCTTATCATCCCCCAATGCATTATGCCATTTCTCGGACTTCATCTGAATATGTAGATTGGCAACTTGGTTTTCAAGTTCGCGCTGATCGTCACTGAATACGATTTCGCGTACCATATCTGCATTTTTGAGAATGGCATCATCTTGAGCAAAATTTAGACGTCTTTCTTCCTGGTCTGCCTTTTGCTGGAGATATTGTTCACGAGCAGAACTTTGTCTGCGATGAGTAACATGTGTGCTTTGGTCTAAACCTGTAGCGTCAGCAATTTTATTACCGACAGCATTAGCAGCCATTTTGCCAAGTTGGTGACCAAATCCTTTGCTGAAACTTCCCATATAATGATGATGTAAGAATATTTTTCTGCAAATTTACAAAAAAATGCCGTAAATCAGCAATTTTACTATATCTATAGTAAAGATTAACGAGAATTTGCTTCAAACAAAGCATGAATGGAGGCAAAAACTTCAAAATAGGCTCACAATAATTATCCTTACGCCGGTGGCCGGAGGTGACCTTCGTCCGCCTCGGGTCACCGGCAAAGGTAAGGAAAATTATTGAGACTTGCAAGATGGCATTTTCTAACATTTCCGACAATGAGGAATGTTAGACACGAAGAATCAGCATATTATGAGTGATTTGTAGTCGTTGCGCGCGATCAAGCTCGCCACTCCGATGTTGCTATAACAAACAAATACATACAGCAGCCCGAAGCACATGAATGCACAAAACATTTCAAGGGGGCATTGGAATAGAATACACTTGCAATAATTGAAACTGAATAAAACGAAGTGAGAGGAAACCACGATGCACATGTGATTTCCTCTCAAATGTATTTGGGTAGGCTGATATAGAGCCCTCGGTTCCTACAAAGATTTACATCTGCTGACCAACAACGTTGTACTTCTTGCCGTCCTTTATGATAACGAGCTTACCATCCTTGAGGAACTTAACAAGCTTCTGCGATGATGTAGCGTTAACTTCGGTGATGCCCGTTGGAGTATCTTGAATGTGAGCGACGAGTGTTTCAAATTTTAATACTGCCATAACTGGTATAGTAAACTTCCAAGAACCGACTTCGTTAGAGGTGTACTCAATTACATCATCACTCTCTTCTGTCTTGAGTATGGCGGAAATATCTACGCCAGTAAAGGAGGCGTTTTCTGAAGATACCGTCAATGTCACTTCTCCTGGAAGTGCTTCATCTTCATCTTCATCATAATCATCATTCCATCCCCAAGCAAATGCCAGGCTACTAAGAGATTTATCTTCCGTCCATGAATTATAAGAAACGGTAAAGGTTACGCCGTCAATAGTCTGAGTAAAGTACGGCCATTCTTCGTCCAACCATCCTCTGAATCAAAATAGATGTCCTTTGCAGAAACTGTGATTGCCATCAGCATGATGGCGAAAAGAGTAAAAGTTTCTTCATAATAAATAAGGTTTTGAATAGCTGATAAATTATTGTTTGATAAATGTTTAAACACGAAAAAGCCTGCTACCGACACTCACTCAGAGTGCCCGTAGCAGGCTATATAGTTTACTGTAAGCGCTTGAAATTATGCGGCTTGCATTACCCCCCCCCTATGGTATACAGCAAGTGCTCAGAGGACCCTCTCCCAGCCTCTCCCTTAAAGGGCGAGGGGGAGCTTTATTGCCTCTGTGCGAAGTGTGTATGTAGGAGTTGTGTGGAGCATAAGGGATTATTTTCGGTTCTTGTTAAAAAGTTCGGAATGTGAGCCTGTCGCAACAAGAAGTAGCGTAAGCTCGGTATCGTTTTGTCGCCAAATCAGGAGCCAATCTGGTTGTATATGTGCCTCCATGCAATTTTTGTAATTGCCTGTCAACTGATGCGGACGATACTGATCAGGCAATGAGCCTGTTTCTGCAAGTATGTTGATTACCTTGAGAAACTCTGCCTCTGGTAGTCCTTGACGCATACATTTTTTGTATTGCTTCTTGAATCGTGTAGAAAGCGAGATTGTGTAAGCCATCAGGAGTGGAGGTATTGCATGAGGTTTTCAACAGAGCCCACGTTCACAATTCTTCCTTTTTCTACTTCATCAAGTGTGACGTCTAGTTCAGACTTCTTCTTTTGAACGGTAATGCTTTCAACCCCTTTGACGTGTTTAAGCAATCGTTTAATGTCTGCCATCACAGAAAGGTCAGATATAGAAATCGTCATTTCTGCCTGTGGTTGTATTGATATTGTATTCATTTTCTGAAGTATTAATGTCTTGTCATAATACTAACGATTCCCATAAGCGATTATCGTGCAGCGCGTTTGATGACTATGTTGCGTGATCGCTCCATCATGCGACTGATAGAAGCCTTCATCTGAGCAGGAACGGAAGTCTGTTCACATCCGTTGTTTGCTTCAGCCATCTCAACAAAACGCTGAGCCGTTTCGCCACTGAGTACAGGTATCGTACGTATTGTTATTGCCATAATTGTATTGCCTCTAATTCACTCGGTCCTCCGAGTGTGAAAGACTTTGCGTTGCAAAGTTACGATAAAAATTCCATATAAACTGCACACAAGTCAAGAAATCTGCATTCTCTTAACATTTCTTATCTATAATCAATTGGTTGTTTGTCAGATTTGTACTAACTTTGCACTCGGTTGAACTAACATTTGAATGCTAATGTGCAACTCAAATTCAGCCCTATATATAATACGATAATGTATGGGGAACGTCAAAGAACAAGTGTGTTCGTCCATTTTCTCTCCGCTAAAACGCGACAGAGGAGATGGAACTTTATTGAAAAAGAGAATGTTAAAAAAAAGTATAATTTGTCAAACAAACCTTTGCGAGTCAGTCTGTTACAATTACGTGTCCATGGACGCGTAATGGACGCAGAGCAGCAAAAAATGTGGTTTTAACAACAAATGCCATATTGAAAATCAGCAAGTTCGCGGAGTGAAAGTTAGTCAATCGAATCCCTCTCTCTCCGCAGGGTTACCTTGTAAATCAAAGATTTACAAGGTTTTTTTTGATTTGTGATAATTATCGGGAGGGGCAGGTCCGGCAGTCTTCTTTCGCCTCCTGCCTGAATGCATAATTATGCATTTTCACTACTTCACGTCATTACATTTTGCTCCTACAAAAAACGCAGCCATATCTTGCCGTCTGAAG
>JAGHVH010000029.1 GCA_018064455.1 Candidatus Limimonas egerieequi | reverse complement strand
TATGGAGAGTTATCGAAGTGGTCATAACGGGGCTGACTCGAAATCAGTTAGCGGGTAACACCGCCCAAGGGTTCGAATCCCTTACTCTCCGCCAAAAAAAGTCCAGCAAACTTAGTGTTTGCTGGACTTTTGTAGATTAATTTTTTACGCGATACGATATTATTATTTGTATTTTGGTCAATTTCGACCTTCTTCAAAAGAACACAATTTAAAAAAATAGCTAAACTTTTGTGCTTTAAAGGACAAGAATTTTGCTGAAATTTTCTTTGAGCTGTTTAATTAAAGATAATTAAGTGATTTCATACGGTAATTGTTAATGATATGTAGTTTATAAGTGTTTTATAGTGAGTTTATCCAACAATTAAAATCAGTAATTGTAATGTATCTCGTAGCAACACCTTTTAAATTCCTGTCAAACTTTTTTCCTTCCATTTTTTTAATTAAAGATGTATCGAGATCTTTAATTCGGTATAGACAATCAGAAATGGCGATTTTTTCTCCTTTATATAAGCACCATTGTCCCGCTGATTTACCTATGCGGCTTACAATTATGTCGCCTGATTCGGCAAAAACAGTAGGTACTATGTCTTTTGAAATGTATTTTATTTGAGGCGACCAATTGCAATTAGTAGTTTTGGCTGTGTGTAATATTGGTTGACCATTGGATGTAAAACAAGCGCTGGATATATTCCCTCGTTTAATGTTTAATGAATTTGTTACAAATGTTGTGTTATCGCATGTCCAATATCCCTTTTTAAGTGTTTCGCTATTAATGTTTGAAGTATATGAAATCAAGTCTTCGCTAATGCAACCGATTTTAGTATGGTACTGAGTTTTTAAGGTGTTATGTATAATTAATGCATAACAGTTAATTCTTGATGCTCCGAATGTGGTTTCATTAAGCTTAATAATACTTTCAACGTAATAATTATTTGCTATAATTTGCCTAATCTTCTTGTATGTTTCGGCCTCAACAAAACTACTTGGTAAGATAATTAGGAGTACACCATTTTGACTTAATAGTGATAGATTGGCAATAAGCATTTCGATTTCTAACCGAGATGTTGTTATGTCCTTAAATTCATTAACAAACAATTTTGGGAACTGTTTTTTGATTTTTATAAAATCGAAAGGAGGGTTTGCTAATACCAAAGGGAATTCATGAGGATGTTCAATAGCAAATTGTCTTCCATCTTTTCTTTCATAAATCACCTCATTTGTTGATTGGCTTTCTGAAATATCGACTCCATACAGATTGACATTATTCCACTTTTTCTTTGCGGCAAAAAGTAGATTGCAACTTCCGCAACAAATATCAATAACTTTCTGGGGCTCTGGGATAGAAAGTTCATAAATCAATGTTTTTGCCGTTTTTTGTGGAGTATAAAATTTACTGTAGTCCATATCCTCACCTCAATATTATGATTTAATAAATGACGAAAGATGATATATAGTAATATCTGAAATGCCGATTGCTCGATTATCATTTTCTATAACAAAATCATATAATATCCTTGTTGATTCGTGTTGAGAAGCAAATATTGCACAAGCCATTGAGTGCGGGCGTGTGCCAAGTGGTGCCAAAACTACCGTTTCATCCTGAGTAATTATTTTATTAAGTAAGTTGACTGCTTCGAAAACACTTTCTGAATAACATTTATATACGGAAAGATTTTTTCCTTCACTTTGGAGTACATCCATACTGTTTAACATTGTTACATTGTACCATTGAGGAGAACCAGAAGGAAAAGCAACAATAGGTATTATTTTTTCGAATACTTGTACGGTCTCCATAATACCTTTTAAACGAACTCCATCAAAGCCAAGGAAAGCGCACAACGTTTGATTTTCAGATTCTCGTTTTGCAAATCCAGGGACTGCATTTACTGCGCCAATTTGTTGACAGAGTTCATATCCAACGTTTTCTGACTCGCTGAGATATTGTAGTGGCCTGATATATGAAGCAAAGAAAGAATTTGGAGTAACTTTTGTTAGTAACTGTTTTGTTAAAAACATAATTAAGACATTGTCTAAACTAGAAATATCAAGCAACACATTGCTATCGGGTATTCCAATTTGTTTTAGAATTTTTGGTAGTCCCACACAAAGTTCGCATGTTGTTTTGCATTCCAATCCATCTTTAACTAAGAGGCATGTTACACAATTATCCTTTTCTAATTTGACAAAAAGAATGTTCTTGTTTTTTGAAGACCATAGATTTGAAAAATAATAACTTCGTTCCTCCGTTTTAGGAAAACCTGTTATTAACAAATCTATGTTTTCAAGTAAATAGCTTTCAATATGGCTAAAAGTATATTCTTCTTTAATCATTTTACATTTCCACCCCTACGTCGGAAAAATTTAGTTGGGTAGAAGAGTCTTCAACGGAATTTGGATTAGCTTTAAAAAATGTTGTAAATCCTTTTTTTGCAGATTCTTCATTTCCGTCAAAAAGATTATCTAAAATATCCACGGATAAAAATATTTTTCTTTGATTACGATACGATATTCCGAAATAAGGCACATATATTTTGTTTAAATAATAATCTACCGTTTCGGGTGATAATACTGACTGTTTTTTCTTTGTTGTTTCACCTTCTTGTAATACATTCCACATTATTGCAGATGCTATTTTCTTTTTTGAAGAGTCTGATAGAGACAAGTCTTTAGTATTGAAATGGTTTGGCTCTGGCTCTCCCAATGTATTGTCTTCTGCGGTGTGTAACTTATTGAATATTTGTCCTAAATATTGTACAAATATACGAAGTTCCTTGCCGTATGGCTCATATCTAACAATATCAGCCACCTTGTATTCGCTAACATAACGAGCTGCTTCGGTTTGCATTTCAGGACTAATTTGCGTTTCCCATTCGTATCCGTTTAAAAATGCAATTCTGAATGATTGCTCGCATAGTTCCAAAAAATATCGAACAATATTTGAAGAAAGAGCGGAAAAAACATCAAAACCATAATACATTTTTTCATGTTTTACTTCTTTGCACAATAAATAAATAACACCATTTTTCCTGTTGTGAATCCAGTCACAATATTGTTCATCATAGTTTATGTATGAATCATAGATTTTTTTAAGTGTAGGAGTATATTGTGTTTTTTTACAAAGTAGGGCATAATGCATCCTAGAATTTAGAATTGGTGCATCATCACAAAGAGTTTTACAATATGTTTCTACTTCTTGATTTGTGCAGTTTTCTTCTTTGGCTCTATCCTCAATTAAACTCCTTAATTTTTCAATATGTGGTGGCTTTTTGCTGGATTTGCTAATTCTTTCTAGTTCTAATTCTATGGAATAATTTCCTAAGTAGAATTCTATATCATCTGGTGCTGTTTCTGGAATTTTTCCATATTCTTTTCCAAGTACAATCCGCTTTTGGCAAATGGATTTAATAATTTCTGGGTACTTTTTTTCGTCAAATCCCAAAGATAATAATTCATAATCATGAGGGGCTTCAATTGTTTCCGTTTCGGATATCGTTTTATTAGTTTTCATTCCCTTTGGTCGAAGACCAATATTAATAATTACGGGAAGTGTACTATGTTTAATTAGTGTGTTAATTATTCTTTGTTGATATTCTTGTAAGGTTTCATATTCATCTATGAATATTTTAAACAGGAGGTCTTCTTTTCCCAATAATTCTTTTGTTGCAATACATAAATCAGTTATAAAACGATTCGCATTTATGCATCGTAAATTTGACAATGTTTCTGATCCGTTAATCTTATCTTCGACAATGTCTAAAAAAATATTGCAATCACTTTTGAATTTTTCGATAGAATCGGTTGTGCTATCTGTGTTGAGCTTTTTTGAAAAGGTTAACGAGAACTCTGACAATTTGCTTTCATTTAAATCCATACTATTATTCAGTATACAAATCAAATCAAGTATTTCCTTTAAGATGCATATTCCTAAATATGTTTCAAAAATTGCTGACCAATTGTCTTCTTCTCGTTCTTGCATAGAAGATACAAATGTAGTATCAACACGATAATAAATGCCAACAAAATCCTCATTGTCTAAAATATTCACAATGGGTTTGTTTGTTTTTTGATATTCAAGAACTTTTTGTCGCCAAGAATTGCACTGAAAAAACATCGTTTTTCCGCTGCCACGTCCACCTTCGACTACCAAAGGTTTACTTGCACTGTCTAATCCGGAAAAAGGTACATAGTATTTCCACAAATCTTTCATTTGTTCTGTACGATTCTCTTTGAACGGATTATAATGATTAGTCATTTGAATTTTTCCTCCTTAACAACAGCTTCCAATCGCTATTTTCTTTCCAAAAAATAGGTAGTGACCAATCGGGAATTGTTTTGTGCATTATAAATGCAAAATCCAAATTGTCATATCCATATATAGGTATTCCTGCATCCTTTGCAAACGAATCAAATAATTCAAACGCTTTTTTGCGTTCTTCAGGGTTGTCCCATATAAATGAGGATTCAGAAAAAACACGCAGTTGATTACTGAGCTCTCGAACGCAATGTATATTTAAATCTGGGAATTCAGATCTTAATTGGTTTATGCTTTTTTCATAACCAAACAATGTTAAATAGTTGGCTTTTGCAGAGTATTTTTCACATAATTCTTTAATGGTTATTTGCATGCCATTGTCTTCTATCTTGGTTTCTTCCCAAAAGGTTCTAAGTTGCTGTCCACTGCCTACACAATCATCGACAATAATTAAATTGTTTACTTGCCCTGACTGAAATAACGTGGGAACTTGATTTAGAAACATCGATTTTTCTGCCGGTATTATGCCTTGTTGTACCAATACTCTGCAAATACTATTTGCACTTTCGTGAGGGGCTTGACTATCTAGTAATGGAACAAAGCAAGCATTATTTATGTTTGTCTTATGAATATTGTTTAAAGCATTATTACTTAGTGAAAAATTGGAAGATTTCTGTTTTTCTAATATATCAGAATATGAAAGACAATTAAACACACCAATTTTTAATGCTTCTGTAACATCGTTTTCTGAAAAATATATTATGTTCGTTAACAATTTGTAAACCAATCGCCGCTCTTCGAGTTTTAATCCTTTAAAATTGCTTAACCATGAATTAATATTTTCGTCTGATATACCTGACCATTGTCGCTGAGAAAGCATAAAATCAATAAATGCTTTACATCTGTCTATATACAAATCACTATCACTCATCAATATTTCCTCTCTTTATTAAAATATAAATTAATATATGTCTTTTTGTTTAAAAACAAAATTTAATGCATGTGCTATATTCTCAAATGTGATTAAATTAAGTTAAAATTTGTTTTTTGATTATATATTGGCACAATATCATTAATATGCAAGATGATAACATTAGTCAAATTATATACAGTGACTAGGATTTGGTTTGTCTTTACTTTGAGTATTTTTATATGAATGATTATTTCACTAAATACTTTTTATCTTTACCTCTTCCTTCAATACGAATTAAACCAAGGTCTTTCATTTCTCGTGTTAGGTTATAAATTCGTGTATGTTTTACATTTAGTATTTCTTCGAGTTCTATATCTGTAGCTTGACCATTATTCGTTATATAATTAAGTACTTTGTGCATTTGATAGGTGATTATACTTTCATCAGGCGCTAATGGAGATATTTCGTTCATATTTGGTAGCACAATTTTAAAGGCATTTGATGTTGCTTCAATTATAGGCTTTTCGTTGCAGTTCTCATATAATTTGTAAATTCTACGAATGCCAGTGCCATAGCTTTCAATGAGCCGTAGACGGTGAAATATTTCTGCAAGTTTTTTGTTCCTTGGTTGAGAAATGCCAATACATATATCTTCCGTGGAAAGGCCAGGGAGAAGTCCACCAATGGAGATGAATTCCATCTTTTTGTCATTGACATTGATAATGATGCTCCCACTGAAACTGTAATCACGGTGTACAAGTGCATTTAAGAGTGCCTCACGAATTGCTTCTTCAGGATAATCACGTTGATCTGTTCTTACAACCCCTTCTATTATAGAACTGGTTTTATTACAGAGTGCTAGATAATTAACAACATTTTCAAATTGTTTGAAAATCGAACCACCGAAATCTTTATTGTCACGAAATACGGTACATGTTTCATCACTGAATACGGCAATTTTAGTTGTGTGCGCACATTGGTCGGAAAGAATTAATGCAAGATTTGTATAAATGTCACTATTTTTTTGTGTTATACCGAGTACATTGTATTTTTCCACACTGAATTCTACGCCATATCGTTTAAATGCGTTTGCGGCGGCATCGAAAGTTAGATTTTGTTCAAGTGAACGCATTTCTTCAAATATATCGCCATCATTTTCCTTTATCATTTGACGAATCTGTTCATGCGAGGCAGGTACGCTCGAAGTGCCTTGACGTACGTAAACTCCATTTGATTTTAAGCCTTTATTTTTTAGATAGTAGGGTTTGTTGGTTCCTTCGCTTACGGTTATGCGAACTACCTTGTTATCTTGAATAGTATATTTTACACACATTGTAACGTCTGGCATAATAGCATCGCGGATTCCATTTGTGATGCGAGTATATTCGTTATCTACATCTGTAAGTCCGATTACATTTCCTTCATCATCAATTCCGACATATATAATTCCACCATTTGTATTGGCAAATGCTATGACTTCTTTATAAATGTCGTTTGTAAATTGAGATTTAAACTCAATATTTTCAGTTTCAAAATTCATGGTAATACCTCCTAAATGTAGGAATCTATAATACATTATACTCATAATTTTCACTTTTTCAAGTGAACAAAAGTGAAAAAATGTGAATATTCACTTTTTCAGAGATTATTGTGAATAAGAATCTTTGTAATATTTTATGTGCTTTTCCCCACTTATATTATGGACGCAAGACACCAAATAATATAAGAAGGGGAAATTTTTATGAAATGCAAGAAATTTATATCAGTCATTGCGATGATACTTGCTATGATAATGATATTAAACGTTCCTGCAGTAGCTTTGGAATTGGTAGCGGAAGCTGTTGCGGAAACAGGGGAAACGGTCACGGAAGATAAAGAAACCGAAGGCAACAAATCTGAAAGTGAAGAAGTAAACGTAGATGAAGAACTACGATTACCAACAGTTGTTGAAAAGGTCGAGCCTGAAGGAAAACTTGTTGAAACTGATAAGTATAGCAAGACTTATAAAACGGGCGAGATGACATACAATACGGTTTTCTCTGAAGTTCCAAATTATTATGAGAGTGGACTTCTCGGAAGAGATAAAGAGTATGATAACACACTTGTTTTGAAAGATAAGATTTTGGCGGATGATTATTATAAAGGTACATCAACTGATATTGATGTTAAGCTACCGGTTGAAATATCAGAAGATAATGGTGTGACTTTCGAATACAATGGTGTCAAAATTACTATGACACCAGTAGATGGCGATTATTCAAAATCGGCAACACTTGAAAATGCGATTCTATACAACGATGTATTTGATGGTGTAGATGTCCAGTATTCACTATATGAACTTGGTCTTAAAGAAGACATTATCTTAAATAAATATGTTGATCTCACTTCATTCTCATATACCCTTGATGCGCATGGTGATAAGGCGGTGCTTGAGGATGGAGTAATTAATGTTTATAAAGAGAAAGATACAATGCCATCATATACAATTGCTGCACCAATAATGATTGATGCAGATGGCAATATATCGGATAGAGTACGCCTTGAATATAAGGATAACGTTGTAACCGTACTATTTGATACTGATTGGATAAGTTCACCTGAGCGTTCATTCCCAATCAAGATAGATCCAAATATTACCATTACGCATTCTGATATGCGAATGCGTATGACTTCCCAACTAAGGGGTATTTTCCAAGGTCTTGCCTATGGTATGGCTGGATATATTGTTGCAGAAAATACTGGAATCTTTGATACAGATGACTTTGGTGGAACACGTATGGTTTACGATTTTCCAAAGATAGCTGACAAGATACCACAAGGCGCAACAATTAATAGTGCTACATTTTCTGTATTCCAATATACTAATCTTGCAGAGAATACAATTTTTGAATCACGTATGTTAACAGCACCTTGGACTGTGGATGACATTACATGGAGTAAGGTTTGCTCCATAACAGGCGAACCAACTGGCGAAAAGTTCACGGATAAATCAAGAAATGGATATCACAATTTTGATGTAACAAACGCAGTTGGCCAGTGGGTTGCTGGCACATCAGAACAGTATGGTATCGTAATAAAGGCACAAAGAGATGATATGGGTGGTAGTGCATTCTTTACACCATATTCTTTTGCTGGACAAAATGTTACATATGAGACATCTTATCCAATTCTCTCTATTGAATGGGAACTTCCATATCCTGTTGATGCAAACTATGGCATTGACGATATTACAATTAACCTTAGAACAATAGGTGAATCTAGTGCGAGTGGTAAATTGCAGTTCTATGGTGTATTTGTTGATGGACTTGCAACACCAAACTCAACTGTAAATTATGAGCTTAATGATTCAAGCAAGAAAATGGATGGAAGCCTTAATGCTTCATATTCAAAGTTATTCCCTAATTCAACATATTTTGATGAGTATTTTCCTGATAAAGCAACAAAATATAATTATCATTTGAGCAACTGGCAAACAATAGTTCCATTTACAAATTTTGATTTTGATACAACATATTATTACACTGCAAATGCCACTAAGGATAGTAAAACTGGTAAAAACGTAACCAGTGATAAATTTCTGGTTTATAAGGTAAAGCAGTTCGATACAATTTCAAAGATTGCTAATTACTATGGAACGACTTATGAGAAAATTTGCGTTGATAATAGAGCGATTGATGGATTGGTAGTAGAAAACAATACTCTTGTAATTATCAATCCAACAAAGAATTTGAATAGTCCATATAATCCAGGAAAACTAAGCGAGAACGATAGGCAGAATATTGACTCTATGCTTATGGGTCGCGGACTTCATTGTGAGTTTGGATATGAACCTGTAAATTTAAATACGGGTAACTTTTACATGTCACAAAGCGATGTACCTGAGATTATTAGGTCATATAACTCAAAAGGATCAGTACTAAATGGTATATTTGGTAGAGGTTGGAGTTTTGAATTTGATGAAATGCTATCACTATGTGCAAATGGCGACATTTCATATCGCCGTGGCGATGGTAGTATATTGAAATTCGTTAAGAACAGTGATGGTACATACACTGCTCCAGATGGATATTATTTGATATTAAGCAAGATTCAAACAAAAACAGGAGTGTTTGAAGAACTTGATGGTACAAAGACAACATATCCTATCTATGAATATGAAATCTGTGATAATAAAAACACTGTAAAACACTTTAATAGCATTGGATTGCTAACTAAAGTTACAGATGAAAATAACTATGAGACAGTTCTTACATACGATAAAGACTATAGTCTCAAAACAATGACAACGCCATATGGAAGAACATACACATTTGAAATAACTGCTGATGGATATATTTCCAAAATTGTACTTCCAAACGGAAAAGCCCTTACATATTCATATGACAGCAATAATAATTTGACATCATTTGTGGATGCAAATGGCAATGAGACAAAGTATTTTTATGATAAAGATCATAGAATGACATCATATAAGGATGCAAATGGCAATACTGTAAATGCTAATGTATATGACAGTGAGGGTAGAGTAGTAAAGCAGACAGATGGTAATGGAGACATTACTACTTTCAACTATAGTGAAGGTAAAACGGTTGTAGTAGATGCAAACGGTAATACAACAGCATATGACTTAGATGAAAATTATCGTACAACTAAAATCACTTACGATGATGGATCATTTGAAGAAAAGTCATATGACAAAAATAATAATCTTGCTAGCGAAACGGGTTGTAACGGCAACAAGATTATATACACTTATGATTCAAATGGTAATGTACTTTCAATGAATAGAAGTATTGATGGCGCTTCGAAATCTTTTAAGTACAACAGTGATAATAAGGTTACTAAGGCAACTGATTTTGATGGTAAAGTAACGACATTTACTTACAACGAAAACAAAGATTTAGTTAAGGAAACTTATAACGATGGTACATTCAGTGAGTATGAGTACAACAACAAACATCAAGTTGTAAAGGAAATCAATGCACTAGGTTCTGTGACTGAATATGCATATAGTGGCTTATTGCTATCAAGTGTTAAGGATGCACTTGGTGGTACAATAAAGTACTATTATGATTCAATGGGAAATCTTGTATCCACAGAGGACAAGAATGGCAATATAACTAGATATACGTATGACGCCATGGGAAGAAAGCTAAGTGAACAACTTCCAAATGGTGCGGTGACTCGTTATACATTTGATGCAGCAGGTTCTGTATTATCAATAGCTGATCCAAAAGGATATAGTTATTCTTTCACATACGATGCTATAGGTAATATGCTTAGTAGCACGGATAATGAAGGTAATAAAGTAACTTACACATACGATGGCTTATATAACAAAGTATCTGAAAAAGATGCTTTGGGTAATGTTACAAAGTATACCTATGATTGCAAATCTAATATTGTCTCTAAAACAGATGCTCTTGGAAATGTATTTACTTTTGAGTATGACAATGAAGGCAATCTAATTCGTGATGACAAGACGACATATGAATATGATTTACGATTTGAAGATGCTAAAAGTTCAGTAAAGCAAACACTTTCTAATGCGCAAACAGTTACTTATAGCAAGGTGGGTCTTATCACCAAAGAGGTTGATAAGGCAGGCGCTGTAACAGCATATACTTATGATAATATGAATAGAGTTGAGTCGATTTCATACCCGACTGGACTTAAAACAACTTATTCATATGACACTGTCGGTAATATAGTAAGTGAAGTAAATAATTCTGGATTAAATAATTCATATGAGTATGATGCTCTTGGACAAATTGTTAAGACGACTCAAAGTAATGGAAGCACTCTTGAGTATTCATATGACAAAAACGGCAATTTGTTATCAATAACAGATGAACTCGGCTTTGTTACAAAGTATACATATAACTCATTAAATCTAGTTTCAACAAGAGCTGATGCACTTGGCCATGTTACAAAGTATGAATATGATTTAAACGGCAATCTTATTAAAACTACAGATGAAAATGATGCTGTTACTATCTATGAGTACAATAGCTATGATTTAGTATCGAAAGTAATCGATGCAAATGGCAATGCCACACTTTATGCATATGATGCAAATGAAAACCTAATAGCAATGACAAATGCTTTGGGTAATACAATGACTTTCTCATATAATAAAGTTGGACTTGTTAGCAAGAACACTGACTATGAAGGAAATGAATACAAGTTCTCATATGATAAGTTTGGAAACAATACTAAAATTGTGTCCCCAAATGGTGCAGTCTTAGAGGATACTTTTGACCTTGAAAGTCGAGTTGTAAATGAGAAGGCTGCTAATGGTCTTGAAACGACATATACCTTTAATGAAAAGGGACAACTTTCTGGTGACAGCACAAACGCTGGTGCAAACAATAGTTACATATATGACAAAGCGTCTCGTCTGATTGCAGCAACAAATGCAAAAGAAGCTACTATATCATACACATATGATTTGAACTCAAATGTTACTTTATTAGAAAGTGCAATGGGTAAGAAAACATTATATAAGTATGATGTCATGTATAACTTGGTATCTGAAACTAACGCACTTGGAGAAGAGACAACTTATGAATATAACGCAAGAGGCGATTTGGTTTCAGTAAATGATAATGGTTCAATTTATACGTACGAAGTTGATGCTCTTGGAAATGTTGTTTCAATAACAAATCCTAAGCATAGGACACGTAACTTTACATACGACTCAGTTGGCAATCTTATAGCTGAATCAGATTATAAGGGGAATGAGGTTTCATATGGTTATGACTTGATGAACAATCTCATTTCAACTACTAATCGAAGAGGCGGAACAACGGAATATACATATGATGCCATCTACAATGTTACTAACATCAAGGACCCTGTAGGTAGGGAAATAGCATACACATATACCAAAAATGGTAATCTTTCTTCTGTAAAAGAAGGAGATGTGGTTACTGCAAATTATAAGTATGACACGGTTGGTAATTTGACAAGTTATGTAAATGGTAATGGAAACGAAACAACCTATGCATACGACCTTGTTGGAAATCAGGTATCAATAAAGGACCCACTTTCAAATATCAGTGAATTTGAATACAACTTGAATTCACAGATTGCAAAAGTAAAAAATGCAGATGGCACATCAACTGAATATGCTTATGATGTTTTAGGTCAACTCACAGAAAACAAGACAGAAAACACCAAATACAATTATGATGCTGATGGATATATCTCATCTATGGAAGATGTCTTTGGTAAAACGACTTTTGAGACAGACGCTCTTGGAAGATTGGTAAAAGAAACTTTACCAAATGGTACTTCTACGATAGAATATACATATAGCAAACTTGGTGATTTGACAAAGCTTCAATATCCTAATGGAATGGCTGCTAAGTATGACTATGATTACTTAGACCAAATTATAGGTATGACTGATATATCTGGTAATTCTGTTAGATATCTAAGAGATGAAAATGAAAACATCACTGAAGTTATAAGAGCAAACGATTCACACACATATCTCGCATATGATGAGGACGATAATGTTGTATCTGTAAAGAATATCAAAGAGTATAAAACTTTACTTGGTAAAGATAAGGATGATGAGATTTCTTCATTTGAGTATGAATATGATCTTTCTGGCATGATTGTCAAAGAGACTATTACTCAAAGCGGAAACACTACTGAACGTTTCTATAGTTATGATGATAGATGTCAGGTGGCTATGGTTACTGAAAAGAACACCACAAACTGTGGTAAAACTTGGAGCTTAACAGACACAGTATACACATATGACAATGATGGAAACTGCTTATCAGAAGTGGTTAAGAAGGGTGAAAACACTCTTTATAAAACCGCTTATGAATATAATGAGGCAGATCAGTTAACAGTTAAGACCTTGACTGTTGATAAGCTTAAGGCTATCACCAAATACTCATATGACAAGAATGGTAACCTTATCAAGGAAGTAAACAGCTACAATATGGAATATGCTTCGGCATTAAAATGTATTGAGCTATACGTGAACATTACTCTTACAAAGGGCACTAAGACATATGAATACGATAATGAAAATAGATTGGTTGCCACATACGAAAACGGTACATTAATTCAAGCAATCATATATGACGGTGCTGGCAATAGAGCATATACCCTTGAAAAGGAAGTTAAGACAACGGCAGGAACCGCTGAAAAGGTATTTAATTCTTGTAGTACATCAGGTAAAAATCATATTGAATATGATAAGAGCATAATCAAGCAGAACCTTCTTTCAATGTATGGCATCAATGCGTTTAATGCGTTTTCATACGAATTAACAGGTTATGTTGTTGATTTAACCAAGGAGTATTCAGAGGTTCTTCTTGAATACGGTTCAAATGGTGCGGTTACCAATGTTTATGACTATGGTAATGGCAGAAATAGCGCTATCATCAATGGCATTTCATATTCTTACCTATATGATGGTAGGGGTTCTGTATCTCAACTGACTGACAAGAATGGTAACATAGCTGTATCTTACACATATAACATCTATGGTAAGACATTTGCATCCAACAACCTTATCAACAATCCTTATCAGTACAATGCAGAGTATACAGACTCTTCAACTGGCCTTCAGTATTTACGTGCTAGATACTACAATCCAAGTACTCACAGGTTCCAAAGTAAGGATACTTTCCAAGGTTATACCAACAAACCTATCACTCGAAATAGTTACGCTTACGTTGGAAACAATCCTATCAACTTTGTTGATCCAAGTGGTAATTTTTCAGTTAAGGTTTTTTTAAATAGTGCTAAAAGTTTTGGAAATAAAGTTGCATTAAACATTAAAAATGTGTGGAATAATTTTAAATCAACCGAGCTTGGAGGTTGGATAACTAATACGCCAGGTAATCCAACATTAGAACAAAATGTGCATACGCAGGTAAAAGAGAATAAAAACGAGAAAAAATATGTAAAAGAAACAAAATCTCAATATTTATCTGAAATAGTTAGAGAACAGTCTGTAAAATATGGATGCGAAGATGTATATGATATTATTATTGATGCACTTTCCCCAAAAAAAGATACAGCTTTTGTTGGTGTTACAATTACTGGAGGATTTATTGTTTGCGGTTCGCTTTCCTCTGGCTTTCTAATTGATGAAAAAGGTAATTATGAAATTGTACTTTTTGCTGGCCAAGTAGGAACTGGTACTCCAAATGTTGCGCTTTCAGGAACACTTGCGTTTGCAAACACACCGAGTATTGGTGAATATTTGTATGGAAATTCGTTTTACGAAGGTGCATCTATAGGGATTATAGGTGTTGAACACGAAGTGATTTATTCGTCTGGCGAATATGATTCATATTCTATAAATCCGTCTATTTATTCAGTCTTTCCATTTGAAGGTCACCTCACCCAAGGAAAAGGTTCTCTTACTTTAGGTGATATTATCAGTTTAATCAGTAAACAATAAGAGGGTTATTTTAATGCAAAAAACAAGAATTTTAGTGTTTCTAATTGGTGGATTTATTTTGTTTGCGTTGATTATGTATTCGAATTTGTTTGATCCTTATAATTCTAATAATGTTTTTGAATTTACAAATGAGATGTATTTCTTTGCACCTTTTATGGCGGTGCCTTTACTGCTAATCTATATTATTTCATTTCTTAGGGCATATCAAAGGATTATTTCTAAAAGGCAATTTGAAAGGAAAAGGGAAAAAACAGATTTAGTTTATAGTGAAATTAGTATCAGACCTAAATGTAGAATGAATTATTTTGATTCAATAATGCTGTTTCTGAATTTAATTTTGTTAGTAGGTATTTGTATCAATATTGATTTGATAGTATCGCAGCATAATGCTTTTATAAAGATAATCTGTGCATTGATGATTTTTGTTTGTGCTCTTAATATCTGTGTATGTTTACCAACTAAATTACTTTTAGAAAAGAAGCAAGAATGGATATTCAAAGAAAATTCTATTGAATGCGTAAATGTTTCAAAAGGTGAACGATACTTTGAATTAAACTATTCTGATATTAACACTGTAATATTCGAGTACAATTCGGATGGACGTGGAAATATTTATTTCAATAAAGAAATTAGTCCATTATGGTTTTTGTTGAGATTAATTCAAAGAAAAGCAGGAAATGCACAAATAATATTTGATGTGGATAATGTGATGGAAAAAATGCAACAACTTGATGAGATCTTCCCGTTAGAAGTTGATTTTGTTTATAGATCAGTGAAAATTGGAGTTGCTCATTTTACAAAGTAATATGTATAAAAACAATGCGGATTGTTGTATTATGAAATGTAGGCAAATCCCAACTTCATTGTGTTGAGGTTGGAATTTGTTGACAAACCGCATAAATGGCGTAAATATGGCGATTTAATTTAATATGCGCATCAAAAATAATGTATTCCGTATATGTTAATTAAGCTGTATGAATGACGTTTATTGAGAATATAATTATTGAACGATTATTCGTAGAATAAAATAATAAATACTATAGACTAATTTATGAAATAAGGTGAAATGATGACTATAGATTCTTTGGAAGTTGTGTTTCTTACCACAATATTTATATTACCCGGATTTATTGTAAACTCAATTGTTGATAAAACAAATCCGCCTAAAAAGTATAGTGAGAGTATATATTTTCTAAAGTGCCTTGCTTATAGTGTGGTGAATTGTGCTTGCTGGAGTTGGCTATATATAATTGCCTTTAGAGAATTATCAAAACATATATACATTTTGTTCTTACTTCTTGTTGCAATTACAATTATTGGAGCTACATTTATTGCAATTGCTATTTCTATGTTAAAATACAAAGATGTTGTTGGTAAAATACTTCGAAGGGTAAAACTTAACCCTACTCATTCTATACCATCAGCATGGGATTATTTCTTTTCACAACTAGAACCGAGTTTTGTTGTCATTACAATGATAGATGGCAATATTCTTCGTGGTTGGTATTCTGGAGAATCATTTAGCTCTTCTGATTACGAAGAAAGAGATATTTATGTTGAAAATGGCTATAAACTTGATGATGAAGGAAATTGGATTTTTGACGAAGAAAGCAAAGGATTTTATATTCCTAAAGATCAAATACGTTGTATAGAGTTTAAGAAAGGAGCACAAATTGATGAATAACAATCAAAAATGTAATAAAGGAATTCCTCGAAAAGGTGTTGTGCAACGTAGGTATCAACCGAATCCAGGTAAATTTGGGTACCAGCCTACAAGTAAAAATGCACCGCCGTCACCGCCTAAAACCGATACTAATGTATCGAAACCAAAGCCTTAAGTAAATGTATTATTTGATGTAGAACGTTATAGGTCGTTGCAAATTGAAATGTGGCGAAATATATGAAAAGAATTTTTATTAGCTTTACTAAGAAGATAGCAAATTAAGAGATTTGTTGAGAGGGCAGGCAAGAAATACAAATTCACCTTTTGAATATGTTGATATGTCTGTTAAACAGCCATGAGATGATTAAGTTGATGAATTGAGAGAAACTTTGCCAAATTGTGATATTTATTTTTAGACTAATTGTATTGTAGCAAGTGAATTTGTATAGCAAATCCCAACTCCGTACTATTGAAGTTGGGATTTGTTATAGTTTGAAAGTATTAAAATTTAATTCCAAATACAAACGACGTAGGTACGCCGTAAAGTCGACCGGGGGGGGGCAAAATATGTTAGGTCTATATTTGCAATCGTTTGAACGAGAAGAAGACAAGAGAAAATTTGAAGAAGTCTACACCAAGTATGAATACTTGGTTGTAAAAACAGCAGGAGATTATTTGGTTGATAAATCATTAAGATTGGATTGTTTGCAAGATACTTTTTTAAGGTTAGTTGATAATTTTGAAACTTTTAATACTCTTCCCAAATATAAGCAAAAACGGTATTTAGTTACTATTTGTAAGCGATGTGCCATATGCATTAATAATGTTACGTGCGCTACAAATATAGAACCTTTGGAAATGATTTCAGGCGAAGATGAATACAAAATCGCTACTTTTGATAATAGCAAGTACGATATTGCTGAAATTGTTTCTGCTATTAGGTCGTTAGATGAAAAGTATCAAGTTCCTATAATTATGAAATATGTAGATGGATATTCTGCAAAAGAAATTGCAGATACATTATCTATTTCAGAAAATCTAGTTTTACAGAGATTATATAGAGGAAAACAGATGATTTGTTCTATGCTTTGTGGGGAGGAGTTTTAATGCAAAGTAAAAGCGATACAGTTTTAAGAGAAGCTTGTATTGAAGCTAATAATCAAATATTGGATGAATATATTGCAAAAATCGAAAATGAGCCAATGGAATGTTTGTCCAAAAAAGAACGGAAACAAATGGTTGCTTTCTTAAGAAAGCTAGATGGTAATAGCAAAAAGGTTAAACATATTGAGATTAGGAAGGCAGTAAAGATTGCACTCGTTGCAATTATTGTTTTGGTGTTTTTCTCAATCGCAGCATTCGCTATTGAACCATTTAGAGATTTCATTTTTTCTTATTTTAAAGAAAGTACAGATATAACTTTTGGCGTTAATGAAAATGCAAATGATTTTTTGTATGCACAGTATACATATGTTCCTGATGGCTATAAGTTGGTAGAGGATAAGCAGGAAAAGAATTGCCAGTCAATATCTTTCTCTAATGATGACGGAAATAGTATTTTTATTTATACAACAAAGAATAAAGATAGCGTTTCTTCATTAGATACTGAAAATGATGCTTCTGGGACAACTGTCATAAATGGATTAGATGCATTTTACATAATAGGTGATAAAGGCATTACGTTGGTATGGAATTCCGGTAAATACCATCATAGCATTTTTGCTGATTATGATAAAAACGGTGAAATAACAATTGAAGCATTAATAAAAATTGTAGAATCTAGAAAAGAGTTGTAATATTTTGCTTGTTTTTTTGCACTTATTATACAGACGTTATTAGTTAACGTACTAAATGTAAGGATGTGCTTTTATGAAATTAAAAAAAGTGTTAGGCGCAATTGTATTAGCATTCATATTGCTAGTCACCCTAAGTGTGACTGTGTTTGCTAACGGAACAGGAAAGGAAGAACCATTACGTTATACGTATATTGCTGTACTAAACTATGGAATTGATCAAGGTACAGTGTCAACGTCTGTAACATCAAATATTACGGGTTCTTCAAGTGTTAAGCGAGTAAAAATTAAAATGGAACTTCAAAAGTTGAGTAACGGATCTTATTCTACTGTTCAAACGTGGGAAGAAACTTTTGATTCTCGCAATGCTTCAATGGATGAGAGTAAGTTAACCTCTCCGTTGAGTACATATAGGTTGAAAGTAACATTCACAGCTTATACTGCATCGGATTCAGAGACGGTAGTTAAGTATGCATATTAACGAGGAAAAGGGAGCCAAACGGCTCCCTTTTTGTTGTGAATAACTGATAAGTCATTTGTAATATTTTGATGTATTTTTTACACATATTAATTAGAGACTATTGAAAGGAGGGCAGTATTTTTAGGAAATTAAAAATATAAGAGAAAGGAATTTTAAAAAATGAAAAGTACAAAAAAGATTAGTTTGTTATTAGTAGTAATAGTGGTTTTGTCAATGGCTTTATCATTTTCTGCATTCGCAGCAGAGGATAATTTCCCATATTCATTTACTATGAAAAAGAATTGCGCTAACAATTATTGTGGAGATTCAAGATATCGTGATTCTGATAAGACAAATAATCCTTGGATGGTGAATATGACTTATAATGCTGAAGGGACATCGGCTATCGCTATTTATTGGCTTGCTAGTTCAGGAATAACACGCACACAATATTCTGATGTTGTAAATGTGATTTGTGGAAATGGCAAATATTATAAAGGTGTTTATAATAATGCTTATCACAAAAATACGGACCTTGGTGTTCGTAACAATAATAATGTTGCAACTGCATATGTTGTATCAGGATACTGGGATGAAGAGACAGGCACATTATTATAATTAGGAAGGAGTAGGGCTTTTGCCCTACTCTATTATGGAGTGGTATATGTATAGTGTAATAAGAATTTTCAACGATAAACGTAAACTATTTTTAATCATAATTATAGTATCTGTAATGCTTTTTGATATTTTTTATAAGATAAAAAATATTCCTGTTGGTGGAATGCCATACAATGCTAATTTGAGCGTCTTTTTGGCTTTCACTGGAATTGGTCCTAATTTTCATGCGTTGGTTTTTTGGATGTTACCGATTAGTTTACTGTTTATCGTTTCAGATGATATTTTTGAAGATTTTTCAACTGGAAATGATATAGTGCAAATTACAAAAATAGGGAAAAAGAAATACATAAAAACTATGCTGATTAAGGGGTTTACTATATCATTTGCAATTATTTTTGTTTCTTTAATGATAAATTTGATTGTTTCACATATTCTTTTATATGGTGTTACTAAAACTTTTGAATCAGATTTATTTAAGTTCGGAAGTCTAGCTGAAGTGTGCTTAAGAAAACCATTGCTTACTAATATCGTATTTATTTTTGTTGCATCTATCCTTAGTGGAACAATTGGTATGACAGGGAGTAGTATGGCGCTTGCGTTTGGTGATAGAAAAAAAGTATATATAGCATCTTTTTTGATTTGGTACATATTCTTTATACCTAGAAAATCAATAATGCTCTCGATACAGCCATTTTCGGAATACAATTTATCAGATATTTTACCAGTTTATATTGCTTGTATAGCCACGCATATATTAGTAACAATTGTTTGTGTTATATGGAGAACAAAAAATGATGACTTGTCGTATAAAAACCAAATTGTTGATTAAATTGGGTGTCTTTTGGTTGTTGGCGTTTTGTGTTTTATGGATTGCTTTAATATTTAAAGATCTTATTTCTAATTCAATAAGTGATATGACTATAAATCTACTTGAATATAATTATAGCGGAGTGAATTATTTAATCGTTGTACCAATTATTCCATTACTTGTTTCGTGTTACTATTTTTCTAATAATTACTTTCCAAGTAGATATGAAACCAGGGATAGATTGGTTTTTAACGAGCTTATTAGTAATACTATCATTTGTTTTGTTATAGCGTGCATTCATGAATTGATTAATGCTATAGGGCTAATAGTAATTAATGCAAAGTTAAGTGCTAAATCTTTGTTATTTTATGGGCTAATAAATGTTATAACAATTACAATCTACTATTTAAGATGTACTTTTATTTTTTCAATATTTAATAACTTTTTTGAAAAAAACATATCCCTTTTATTGACATTCTTACTTTATTTTGTTGAGGCAGTCATAGTTAAAAATTATTTACTATTAAATTGGATGCCTTGTGATGATGTTTCAGTTTATTATGACTTACTATTTAAACAGAATACTTATTATCAAGTGGGAATGGTGTTGCTTCGAAATATCTTTACCTCTTTAGCTATATTTTTGTTAGCGCTAATATTACATAGAAAAAAGGACTTTATTGATGAAACGAAGTAATTACTTGATCATTATAATTCTTACTTTATTGCAAACAGCATTTTTTTATCAACAAGGATGCGATGCGATTGCTTTTATAAGTGGAATTGACTACACGAATATAAACATCATATATCTAATGGTTTATAGTGCACCAATTGTTGGTTTGTTAATTGTATCTATGGATAGTAGCAAAATGTGGTTAATAGATTATGGGCAATTAGTTATATCTAGATGTAGAAAAAGAAACAAGGCCTTAGTTGTGAGCTTGAAAAAAATCTCAGAAAATACGCTTTTATTAGTTGCCGCGCAGTGCTTAGTGAATTATTTAATTTTACAAATGCGACAAATTAGTCAATTTGATTGTGAGATAATTATTGTTGCTGTTCTTTGCCATTATCTTACAATTAATGCATTACTACTACTCCAACATTACTTTGAACTTACATATGACGCACCAGTTTCTTTAATAATAACTTTGGTTATTTTATACTTTTCCTATTTTATAGATATGTTGATTGAAATTAATTTTGGAAAGAGCACCCTTGCAACCTTGATATTTTTTCCAAATATTATTTTTATTAATTTTGATAGGCTATCAACTCTTTTATGTTTATGGGCTATGATTATCAATTTAATACTCGTATTTATTTCACAAAAGAAATTAAAAAAAATTGATATAATTTAAGGTGACAATATGATTGAACTAATAAATTACAGTAAAGATTTTAAAAAAAGAACGGTTTTAAATAACATCAATTATTCTTTTAATGATGGCACGGTCTATGGAATATATGGAACAAATGGCTCTGGAAAAACTATGCTACTTCGTGCTGTTGCAGGTTTGATTGTTCCAACTAGCGGAACTGTCAAAATAGATAATGTAGAATTACACAAAGATATTTCTTTCCCTCAAGGTTTGGGTATTGTTATTGAAAATATGCGTTTGCTTCCAAATTATAATGCATTTGATAATTTAAAGATACTTAGCGAAATTAGGAAAGTCGCAACCGATTCGGATATTAGTGATAGTTTAGAAAGAGTAGGTCTAAACTCTGATTTAAAGGTAAAAAAATATTCTCTTGGTATGAAACAACGTTTGAATATTGCTCAAGCTATTTTTGAACATCCGAAGATTATTCTGTTGGACGAGCCAACGAATGCTCTGGATACAGCAGGCGTCAAGTTGGTGTACAATATAATTCATGACGAAAAGGAAAAAGGTGCAACAATCATATTGACAACTCATCATAAAGAAGATTTGGAAAGTGTTTGTGACATTATTCTTAAAATGGAAGAGGGCAACCTTTATGAAGAGTAAACTGATTACAAGGAAATTGGTAGTTCTCTCTATATTAGTATTTGTTTTAGTGTCGTTTTCTGCATTTTTATTAAATAAAATTATAGTTGCTCCAGCGGTTAAGAATAGCAACGATAAATTTAATATCGTAGAGCAAGAAGAGACACTTGGAATTAAAACGACTTTGGATGGTTACAAGTATTACATTGATGATGCGAAAGCAGAAGTAATAATAGTTGACTATATTGGAAACAAAACTGAAATAGAAATACCTAATGAAATTGAGAATATATCTGTAAAAAAAATTGATATAACTTGTTTTGTGCACAATAAAATTATTGAAACTGTAGTAGTTCCGAAAAGTGTTTATCAAATTAATTCATGGGCATTTGCAGAGTGCAAAAGTTTGAAAAAAGTAATAATAAATAATCCAGATACATTATTTGGAGATTGTGTTTTTATTGATACAAATGCAATGATTTGTGCTCAAAAGAATTCAAAAGTAGAGAAATACGCTACGGATAATAACATTAAATTTGAAGAACTGAATTAGTAAAAAGGGAGCCGAAAGGCTCCCTTTTATTATTGAATTTCCTGCATAAATTGTTTACAATTAATATGTATTTTTATTTAGCGGGTGAAGTAATGGCTAAGGAAAACAAATTCGCTGGATTGGCCCTTTCGGCAATCCCAGATGATGAATTGCAAAAACTTGATAACCAACTTTGCTTCTCACTTTACGTGTCGTCAAAAGAGGTAATTAGAAGGTACAAATCATTTCTTGATCCCTATGATTTGACCTATACGGGTTACATCACATTGATGGCACTGTGGGAGAAGGATGGCGTAAACGTCAAGGAACTTGGTAAGAGGTTGTTCCTTGATTCTGGTACTTTGACTCCGCTTCTTAAGAAGTTAGAAACGGTTGGATATGTTGAGAGAAAGCGCGATCAAAAAGATGAGCGTAATATGCAAGTGTTCTTGACGGAAAGAGGGCTTGAACTCAAAAAGGAATTGGCAAATGTTCCAAAGGGAATCCTTTCTAGTTTGCCTCTTGGTAATGTTAAAACGCTTTTGCTTGTTCAGACACTTCACCAGTTTATGGAAGACCTTGAGAAAGAAAACGAAAGAATCGACAAATAGATTATTGGAGGAATACTATGTTAAAAGACGGAAAAATTTGGGTAGCAAGCTCCTTTGAAGGAACAGAACTCTATATTTTGCCAAAGATGGCAAACCGCCACGGCCTCATTGCCGGCGCAACAGGTACTGGTAAAACTATAACTATGAAAGTTATGGCTGAGTCATTTTCAGACCTTGGCGTACCAGTATTTTTCTCTGATGTAAAAGGTGACCTTACAGGTATGCTCGAACCTGGCACAGGAATGGATGTTCGTGCCAAGGAAAAATTTGGAATCGATGGTTTCCAGCAAAAGGGATATCCAACAAGATTCTGGGATATCTTTGGTGAGTCGGGTCACCCGGTAAGAGTTACAATCTCTGATATGGGACCTACATTCCTCTCACGCCTTTTGAACCTCTCTGATGTTCAAGAGGGCGTACTTAATTTGGTATTTAAAGTTGCGGATGATAAGGGCCTTTTGCTCTATGACCTTAAGGACCTCCGCGCTATGCTTGGTTTTGTTGGTGAGAACGCAGAGGAGTATACATTGACTTATGGCAATGTATCATCTTCATCAATTGGTGCAATTCAGCGCGCACTTTTACAGTTTGAACAGGAGGGCGGCGAAGGCGTATTCGGCCTTCCAATGCTCGATATCAAGGACTGGATGCGCACTGATATTGATGGACGTGGATTTATCAATATCCTCTCATCAGCTAAGCTTATTGGCAGCCCAACAGTATATTCAACATTCCTCATTTGGATGCTCAATGAACTCTTTGAGCAACTCCCAGAGGTAGGCGACCTTGATAAGCCTCGCATGGTATTCTTCTTTGATAAGGCACATCTTCTCTTTGCTGATGCTCCAAAGGCATTTGTACAGAAGATTGTTCAGGTAGTAAAACTCATCCGTTCTAAGGGTGTTGGTATCTACTTTATTTCACAGTCACCATCAGATATTCCTGATGAGGTTTTAGCACAACTTTCAAACCGTGTTCAGCATGGACTTCGTGCATATACTCCTGCTGAGCAAAAGATGGTAAAAGCCGCTGCAGCAGCATTCCGTGCAAACCCAGCATTTGATTCAGAGCAGGCACTTATGGAAGTAGGTACAGGTGAGGCACTTGTTTCATTCCTTGATGAGTCTGGTACACCTGTTGTAGTTGAGAGAGCCAAGATTTTGCCTCCTCAGAGCCTTATGGGCCAGGCAGATCCAGCTAAGGTTAATACAGCAATTGTGTCATCTGAGTTTGATTTAAAGTATAGGGAAACACAGGATCCAGAGTCAGCTTATGAAGTAATTATGGCTGCAACAGAAAAGCTCAAGGTTGAGCAGGAGCAGGCAGCCGTTGAGGCGGCAGAAGCTAAGGAAGCTGAAAAGCTTGCAAAGGAAGAAGCAAAGGCTGAGGCTGCTGCACTCAAGGCTGAGGAGCGCAAGGCTGAGCTTGAGGCAAAGGCTGCTCAAAAGGCTCAGGAAAAGGCTGAGAAAGAAGCAGCAAAAGAAGCTGAAAAGAAAAAGAAAGTATTCGAGCGTGCAGCATCAAATGCCGCATCTTCAGTAGCACGTTCAATTACTACTAATATGGTAAATACTGTTACTGGTTCAGGCAGTGTTAAATCTGCTGACAAGATTGCAAAGCAGGCAGCTAATACAGCTCTTTCATCTGTAATGCGTACAGGTGCCAATGCAATTGTTAGAGGCCTTTTCGGCACAAAAAAATAAGTTGCAAAATCAAAACTTTTTTGATATGATATTGACATCCCTTGAGGGAGTAGCAGACGCGAATGCGTAGCAACTGTCAACATCCTGACCTTTTTGGTCTGGCATTGCTTTAAATTGCGAGACTCATGTGTGGTAAGCACCACACATGAGTCTTTTTTTATTACTTGGAGGAAATATGGGAATTACGTGGAGCTTTATAGCGTTTTCGATAGTATTGGGCGTTGGCCTTGCGATGGACGCTTTTTCTGTGTCCCTTGCAAACGGTCTTAAGGAACCAACAATGGGAGTTCCTAAGATTTGTCTTATTGGTGGTGCCTATGCAGTTTTTCAGGCACTCATGCCAATGATTGGCTGGTTCTGTGTACACACAATAGCAGAACGTTTTAAAAGTTTTGAAAAGTTTATTCCATGGATTGCATTACTTCTTCTTTTATATATAGGTGGAGAGATGCTGATTGATGGTATCAAATCCCGTAAATCTGCTGAAGAAGTGGCACTTGAAAAGCTCACAATGAAGGCGCTGTTTATACAAGCAGTCGCAACTTCAATTGATGCTTTGTCAGTGGGATTTACTATTTCAAAGTACAGCCTTTTTGAGGCGACAATATGCAACTTGATAATTGCGATTGTCACTTTCGTAATTTCAGTTGTCGGAGTAATTATTGGTAAAAAAGTCGGCACAAAACTCGGCTGGAAAGCCGATGTGCTCGGTGGCGTAATCCTAATTGGAATAGGTCTTGAAATCTTTATAACAGGCGTATTTTTCTAAAGAGGTGAATTTAAATGACAGAGATGAGTACACTTTTTGGACTCATAAATTTTTCGGTATCTGATGGGCTCGTTTTCCCAATAGCAATAGCACTTTTTGCTGTGGGCCTTGTCCTATTAATTATTGGTGGAGATAAATTTGTTGACGGAGCAGTAGGTATTGCTAAGAAGTTTGGTGTTCCTGATTTGCTCATAGGCGCGACAGTTGTATCTATTGGTACAACACTTCCAGAGGTGCTTGTATCAGCAAGCGCTGCCGCTGTTGGGCAGTCACAAACAGCATACGGCAATGCTATTGGTTCAATCATATGTAATGCATCACTTATCTGTGCTATTACAATCGCATTTGCTCCTGGATTTACAGATAAAAAGAGCATGAGAGTGCCATCTGCTTTCTTCTTTGGCTCAGCAATCCTCTATGCAGGTGTTGCTATTGTAACTGGCACTTTCTCAAGGACTATTGGTATAATCCTGCTCTCTGTTTTTGCAGTTTACATTGGTCTTCAAATTAAGTCAGCACTTGTTGCTATGAAGAATCCTTTGGCTGATGGAGCTGTAGTAGAAGAGGAAGAAGACGAAGCAGAAACATCAGTGTTGATTAACGTAATCTATCTTGTTGTTGGCGCTATTGCTATCGCAGTAGGCGCAAACTTACTCGTTGATAACTGCACCATCCTCGCTCAGAAGATTGGCGTTCCAGAATCTGTAATTGCACTTACTCTTGTTGCTCTAGGCACTTCGCTTCCAGAGCTTGTTACGGCAATTACTTCTCTTCGCAAGGGCCATGGTGCGTTGTCACTTGGTAACGTTATCGGTGCGAATTTGTTTAATCTTGTTTTGGTATCTGGTATGGCAATTACAATTAATCCATTTGCTGTACCAGCAGAGAAACTTATCGGTGGAATGAATGCAAGTTTAGTAGTGGATATACCAGTGATGTTCACTGTTATGCTCCTTTTGACATTGCCAGGACTTATCAAAGGCAAACTTTATAGGTGGCAGGGAATTGCACTCCTATGCATTTATGCAGGTTATTGCGTATTCCAGTTCGCTTTTTGAACGAGTTCATAAAAAATGTGGTGCATATAATTAAAATATGATATAATATAGTGAAAAATGAAAAAGTGTCCATTCTTGGACATTTTTTCTTTTATAGTTAAGTATTATAAATGTACTAGAGTTTATAATTAATATGCATATATTTTTATAGGGAGGTATTTTTATGGGTTGTTGCTGTAATGATAAGGCATCTGATCTCTCTTTGCTCGAGCCAGTGCTTGAGCACTACAAGGGAATCAATGGTAGCCTTATTGCAATTCTTCAACAAGCACAGGAAATCTATGGCTATCTACCTGTAGATGTAATCTACCACATAGCTGAGGAGACTGGTGTTGCACCAGCAAAGGTTATGGGTGTTGCTACATTCTATACACAGTTTAGATTAAAGCCAGTTGGTAAGTATTTGATTATGCTTTGCCAGGGAACAGCTTGCCATGTTAATGGCTCTGAGTTGATAGCTGCCGCTATCAAGGATGAACTTGGTATCGTTGATGGTGAAACAACTGACGATGGCTTGTTCTCACTTAAGCATGTTGCTTGCCTTGGTTGTTGTTCTTTGTCACCAGTTATGATGATCAACGGAGAGACATACGGAAGTCTCACACCTGACAAGACAAAGACAATACTTCGTGAGCTTAGAGAAAAGGCAGGTGCAGAGTCATGAAAATAGTAGTAGGTGAAGGTTCTTGCGGACTTGCTGCTGGTGCTGGTAAAGTCCATGCAAAACTTGATGAACTCTTTGCAGCTGCAAATCCATCAGGTTCTGTTGTAACAATAACAAGCTGTATCGGCATGTGCTTTTTAGAGCCAATCGTTGACCTTTACGATGGTGACGCACTTGTTCGCAGACTTGTTCACGTTACAGACGCTGACGCTCAGAAGATTTATGATGCTGTAAACAGCAATGATTTGTCACTTGTTGACGACATCACAATTACAGCTGAAGATGCATCTTTCCTTGAGCAGCAGACACGTATCGCTCTTCGTAACTGTGGTATCATCAATCCTATGAGCATTGACGAATACATCGCTCGTGGCGGTTATGAGGCACTCAAGAAGATTTTGACAACTGGTATGACTCAGGATGACGTTATCAATGAAATTGATAAGTCTGGTCTTAAGGGTCGTGGCGGTGCTGGTTTCTCAACTGCTTTCAAGTGGAGAGCAGCAAAGTCTTCAGAAGGCGAAGAGAAGTATCTTATTTGTAATGCCGACGAGGGCGACCCAGGCGCATTCATGGATCGTGCCGTAATCGAGGGTGACCCACATACTCTTATTGAGGGTATGCTTATCGGTGCGTACGCTATCGGCGCAAAGGAAGCTATCGTTTACGTTCGTGCTGAGTATCCTCTTGCTATCGTTCGTCTTGAGAACGCTATCAAGGATGCAACAGACCGTGGCTTCCTTGGAGACAACATTTTAGGTTCTAACTTCTCATGCAAGATGAGAATTAAGGCTGGTGCCGGCGCATTTGTATGCGGCGAGGAAACAGCTTTGATAGAGTCTTTGGAAGGTAAACGTGGTATGCCACGCCTTAAGCCACCATTCCCAGCACAGTCTGGTTTCTGGTTTAAGCCTTCTAACATCAACAACGTTGAGACATATGCAAACGTTGCTTGGATTATTGCAAATGGCGGTGACGCATTTGCAGCAATGGGTACAGCTGAATCAAAGGGCACAAAGGTATTTGCTCTTACTGGTAAGATTAAGCGCGGCGGACTTGTTGAGATTCCTATGGGTAAAACTCTTCGTGAGGTTATCTATGATATCGGTGGCGGTATCAGAAACGACAAGGAATTCAAGGCAGTTCAGCTCGGTGGTCCATCAGGCGGATGTATTCCAGCATCTCTTCTTGACACAGTAATCGACTACAAGGCTCTTGGCGCTACAGGTGCTATCATGGGCTCTGGTGGTATGGTTGTTATGGACGAGACAACATGTATGGTTGGTATGGCTAAGTTCTTCCTTGACTTCACAGCTAAGGAAAGCTGCGGTAAGTGTGTACACTGTCGTATCGGTACAAAGCGCATGCTTGAAATCCTTGGCCGCATAGTTGACGGCGAAGGCGAAGAGGGCGATATCGAGAAACTCGAAGAGCTCTGCAACGCTATCAAGGACGGTGCTCTTTGCGGACTTGGACAGACTGCTCCAAACCCAGTTCTCACAACTATTCGTTACTTCAGACCAGAAATGGAAGCTCACATTAGTGAGAAGCGTTGCCCAGCTGGCGAGTGCGTAAAACTTATCACTTATTCTATTGACGAATCTAAGTGCATCGGTTGCTCACTCTGCGCTAAGAAGTGCCCAGCTAACGCTATTAGTGGCGAAGTTAAATCACCATTTAAGATTGACGCTGATAAGTGCATCAAGTGCGGTAACTGTAAGACAGTTTGCCGTCAGGGTGCAATTATAGTTAAGTAAGGGAGGGAAATTTATGTCAATTAAGTACACTATTGATGGTGTAGAAGTAATCGCAGAAGACGGTGAAACTATACTCTCATCTGCAACTAGAGCTGGCGTAGAAATCCCTACTCTTTGTTTTGCAGAGAATACAGCAATTTACGGTGCATGCGGTGTCTGCGTAGTAGAGGTTGAGGGTGTTCCAAAACTTCTTCGCTCATGCTCAGCAAAGCCAATGGAAGGTTATGTTGTTCACACAGATACACCTCGTGTAATCCGTGCACGTAAGACAGCTTTCGAGCTTCTTCTTTCTGACCACACAGGTGATTGCCGTGGTCCATGTAAGCTTCATTGCCCAGCTGGTACAGACTGCCAGAAGTATGTCAATGAAATCAAGGATGGTAAGTATTTCGAAGCCGTTTCAACAGTTTACGAAGCTTTCCCACTTCCAGCATCTATTGGTCGTGTTTGCCCACATCCATGTGAAGATGCTTGTCGTCGTCAGCTCGTTGAAGAGCCAATCTCAATTGCTTTCCTTAAGGCATTTGCAGCAGATAAGGTTCTTGCTAGCGACAACAGATACAAGATTGAAACAGGCGCTGACACAGGTAAGAAAGTTGCTATCATCGGTGGTGGTCCTGCAGGACTTACAGCTGCTTACAAGCTTCGTGAATATGGTCACGCTGTTACAATTTTTGATCAGCAGCCAAAGATGGGCGGTATGCTTCGCTATGGTATCCCAGAATACAGACTTCCAAAGGCTGTACTCGACGATGAAATTTCTATCATCGCTGATGCTGGCGTTGCTATGAAGAACAACTGCAAGCTTGGCCGTGATATTCAGTTCGATGAACTTGTTAAGACTTATGACGCAGTTCTTGTTGCTATCGGTGCTTGGACATCTGTACCAATGAGAGTTGCTGGTGAGGACCTCCCAGGCGTTATCGGTGGTATTGACTTCCTTGGTAAGCTTGGTCTTGGTGAGACACCAACAATCGGCAAGAGAGTTGCCGTTTGCGGTGGTGGTAACACAGCTATGGACGCTTGCCGTACAGCAATTCGTCTTGGCGCAGAGGAAGTATACGTTGTTTATAGACGTACAAGAAACGAGATGCCTGCAGCTGATATCGAAATCGAAGAGGCTGAGGAAGAGGGCGTTATCTTTAAGTTCCTCACAAATCCTATCGAGATTACACAAGACGGCGATGCTCTTAACATGAAGCTCCAGATTATGGAACTTGGCGAGCCAGATGCATCAGGTCGTCGTTCTCCAGTACCTGTAGAGGGTAAGACAGAAGACATCAAACTTGATAACGTTATTATGGCTATCGGCCAGGTTGCAAACTGTGCTGGTGTTGACGGAGTTGAACTTACCAAGAAGGGCACAATCCTTTGCGATGAGATGACATTCCGTACAAACATCGAGAACGTATTCGCAGCTGGTGACGTTACAAACAAGGGCGCTGGTATTGCTATCGCAGCTATCGGCGAGGCTTCAAAGGCAGCTTTCTGCATCAACAACTTCCTTGATGGTGCTGAAGTACGTTACAAGGCTCCATACTTTGTTGAGACAGAGAAGACAGCTGAGGACTTTGAGGATCGTGAAAAGATCGACAGAGCTGAGATGCCAGGTCTCTCACCAGAGGAGAGAAAGAACAACTTCAAGCCTATCTACTTCGGTTTCTCAGAAGAGCAGGCTAAGAAGGAAGCAAGCCGTTGCCTCGAGTGTGGTTGTCATGATTACTATGACTGCCGCCTTATCAAGTATGCTAACTGGTATGATGTTGAGCCAGCTAAATTCCCTGGCATGAAGCATCACCGCGACTTCATTGAAATCGCTGATGTTATCGAGCATAACCCAGATAAGTGCGTACTTTGCGGTCTCTGCTACAGAACATGTGAAGAAGTTGCAAAGAAGACATTCATCGGTCTCTATAACCGTGGATTCAATACAACAATCAATCCTATGTTCCCTAAAGCAGAAGCAGCAGCTTACTGTGCTACTTGTGGCAAGTGCGTTGACGCTTGTCCAACAGGTGCAATGAGAAAAAAGTTCTAATCAGTATTAGATAAAGAAAACCCCCTAGATGAGATCATCTAGGGGGTTAATTTTATTATTTAAGGAATTTATCAACTAGACCATAAACGCTTTCTGTTGCGTGGGCATCTCCGCCACTTTCAATAGCACCCTTGATAGCGTGCTTAAAGTGGGATTTGATGATGACACGTCTTACAGAATTGATAGAAGATTCGACTGCTGAGAGCTGAATTAAAACTTCGTCAGTGTCACGGTTGTTCTCAACCATTCTCTTAATGCTTTCAAGATGGCCTATCACACGTGATATACGGTTGATAATAATCTTTTTTTGCTCTTCACTCTGGTTAACTGGATGACGAGCGAAAACTGGCTCTTCGACAATTACATTGTCGGTCTCACCGAGTATTGCACGGAGGCAGTTCGCTGTCTCGAAATCCTTTGCACCCATGCCGTAGCCTATACTCTCCATCCTAATGGATGGGATAGGGCCGAACTGGCGTGCAAAGTGCTTGATGAGAGCAGCGCCTGTAGGCGTGCATAATTCGCCTTTTATGTCTGTGCTATAGATTGGTATATCACGGAGTAAAAGGGCGGTTGCAGGGGCTGGCACAGGCAATATGCCGTGTGCACACTTGACTTTACCTGAACCGGTGTTCATTGGAGATGCAATAATAAGCTCTGGGTCCAAGATATTGATGAGCCAGGATGCCGATACGATGTCTGCAACGGCATCAAGTGAACCAACTTCGTGGAAGTGTACTTCACTTGGCGTTGCACCGTGTACCTGGCCCTCTGCTTCAGCAATAAGCTTGTACACACTTATTGCATCCTCTCGCACCTGGTTTGGTATGTCAAGAGAGTCAATCAAATCAGTGATATCATCAAGTGTGTGATGATGGTGGTGATGATGACCGTGATGGTGGTGTAATTCTGAGAGTTCTGCGTCATCGGATACTGCTTCTGCCGCTTCCTCTTCTTCACCATTTATTGAGACCTTAAAATGAGTGCCGGTGACACCATGTTTGGTTGATGGTTCAACCTCAACTGTAACATGGGGGATGCCGGCGTTATTTATGTCTTTTAAGAACCCTTCCTTGTCATCGATAAGTTCGAAGAGGGAAGCGGAAATCATATCGCCAGCAGCGCCACTGCCGCAGTCAAAATATAGAGTTCTCATGAGTGTTCTTCCTTAAATTATTTCTTTGCTTTCAAAAGGTCAACGATTTCAGCAAGGAGTTCTTCCTGTGTTGGTGCTGCTGGTTCATCTGCAGCTTCCTCTGCTGGCTCGTCTTTCTTCTTGCTTGCCTTTTCCTTAACTGTGTTAACAGCCTTAACAAGAAGGAATACAACGAAAGCGATAAGGATGAAGTTAATTACTGCAGCGATAAGAACGCCGATTGGGAACATACCAATCTTAACTGCTGAGAAATCAGTCTGACCAGCAATAAGTGCGATGAGTGGGTTGATGATAGATTCGATGAGAGCGTTAACGATTGCTGTAAAAGCACCGCCGATTACTACGCCTACAGCGAGGTCCATTGCGTTACCCTGTGCTAAAAATTCTTTAAATTCTGCGATAAAGCCTTTCATAGTTTACAACTCCTATAAAATTAATATTGAGGTGGCCCGTTTGGACCGCCTCAATATTTTAGCAAATTATTATAGTATATACAATACTAAAGTTTTGGCTTTCACACTTTATGCTTCATTGACCTCATCGATTAAGTTCTTGTTGAGTTCTCTGATGAAGAAAGTGAGTGAGTGCTCTCGTGAACCATAGATGATTGTTACTTCAACAAATCTCTTATCTGGGTCCTGCGCCCTAAAGATTCGTGTAAGGATTGCTGGGTGATTTGAGAAGTGATCCATGAGCTCATCTATGTAAGAGAGTCTTCTAAATGCCGCTTGGCTATCCTCTGCGATAACTGTGTTCTTAACAATTGTTGTGATATCGTTATAGGTCAAGTTGTCATTCTCAAACAACTCGTTTTCAAAGTGAAGACCACCAATGATATCGACAGCTTCTGTGTCACAGTTCACAGTGTAAGCATAGTCAAACATTGCAAGTGAATAACTGAGCCTGTGAGCATATTCGTTGAGATTTTTCTCTGTCTCACGAATATCATCAATGTCCTTAAGGAAAATATAAACTTGTCTATCTTGACCATATGCTGCAGGCGTAGATACAAGAAGAGATTCCTTCCAGTGATATTCATCCGAATCAGGAGATACGCGCTCTTGGAAAATGAATTTAAATTCATTTGTAGATGTATCGTTATAGAAGTTTTTAAGACCTTCTAGAGAAGTGAGCGTTGATACGGTGTTTAAATCTTCTTCTTTAATCATTTCGGAAAGTTTCTGATCAAAATGAACTGAGTATTTGCCTTCTGAAACGTTGGCTTTTCTCTTACCATTTTGTGGATAAGTAGCCAATGTAAATACATCCTTGTCAAGGTTGATTACACTGATTCGGTCATAGGTGTTTGCAAATGCAACATCAGTAGCATAATGACGAACAATTGAAGAACCTTCCTTGATCTTTTCTTCTGTAACATCTTCTACGATAAGAAGAATCTTGTTTGAATCTGCTTGGATAGAATAAGTAGCAGAGTAGAAGTTATAACGGCTAACCTTACGTGAAGGCTTGGCTTGAACTTCGATTTTGAAAGATGTTGGATTTGTTTCCTTGTGGAAGTATTCCTTAACCCTATCAAGGGTACAATTGTTTTCAACAATCATCTTGTAGTCTGGATGAAGGAGGAATTCACAGATAAATCCAAAGAGTTGGGTGTAGTCGTGTACATCCTTAACTGAAGAGAGGAGAGATGAGTGAGTTTCAAGTATATCAACTCTACCTGATTCGGCATCAAGCTCAAATACAACGCCGTTGATATCGGAGTATGCAGCAGCGAAACGATTCTGTGCGGCTGCAAGGCTTTCCTCGGTTTCTTTGTAGTCATCGATGATGTTGAAGTAACCGAAGTAAATCTGGCTATCTTCACGACCACCGGTTGCTTTGATAATGTGGAATTTCATCCATGAGTAGTTGCCGTCTTTACGCATATGGCGGTACTCAATGTTGAGGTCACTGTTTGACTTGAAGTGTTTGGTAAGAGCCATTACATTGAGGGCTTTCTTAACCTTTTCGATATCCTTTGGATGAACGTACTTTGGAATGAGATCCTCATAGAATGATGTGTAGAAACCACGCTCTGGGATTGGTTCAAATTGTACGTCACGCTCACCTGGATAGTACATATGATAGATATTGCCGCCGGCGTTGATTTCAACGATACCTGCGTATGTTTTACGGAGGGAATCGTCTATGCTACTTGAAAGTGGCATATCAAGCGGAACTACTTCAAACTTATCAAAGTCGAATTCAAACTCATCATCTGTGTCAATGTTTTCAGTGTTGAGTTTTTCTTCGAATTCAGTTAGTGGCAATGGCTTTGAATAGATATAACCTTGGATGAGTGTACATCCGATAAGTTTAAGGAATTCAACAACATCAAGTGTTTCAACGCCTTCGGCAACTGTTTTGATGTTGAGTGAACGTGCCATTGCAACAACGGAGCGAATGATGGAACGGTCACGTGAAGTGTTTTCACTCTCTCTAAAGAAGAGTTTGTCAAGCTTAAGAACGTCAACTGGCAAATCCTTCAAAATGTTAAGAGATGAATAACCCGAACCAAAGTCGTCCATTGAGCAAGAGAAACCGTGCTCGTGGAACTCGCGAATAACGTCCTTAAAGAGTTCCTCGTCATCAAAGAAGATACCCTCTGTAAACTCAAGTTCGATAAGTCTGTCTGGAATATCGTATTTATCTTTGATGCTTATATATGACTGGCGGAAGCCAGGCATAGTAAACTCGACAGGGGAGATGTTAAGTGAGATAGGTACAACTGGCAATCCCTCGTTAAGTCTCATCCTCTGGAAACGAGCAATTACTTCCATTACATAGAGGTCAACGTCATGTACGAAACGGTTTTGCTCAAAGAGTGGAATAAACTTGATTGGAGGAACGATACCCTTATTAGGATCAATCCAGCGGATAAGTGCTTCACCAGCAGCAAGTTTTGCATTGCTAGTTCTGTATTTTGGCTGAACGTAAACTCTGAACTCGCCGTCCTTGAGTGCTTGATGCATACGAGACTCAATATCTTTACGCTCGATTTGCTCATCATAGATTGCAGCATCATATTCTGCTGCAGTTGAATCGGTATGGCCGATTGAGTATAAAGCAACAAGGCTACGGTCATAAAGAGCGTTGATTGAAAGGTCCTCTAAATCCTCAGGAAGGATTTTGTAAATACCCATCTGTACTTCGATACGGATGTGGTTCTTTGCAAGAGGTCCAATTGAACTGATGCGGTCAGCAAGCTGATATACGAACATCTCGTCTTCAGTATTTGCAAAGTTGCGTTCTGTTAAGATTACAAATTTATCGCCTGAAATACGCGCGAAAATTTCATCATCGTTTAATAGGCTATCCATCTCCTGAGCGATTTGGAGGAGGATTTCATCACCTGTGTCATAACCGAACGCATCGTTGATATAACGGAAACCAACCATATCGCAACAGGTCATGAAGAATGTCTTGTCAGTTTCGGTGGTAAGAATATCTTCACAGTCCTCTTTGAACTTGGCAAAGTTTGCATAGCCTGTAAGTGGGTCTGTATAAGCGATATTTTTGATTCGGTTAGATGTTTCTGTAAGTGACTTGTAGTACCTATATCCAATAACAATGAGCACAAAGAAGAAGAGGAAAGAAGCAAGCGTCATAAATACGATGAGCTTTCCTGTAGTTGCGAACATTGCACTTGTTGGCATTATGCGACCGATATAGAGGCCTTGCATATCAGGAATAGGAGCAATTGCGATAATATTTTTAGATATGTCTGTATAGAATGTATTGATTGATGTTGAACTCTGTGGTTCTTCTGCAGAAGGAAGGTGTCCATTGTATTTGTTTTTCTTCAAATATTCATAGAGATTTGTTACCGATTCAAAGGAAGAACCCTTGCTATCAGTGTTGATTATTACAGAGCCATTGCTTGTGAACATTACGTTGTGAAGGCCGTTGACCTTTTCAGCAACGTCATAGCAGTTAGATAAAACATCATCAAATTTATACGTTGTAGTGAGATAACCAATTGTTGATCCGTTTAGGTTTTTAACCTGTGAATAGAAGTGAACACAGTTTTCATAGTTTTGATTATATATGTCTGTTACAAATATTTGAGAGTTAGAGAATTTTTTTGTAAAGTCATCAAAGTCCTTGATTTCGCCCGTTTGGCCAAGAGAGTTCACGAAGGTTGCATCACTAAAGAAGAAGGTGGTGAGAAGGCTATCGACGGGCTTGTTCTCTTTGAGAAAATCCATCATCTCGCCTTTGATTGTTTCCATATCAAGGGCACGATTTGGATTGAGTTCGTCGTATTTTGCCGTTAACTCACCAGCTAGCATTTCTACTTGTGAGTGATCGACGTCAATTATTCTTGCGATACTTACTGATGCGTTTGATGTCGACTTAAGTATTTCATTTTCAGCAGCTTGGGTTAAGCTGTTGTAAGTATACATAAGTATCAGCAAGTAGGCGACAACTAGCAATCCGGCTAACGAAATAGTCAGAATACTGTCCTTTGCAATTTTTGATGCTTTTTCGTGTACAGGCATAAAGTTACCTCTCAATACATAGTAATACATAATATATTATAACACCTTTTTAATAAAAGTATACAAGTATTTAACATATTTTGTAATTTTTATTATTAATATTTAATAATAAAATTGACAAAGGTTAGTAGCAATGATAGAATAATTTATGTATTTTCAATAAAAAATTGAGATTTTCTGTTGAAATTTAAGGGGAAATTTACAATGGCGAATACTAGAAAAACAAATGATTATGCTGCTAACAGCAAAAGACTTAGGATTTTGCTGATAATAGGCAGTTCCATATGCTTGGCCGCTTTGACTGTGATTACAGGCTTTTTGGCAAAGTACAACACTGATCATGCGGTTGTAACACTACATAAAATAATCAATTATGTAATTCTTGGCGTAGGATACTTAGTAGTGTCGGCAATGGGTATCAATATTGGCATTACAATATTTACAAGGCATGCAACTCAGTACAATGACACCGACAAATTAACTAGTGGTATCAATTATGAGAAGTTCCTTAAGGACGCTGAGGAATTACTTTCATATAAAGATGAATTACATGCTGTATTCTATGGCGACATATTAAACTTTAAATATATCAATGATACGTTTGGATATGATGTTGGCGACAAGTTACTTATGTATATCTCACAGCGAATTCGTGAGGCAGTTACGAACGTTGCAGGCCTTTATGCCAGAGTATCTGCGGATAACTATGCAGTAATCGTCCCATACAAGGATAAGAATGATTTTGTAGAAACAATTTACACAATTATTGATGATATCGGTTGGTTTGAGGACATTCAAAAGGCAAACTACAAACCAGAGATTTACGTAGGTATTTATTGTTCGGGTGATGACCCAACTAGTGATAACCTTTCGATTTCAGAGATGATAGATAGAGCTAACATGGCTCAAAAGTCAGTCAAGGGCAGTTCTGAGTACCACATAGCTTTCTATACCGAGGAAATCCGTGAGCGAGTAATCGCTGAAAAGGAACTTGAGCGCAAAATGGAAAGCGCTCTTGCTAACGGTGAATTCAAAGCATACTTCCAGCCAAAGTATGAAGTAAGCACTGGCGAAATAGTTGGCGCTGAGGCATTGGTTCGTTGGGATAGTCCAGAATCAGGTTTTATGTCCCCGGGTAAATTTATTCCTCTTTTTGAACAGAATGGTTTTATTATTAATCTTGACCAATATGTCTTTGAAACTGTATGTAAGAACATCCGTGATTGGATAGATGCAGGAGTAAAAGTAGTTCCAATTTCAGTAAACGTTTCAAGGCTTCAATTCTATCGCCTTGACTTTGTAAAACGTTACACCAAGATTAAAGAAAAGTACGATATTCCTGATGGAATACTCGAACTTGAATTTACGGAGAGTATCGTATTTGAAAACCTTGATATCCTTCGTAAAATTGTTTTAAGCCTTAAAAAGTCAGGCTTTAATTGCTCAATCGATGACTTTGGATCTGGTTATTCATCACTTAATATTTTGAAGAACCTTCCAATGGACACTTTAAAACTTGATAAGCTTTTCTTTGATGACAGTGAAAATATGTCACGTGACAAGGCTCTTATTTCAAGTGTAATCAATATGTCTCGCGCGCTCGAGATGAAGACGGTCGCAGAGGGTATTGAAAACTGGGCACAGGTTGCATTCCTTAAGGAGATTGGCTGTGATATTATTCAGGGATATGTATATTCCGAGCCAATCCCACATGCACGCTTTACGAATCTCCTTGAGGGTAACAGACGCAAGGAGATGCCTGTTGAACTTCGCCGTGCACGCAAGTCGCTTGATGAGGTAGGCGAGGATGATGCAAGGCTCAAGTACGCTGCGTTGCTTGATATGCTTGAGGGCAGCCTTATAGAAGTCGATTACAACACAGGTGAATATACATTTGTTAACTCCTCTGAGGAGCGTCGTGGCACAAATTATGATGAGGACTTTTCGGCAATTATAGAGAAGCATGTTCATCCAGATGACATTAAGACGGTTAAAAACCGTTGCGCTTCTGTTTCTGTTATGTCTACGTTCTATCAAAACGAGTCCAAGATTATTACAGAACTTCGCGTTAAGTCAAAGACAGATGGATATAAATGGGCCAAGATGACCATTGACAGGCTTGATGACAATCCAGAGCACAATGACTTTAGAGCGTTAATTTATGTTGAATTTGCAAGGCAGGAAGATGCTGATCGTGATAAGGTTGCAAAAGAGCCTGAAATGTCACTTCAGCAACTATTGAAAAATGCTTGTTCTTTCATCTATGAGTTCGATTTGGATGCAAGGACGTTTAGACAGTTATCTTGCAATGATACTTTTGAGGATGAACTTCCAAAATCAGGCGAACTTGCTTGGCTCCGTGAATGTTTCCTTCCAAAGGTTGCAATCAAAGAGGACCGTGAGAATTTAGTAAAATTTGCAAATCTTGATGTTGTTCATGGCGAGTTGTTTGACAAGCCAAATGGACAGATGAAATCAGATATTGCTGTTAAACTTAATGGCTTTGTTGTTAATGCAAGTTTAGTTCTTTCAAGGATGTATGCCGACGAGGAGCATGTGGATATTCATAAATGCTTATTGTTTGGTATAGTTGAATAAAGGTAAAAAATAACCCCGCTGATTTTCATCAGCGGGGTGTTTTTTTATATACAATTAGGAACTTAGATGAGTCCACCAACTGCAGCAATAAGGCCAGCGAATACTGTTGAAATAACAGTCATAAGCTTGATAAGGATGTTGATAGATGGGCCTGATGTATCTTTGAATGGGTCACCAACTGTATCACCAACAACTGCTGCGTGATGAGTTTCTGAACCCTTACCACCATATACGCCACCTTCAACGTACTTCTTAGCGTTATCCCAAGCGCCACCAGCGTTTGACATGAAGATAGCCATCAATACGCCAGAAACGAGAGCGCCAGCGAGCATACCGCCGAGAGCCTCAGGACCAAGAAGGAAACCTACTGCGAGTGGAGCAAGAACTGCGATTACGCCAGGAACGATCATTTCCTTCAAAGCAGCCTTTGTAGAGATAGCAACGCATGTCTTGTAGTCAGGCTTTGCTTTACCTTCAAGGATACCAGGAATCTCGTGGAACTGACGACGAACTTCTTCGATCATCTGGTTTGCAGCCTTACCAACTGATTCCATTGTGAATGCAGAGAAGAGGAATGGAAGCATACCACCGATCAAAAGACCAATAACAACAGGAGCAGATGTAAGGTTGATTGAATCAATGCCTACACCTTCTGTGTATGTGTTAAAGAGTGCGAGCGCTGTAAGAGCAGCAGAACCAATTGCGAAGCCCTTACCGATAGCTGCTGTTGTGTTACCAACAGAGTCGAGCTTATCTGTGATGTTACGAACTGATTCGTCAAGACCTGACATCTCAGCGATACCACCAGCGTTGTCAGCGATTGGGCCATATGCGTCAACAGCAACTGTGATACCAGTTGTTGAAAGCATACCAACGGCTGCAAGAGCGATACCATAGATACCAGCGCACTTGTAAGCAACGAAGATACCAATAGCGATGAGAAGAATTGGAATAGCTGTTGAGAGCATACCTACTGCAAGACCAGAAATAATTGTTGTAGCTGGACCTGTCTGAGACTGCTCAGCAATGTGCTTAACTGACTTGTAAGCGTCAGATGTGTAGTACTCAGTAACTGTACCAATAAGGAGACCTACGATAAGGCCGGCAATAACTGCCCAGAAAGCACCGAGTGAAATGAAGCAAGCTTTGCAAAGTACGAAAGCTGCAATAACTACGAGAGCAGAAGATACCCACTGAGCTATCTTAAGAGCTGTGTGAGGGTTAGAACCTTCTTTACCTCTTACAAAGAATGTAGAGATGATTGATGCGATGATGCCGAGAGCTGCAAGGAAGAGTGGGAATAAAACGCCAGCCTTGTCAAACAATACTTCTTCTTTTGTAAGAAGGGCACCAAGTGTAACTGCTGAAACGATAGAACCAACATATGATTCATAGAGGTCAGCACCCATACCAGCAACGTCGCCTACGTTGTCACCAACGTTATCAGCGATAACTGCAGGGTTTCTTGGGTCATCCTCTGGGATGTTGTTCTCAACCTTACCAACGAGGTCAGCACCAACGTCAGCTGCCTTTGTGTAGATACCGCCACCAACACGAGCGAAGAGAGCGATAGAAGAAGCACCAAGGCTGAAACCGAAGAGTACGTCTGTGTTACCCTTTGTGATGATGTAGATAAGACCAACACCAAGAAGGCCAAGACCTACAACTGACATACCCATTACTGCACCGCCTGAGAAAGCGATTGAAAGGGCCTTGTTCATGCCACTTTCTTTAGCAGCGTTAGCTGTACGAACGTTAGCACGTGTAGCAACTGTCATGCCGAAGAAACCAGCGAGTACTGAGAACAATGCACCAGCAACAAAGCAGATAGCTGTTGTCCAGTTAATTGCGAAGCCGATTACTACGAGGAGAACTGCTACAAAGATTACAAGAATCTTGTACTCTGATGTGAGGAAAGCCAAAGCACCTTCATGGATGCTGTCTGAGATTTCCTTCATTCTGTCTGTTCCAACAGGAGCCTTTGTTACTTTCAATGCAAGGAATAATGCAAAGAGAAGTGCAAGTGCACCAGCAACTGGAACTAAGAAAAGAAATTTTGCCATTTCTAAATCCCCCAATTATATTATATTTGTATATTGGCACGAACAATTCTAACACCCCAATATAATAGTTGCAACTATTTTTGAAATTTTTATTTGACAAACTTGTAACGAACCTTAACAAAGTGACAGAAATATGCACAAAAGCGCGAGAATATTTTGTGCACATTATCAAAATTTACCGATATATTATGGACCTATGTACACGAACGGCCACCAAGCTTTTAAACGCCTGGTGGCCGTTTTGCAATTTCAAGATATAAAAACTTGCAAAATTTGTTTGAAAAAGCAGAACCTTTCGCAGCTAAGAATTAGTACAAAAGGTCACGAGAAGATCAATCGAAATTCTCGTTCAAAAAAGTGCATAAAAAAGTTAAAAAATTTTTAAAAAATCCTTGCATTTAGGGGCGCTTTATAATATACTAGTGACATGAAGTGGAGCAAAATTCCACCAAAATGGTGAAAAGTGGGGAACGAAAGGGGACAAAATAATGGATTTTCTTGGCGTATATAATCACAGCCTTGACGCCAAAAATCGAATATTCATTCCTTCTAAGTACCGTGAGTACTTGGGAGGTACTTTTGTTGTCTGCAAAGCTCCAGACGAATGTCTTTACATCTACTCTCAGGAGGAGTGGGAAAAGGTAGCAGCTCAGGTTAAGGCGCTTCCTGGCTCTGCTGAGTACAGACGCTACAAGAGAAACTTCTTCGGCAATGCCGACATCGTGGAACTTGACAAACAGGGCCGTTTCACAATCAAGGCAGAGCTTTTACAATATGCAAATCTTTCTAAGGATGTAGTCATTGCGGGTTCTGGCAACAAGTTTGAAGTTTGGAACGCAGAGGACTTCGAGAGAGATACAAACAAGACACGCGATGCGGACGACCTTAACATTGAGGTTATTTTCTAATGGCTAATTCGTTTTCTCATATTCCAGTTCTGTTTGATGAAACAATAGATTCTCTTTGCATCAAGCCTGACGGCGTCTATGTGGATGCTACGGCAGGCGGTGGCGGACATTCAAGTGGAATACTTGAGAAGCTAGGCGAGAACGGCAGGCTCATATGCATTGACCGCGATCCCGATGCAATAGAAACGCTAACAGAGCGTTTCGCAAGCGATGATCGCGTAACGGTTGTCCATGACAACTACTGCAATATAAAGAGCGTTCTCGCATCAATGGGAATTGACGGAGTTGACGGCATACTTGCCGATTTGGGCGTAAGCTCACATCAACTCGACACGGCGGAGCGTGGGTTCTCATTTCACAATGACGCACCGCTTGATATGAGAATGAGTCAGAGCGGCCCAACGGCAGCGGATTTATGCAATACGTTATCAGAGGCTGAACTTACTAGAATAATACGTAACTACGGCGAAGAGCGATATGCTCAGAGCATTGCAAGGAACATTGTAAAGGCAAGGAACTTTACGCCAATAGAAACAACGCTTCAACTTGCTGAGATTGTTTCAAACTCAATGCCTGCAAAAGCACGTAGGAACGGTCATCCAGCCAGAAGGACGTTCCAGGCACTTCGCATAGAAGTAAACGGAGAACTTGAAAAATTAGGCGGTTCGGTAGAGGACATGTTCGACTGCCTATATATAGATGGTATATTATCGATTATTACTTTCCATTCTTTAGAGGATAGGACAGTAAAGCAGGAATTTGCTAAATTCACGGAGGGCTGCACATGCCCACCAGAATTTCCAGTGTGTGTATGTGGCAAGACGCCACGTGGCAAACTTCAATTTAAATTTAAAGAAGCGTCAGAACAGGAACTTGAAAACAATGCAAGGTCACGTTCGGCGAAACTTCGTTCAATTATTAAGATTAAAGATTAAGCAAAAGGAGGGTGGAACCATTGGCTTATGCAAACAGAACAGAAGCAGTAGACATGCGTAAATCTAACCAGTATGGTTCTGCTGCTCCAAAGAGAGCACCACAGACTGCGCCAAAGCACGCTGCTCCTCGTCCAAAGGTTGTAAAAAAGACCAAGGCAGAGCTCAGAGCAGAGGAGCGTCGCAGCGCAAGCAAGGCAATCAAGGCTCTTGCAATCTGTGCAGTTTTCTTCACATTCATTGCTTTCCAGATATTCAGCCAGGTAAAGGTTGATGAACTCGACAGACAGATAGATTCAGTAAACTCTGAAATTGAAGTTGTTGAGAGTGAAAACACAAGACTTAGCATGGAGATAGATTCAACTATCTCTCTCGATAAAGTTGATAGCTATGCACAGAACGTGCTGGGGATGGTTAAGGTAGAAAACTATCAAGTTTCCTACATAGATCTCTCCGGTGGTGATGCTGTCATCCAAAGCGGTGGCAAGGTTCACCAGAGTCTCTGGGAAACGATAAAAATGTATTTCTAAATAACGTGAAAAATGAGAGTTAAGGAAACTGTTCCTTAACTCTCATAGTCGTATATTAAGGGTGGCCAAAAGGGGTTGTAGACGTGCCAAAGGCAAAACGAAATCAACTTAAGAATAGGGCTATTATAGCTTTACTTTTCACTTGCATCTTGGGATTTGGTGCAGGTGCCTATGGTCTTGTAAACGTTGGACTTATCAATGGTGAGAAGTACAAACTCAAGGCTGAATCACAACAGCTTTCTGATACAACAGTAACCGCTTTGCGTGGAACAATCTATGATGCGAATATGAATGTGCTTGCTCAATCAGCCGATGCTTGGAAGATTTGGATCAACCCATCCAAGATTAGTTCTGACGAGGACAGACAGACAATAGCACAGGAACTCTCTACTGTACTTGAACTCGATTACGACACAGTCTTGGAGAAGTGTTCAAGGAGCGATTACGCCTATGTTCTCATCAAGTCACAGGTTGATTATGATTCCAAGACACAGATTATCGAGTTTAGACAGAGCCACAAGGGATACAACCAGATAATCGGTACAGAGGAAGATGTTAAGCGCTATTACCCATATGGAAAATTTGCTTCATCAGTTTTGGGATTCACAGGTTCTGATGATGTTGGCCTTTCTGGTCTTGAATATTTCTACAATGACACTTTGACAGGTACGCAGGGACGTCTTGTTACTGCAAAGAACGCAAAGCAGATTAAGATGTCATCCGATTATTCGGCGTACTATGAGGCTGAGACGGGTCTCAACCTTCAACTTACAATTGACCAAGTAATTCAGTATTATCTCGACACTGCGCTCGAAGAGGCAGTTACGCTCAACAACGCAAACTACGGATACGGCATAATAATGGATGTTGAGACTGGCGCCATCCTTGCGATGAGTACAAAGCCAGACTTTGATGCAAATGACCCATACAAGGTTGCGGATGAGGTAAAGGCAACTGAACTTGAGGCAATAGAGGACCCTGATGAGAAGAGCAAAGCAACTTCGGAGGCTCGCTATTCTCAGTGGCGTAACAGATCAATCTGCGACTCATATGAGCCAGGTTCAGTTTACAAGTGTATTACTGCTGCCGCTGGACTTGAAGAGGGAGTGGTTACTCCTGATGAGATGTTCAATTGCACAGGTAGTTATGAGGTTCTTGATAGAACATTCCACTGCTCACATAGAGCAGGTCACGGTGTTGAGGATTTCACAACATCTATGATGAATTCCTGCAACCCAATCTTTATCGAAGTTGCACAGCGTCTTGGCGCAGATACTTTCTACAAGTATTTCGAAGCTTTCGGTTTTGCTGAAAAGACAGGCATCGACCTTCCAGCTGAGTCAACACCTGTTGCTGATGTAACTTATCACTCTAGAAAGAGACTTAATGCGGTTGCTATGGCGTCTAGCTCATTTGGCCAGACATTCCAGGCAAGCCCAATTCAAATAATCACAGCCATCAATGCAATAGCAAATGACGGCAAACTCATGCAGCCATACGTTGTTGGCTCTATGCTTGATTCAGAGGGCAACAAGGTATTTGAAACAAAGCCAATCCAAAAGCGTCAGGTTATTTCTAAAGAGACAGCCGACATTTTGAAGGTAATGATGGAAAAGGTTGTAAGCGGTGGTACTGCAAAGAACGCTTATGTTCCAGGATACCGAGTAGCTGGTAAAACAGGTACATCTCAGAAACTTACAATTGGCGAAAACATTTACATCGCCAGCTTCTGCGGATTTGCACCAGCTGACAATCCAAGGATATCAGCCCTCATCGTAGTCGATGAGCCTAAGAACGGATCAATCACTGGTGGTTCTGTTGCGGGTCCTGTTGCAGCAGAGGTCATCACCAATGTTATGAAATACTTAAACGTTGAGCCACAGTACACTGATGATGAGCTTGCAAAGCTCGATGTTAAAACAGCAAAAGCTGTTGGTAAGACAGTGGCTGAGGCCAAGAAAGAACTTGAGAGCACAGGCTTTACTGTCAAGGTCATCGGCAACGGTGACACAGTTGCAAAGCAGGTTCCAGCAGCTGGACAGACATTGCCAAAGAATGGTCTTGTTGTACTTTACACAGACAAGGATGCAGAGCCACAGACAGTAATCGTTCCAGACCTTACTGGTCTTACTGTGGCCGAAGCAAACAACACGGCAATTGCTTGTGGACTTAATATCAGACGTGTAGGTTATACATCTGCTGCAAATGTCACAGCGTACAAGCAGAATGTAGACTCAGGCTCTGATGCTCAAATGGGTACTGTAATTACTGTTTCATTTAGAACTGAAATAAACGAGGAAGATTAATGAAGACGTTAACTACTGAAGAAATCGCTCGCGCATGCGGTGGCACAACAACCTCGAGTGTAGAGGTTACATCAGTTGTCATAGACAACAGAGAGGTAACACCTGGCGCATTGTTTGTCGCAATTCGCGGCGAGCGTCTTGACGGACACCAGTTCGTCAATGCAGCAATAGCAGCTGGCGCTGCTGCTGTAATGGTACACGAGGATGGCATAGTGGCCGATGTACCTGTAATCAAAGTTGAAGATACAGAAAAGGCTCTTCTCACATTAGCGCGCTTCTATAGAGAGAGTTTTGATATTCCACTTGTAGCACTGACTGGCAGTGTAGGTAAGACAACTACCAAGGAAATGATTTGGTGCGTATTAAACGCAAAATATAATGCTCATAAAACTCAAGGCAATCTCAACAACTCAATTGGTGTTCCAAAGGTACTCCTCAGGATGGAAGAGGACCACACGGCAGCAGTAATTGAGATGGGAATGAACCATAAAGGAGAGATTTCTGTTCTCACAAGAACTGCTCTTCCAAATATGGCCGTAATCACAAATATTGGTGTTTCCCATATTGAGAATTTGGGCAGCAGGGAAGGCATTCTCGCTGCAAAACTTGAGATACTTGAGGGACTCAAAGAGGGCTCAGCTCTTATCCTTAACAACGATAACGACATGCTTTCAAAGCTTTGTGAGTCTGATTTTGATTATAAATATAGAATTCGTACGTTCGGTATCCACAGTGATGCTGATGTTATGGCGACAGATATCGTATACTCGGATGCTTCGACTAGGTTTGTTGCAGTTATAAAACCGTCGAAGCTCGATGGACTGGATGGCGCCGACGGCTGCGAGAGTAAAGAGTGCTCTTTTGTTGTCGTCCTCCCTACTACAGGAGAGCACAATGTCTATGACGCTCTTGCGGCAATTAGTGTCGGCGCCGAGCTAGGCATCGAGCCACAGAAAATGGCTGATGCGCTAGCAGGTTATGTTCCAGCTGGTATGCGTGAAAAGATAGAAGTAGTAAAGGGCATTACTCTTGTTGAGGATTGCTACAATGCAAGCCCTGATTCAGTGAGAGCTCTTTCAAACACCTTGAGAATCAAAGGTGAGGGTGGTCACAGAAAGATTGCTGTTATCGCTGATATGCTTGAACTTGGTGCATACAGCGAAGAGGGACACCGAAACTGCGGCAAGTATCTTGCCGATGCAGGTGTCGACCTTCTTTTGACATACGGAAAACTTGCAAAGTTTGTTGCTGATGAAGCAAAGAAAAATGGTGTTCTTCGTGTCTTTGAATTTGATTCAAAGGAAGAACTTGCTAAGCACTTGATTCCTCTTCTTAAAGAGGGTGACGTTGTTGCCTTTAAGGGCAGCCGTGGTATGATGCTTGAAGAAGTAATAGATCTCGTAAAAGGAGAACTCTCATGAAAATAGTGATAAGCATAATATTGGCAGTTGTTTTAGGCTTTGCAATATCAGCACTTCTCGGAATAGTAGTTGTTCCATATCTTCACAAATTAAAATTTGGACAGACAATCCTTGATATAGGTCCGAATTGGCATAAGAACAAACAGGGCACACCAACAATGGGTGGCGTAATGTTTATCGTTGCGTCGATTGTTGCAACACTCGCAGTTATCATTATTAACAAGATAATGGGTGTTGATTTAGTAGGCGGTTCAAGTCCACTTTCAGGTACCATGAAGGTAAAACTCTATTCAGGTATCATTTTGGCACTTGGTTTTGGTCTTATCGGATTTGCAGATGACTATATCAAGGTGGCAAAAAAGCAAAATGAGGGCCTTACAGTAATTCAAAAGACACTCCTTCAGCTTGCTCTTTCTGGCGCATATATTTTGACTTTCTGTCTTTTGGGCGACCAGTATATGTACATTCCTTTTGTTGGCAATGTAGGTTATGGTTCACCAATTCTTTTCGCAATTTTCACTGTAGTAGTTATCTATGCAACAGTTAACGCAGTTAATTTTACAGACGGTATCGATGGACTTTGCGCATCAGTTACAGTAACTGTTGCACTTTCATTTGCAGTTATGGCTGCACTTCGCCACTACATGGGTGCATCAATTACCGCATGCGCACTCCTTGGCGCTTGTGCAGGTTATCTTATCTGGAACTGGCACCCAGCAAAGTGCTTTATGGGTGACACGGGCTCAATGTTCCTTGGTGGTATGGTTGTGGCACTTGCTTATGCAATTGATTGCCCACTTATCCTTCTTGTTGCTGGCTTTGTCTATGTAATCGAAGGACTTTCAGATGTAGTTCAAATCGGATATTTCAAAATCACTAAGAAGATTGCAAGACGCACAGACCCAAATGCAACAGGTAAGCGTCTTTTAAAGATGGCACCTATCCATCATCACTTTGAAAAGTGTGGATGGTCAGAGGTTAAAATTGTTTTGGTATTTTCATTTGTAAGTTTGCTTGCAGGCGTTGGAGCTTGCCTCCTTACATATTTCGGAGAATAAAACTTAGGAGTAGGGTATGGCTACGAACGTAAAGAAGAAAAGAAGAATAAATCCAGCGCTTTTGGCGCATGGAGGTATGGATATTCCATTCCTCTGCTTTGTTCTTGCCCTTCTTACAATAGGACTTATTATGATGTTCTCAGCATCATACACATATTGCTACTATAACTATGGCGGAGATAGCCTTTATTACTTTAAACGTCAGTTCTTTTTTGCGATTGTTGGCATTATTGCTATGTTTGTCGCATCAAAGTTTAAGGTAGAGATTTATAAGGTGGCAGCAACGCCACTTCTTGCGGTTTCTTATCTCTTGCTGGTTGTTGTTCTCTTTGTAAGCCCACCACCTGGATTCGAAGAATTCCACAGGTGGATTACAATCCCAGGCATCACAACTTTCCAACCTTCTGAAATCGCAAAACTTGCTATCATCCTTTATCTCGCCATGCACATTGGCGAGCACTACAAAGGAATCAATTCAAACGAAATCATGCAGGTTAGAAACTTCCGCATGCCTGTTCGTACGTATTGCTTCCTCCTTTATGTCGCAATCGTAGGCGTTGCCTGCGTGCTTGTATACCTTGAAAACCACGTATCTGGTACATTGCTCATCTTTGCGCTTGGACTTATGATGATGTGGTTTGCAGGCTTCGATTACAGAATTTTTGTTATTGGTATTGTGCTTGTTGTTGCGGCAGCTGTAATAGTTGTCCTCAATCCTGATATCTTGCCTGCGCACGCACAGCCTCGTATCCTTGCTTGGGTAGATAAGGATTATGATCCAAGAGGTGTTCGTTGGCAGACTAACAACGCACTTTACGCAATTGGTTCTGGTGGACTCTTTGGTGTTGGCCTTGGTAATTCAAAGCAGAAGCAACTCTATGTATCAGAGCCACAGAACGACTTTATTTTCTCAATTGTATGTGAGGAACTTGGTGTAATTGGCGCAGCAGTAATCATTATTTTATTTGTCTTGCTTGTATGGCGTGGATTCTATATTGCCATCCACACAAAGGACAAGTTTGCATCACTTCTTGCGATGGGTCTTTCTTTCCAAGTTGGCCTTCAGGCATCTCTTAATATTGCCGTTGTTACTGATGTTTTGCCAAATACAGGCATCAGCCTTCCATTCTTCTCATATGGTGGTACATCACTTATGATGTTACTTTTTGAGATGGGATTGATTTTAGGTATTTCAAGAACTGCAAATATAAAACGATCATAAAATAGGGAGAAAATTATGAAAATTCTTTTTGCTACTGGTGGAACCGGTGGACACATAAATCCTGCGCTCGCCGTCGCTTCCCGTATTAGGGACACATATGGCGACAGCGCAGAGATACTCTTTATCGGTACACCTGATCACATGGAAGCCCGACTTGTTCCAAATGCGGGATTTGACTTTAAAACAATTAGAATTAGTGGATTTCAGAGAAGCTTTACTCCAGCGAGTATTGTAAAGAACATTAGAACTCTCATCTGGACACTGACGAGTTCTAACGCTGCTAAGAAAATTATCGCTGAATTTCAACCTGACGTTGTTGTAGGTTTCGGCGGTTACGTAAGCGGACCAGTGCTTCGCAAAGCTCACAAGATGGGCATTCCAATTGCGGTGCATGAGCAGAATGCTTTCCCTGGTGTGACTAATAAGGCTCTTGCAAAATATGCAGAGGTAGTAATGCTTACATCAGAGGATGCAAGAGATAGAATTGAATGCTTAAATGAACCAGTTATCACAGGACTTCCAGTCCGTGATGAGCTCTTTAAAACAAGCCGTGCGGAGGCGCGCACAATTCTTGGCGTGGACCCAGCAAAGCCTCTCATTTTATCAATGGGTGGCAGCCTCGGCGCACGCGCAGTTAACAATGCAATTTGTGGACTTATTGAAAATAAGAAGGATGACAATGACTGTACATTCCTTCATGCATATGGCCAGTATGGCAAATGGGTTCCTGATAAAATTAAGGAAGCCGGTATTGATGTAGAAAATCGCGAAGATATCATCCTTCGTGAATATATTGATGACATGCACATCTGCATGCCGGCAGCAGATTTGCTAATCTGCCGCGCAGGTGCATCATCACTCTATGAGATTAGAGCGCTTGGTAAAGCATCTATTTTGATTCCTTCTCCAAATGTTGCAGAAAACCATCAGTATTACAATGCTATGGAACTTGTAAATAACAATGCAGCACTCATTATCGAAGAGAAGGATTTGACAGCAGATAAGCTTACCGAAATGGTAAACGAACTTATATCAGATATGGATAGAATCCATGAAATTGAGAAAAATGCCAAGAAAATGGCAATTCTTAACGCAACAGATTTGATTGTCAGCAACATTATGAAACTTGTTTCAAAAGAAAGTTTTCGTAACGAATCAGCTGAAAGAATGGCTGAAATTAATGAGGTTGCAAAAGAAATCACAAAGGAAACTACAGATAAAGTAGACAAAGCCTTGGGGGAATAGAACATGCCTGTGAACATGTCGAAAGAGGAGGAGCGTGCTCTACACCGCGATGAGCGACAACGCGAAAAGCAGGTTAGACGACGCATCTTCTATCCGATCCTCGTTTTGTTTGTACTGGCAGTAGGACTTGTACTTTCATTCACTGTATTTTTCCACTTGAGTAAAGCGGAGGTTCGAGGGTATAGCATATACTCGGAGAATGAAGTGGTATCAGTGTCCGGAGTCAAAGACGGGGATAACCTTTTCCTCATAAATCGAGGAAAAGTAAAAGAGCACATCACCGAAAAATTGCCATACATTGGCGACGTTCAGGTGAAAATTGCTCTTCCTAACAAGTTAATAATTACTGTGTATGAGACATCTGTTAAATGCGCAGTTGAGACAAAATCAGGCTATGTTTTACTTGATGAAAATGCCAAGGTGCTTGGAACAGCGTCTTCAAAAGATGAAATCTATGCAAACGCTGTGCTAGAGGGCGGCAAGGCATTATCCGAGGAGGACCCACCAGCAGAAACAGAGGAGAAATCCGAAGAGAAAGCTGAGGGTCAGACAGAGGAAACTTTGGAGGAGAAGCCAAGCCAGGCAAAACCAGAAAAGCCAAAGTACGTTTTGGCGCACAAAGATTTTGTTGTGTTAAAAGGTGCCAAGGTCAAGGAGGCAACCCCTGGTCAAACAGTAAAGTTTAGCAAAGAAAAAACTCTTTCTGTTTACACTGATATTATGGCTCTCTTTATTGAAAATGAGATTACGGGTATAACGGATCTTGATTTGTCGGATCCTTATAACATAGTAATGAAGTATGAGAATAGGATTGATGTCAAAGTTGGATCAATTACTAATCTCAAAGACAAAATGGCATTTGCAGCAGAGGTCATAAAGGACCAGGATCAAGTGGGACCAAATGCTGAAGGTGTCATAGATTTGACGATTGATAAGAAGGCTTACTTCTCGCCAAAAACTGAACCGAAGACGACAACAACGACGGCTGCGGCAGGAGAGGTTGATGAAACGACAGCTCCAACAACAACGGCTCCAACAGAGCCACCGACAGATGCAAATGGTAAGAAAATAGCTTCGTTTACGACGGCGCCTACGACGACAACTCAGCCGCCGGAGACGACCACTAAAAAACCATAGACTTGATAATCAAAGTCTTGAAATTTGCAAAGTGTCGTGTTACTATATAATATGTATTTTAATATATTAGATTATTATGTAATTATATTAACTAATAACGGGAACAAAATTAGGAGGGTGCCAACATGGGATTTGAAATGGCAGCAGATTTTGAAAGCGTAGTACAAATCAAAGTAATCGGTATCGGCGGCGGCGGTGGAAACGCTGTTAACCGCATGATTAAGTCTGATATAAAGGGCGTTGAGTTCATTGCTATCAACACAGATAAGCATGTACTCCTCCAGTCTCAGGCAACACATAAAATTCAAATTGGTGAAAAGGTAACAAGAGGACAGGGCGCAGGCGCTCGTCCAGAAATCGGTCAGCGTGCAGCTGAAGAGAGCAAAGATGTTATCACAGATGCTTTAAAGGGCACTGATATGATCTTTATCACAGCTGGTATGGGCGGTGGCACAGGTACTGGTGCTGCTCCTGTTATCGCTGCAACTGCTAAGGAAATGGGCATCTTGACAGTTGGTATCGTTACTAAGCCATTCAGCTTCGAAGGTAAGCACCGTATGGAGCAGGCTGAACAGGGTATCAAGGAACTTGCTAAGAACGTTGACAGCCTTATTGTTATCCCTAATGAACGCTTAAAGCTTCTCTCTGCTGAGAAGATTACTCTTGCAAATGCATTTGACGCAGCTGATGATATCCTTCGTCAAGGTGTTAAATCAATTTCTGAACTTGTTGCAAATGCAGGTTATATCAATCTTGACTTTGCCGATGTAAGCTCTATCATGCGTGATGCCGGTCATGCTCATATGGGCGTTGGTCGCGCAAATGGTAAGGATAAGGCAGAACTTGCAGCTAACGCTGCTATCACAAGCCCACTTCTTGAGACAACAATCGACGGCGCTCATGGCGTTATCATCTCAATCACAGCTTCTCCTGAGGTTGGTCTTGACGAAATCACACAGGCTTCTGAGATTATCTCTGGTGCTGCTCATCCAGATGCAAACATCATTTGGGGTGTTAGCTTCGATAATACTCTTCAGGATGAGATCATTGTTACAGTAGTAGCAACTGGTTTTGGTTCTGACGGTTTCAAGCGTGCAGCAATCAAGGAAAGCTATGAAGAGGCAGCAGAGACTGACAGCTTCTCAAGCATCATGAGCGGTGACGATGATATCATGGGCTTCCCAGAGGAAGACAGCAAGCCATCAAGCTCAAGCTTTGGCATGGATGACGGCTATTTCGATGCCCTTGATGACATTTTCGCAAGCAGAAGCTAATTTTATTATTGATTTTTGCTTGGCACTGTGTTAAAATGCACTAGTGTTTTAGAAAGATTTTGAACTCGAGGTGAAAAAGATGAAAGAGGGAATCCACCCAAATTATGCACCAACAACAGTTAAGTGTGCATGCGGTGCTACAATCGAGACTGCTTCTACAAAGGAAGATCTCCGTGTAGATATTTGCTCAAACTGTCACCCATTCTATACAGGTAAGCAGAAGCTTGTTGATACAGGCGGACGTGTTGACAGATTCAACAAGCGTTTTGAAAAGGCACAGCAGATGAAATAAAACAGTTAAAGCCGGCACATTTTATAAGTGCCGGCTTATTGTTTTTTTAAGGAGGGACTGTCTTGTCGTACTTTACGATAGAAAATAGTGCGAGCGATGAATTTTTAGAAAAGCGTTCGCGATTTATTGGATACGCAAAGCCAGTTAAAACAGTAGAAGAGGCAGTCAGTTTCATAGAAGAAATTAAATCCAAACATTGGGATGCAAAGCATAATGTCTATGCCTACGTGCTTCGCGACAACAACATTCAACGCTACTCTGATGATGGTGAGCCGCAGGGAACCGCTGGCGTACCAACACTTGACGTGCTTTTAAAGCAGAATGTCACAGATTGCGTAGTTGTTGTGACGCGATATTTCGGAGGCATTTTATTAGGCGGTGGCGGGCTCGTTCGAGCATATTCACATGCTGCAACATTGGCGCTTCAAGCCGCCAATGTCATAGAGATGAAGAGTTTCAATTTGTGCGAAACAGTTCTTGATTACAACCTCTATGGCAGGATGCCAGCGCTAATTGCACAGTTTGGTGGCAAGGTGGTTGACACCTCATTTGAGGATAATGTTAAACTGACTTTCCAAATCCCAGAAAATGAATTTGAAAGTTTTAGTAAAAACTTTACCGATTTAAGTTTAGGTAAAGGTACTATTGATATAATTAATCAACTTTTTGATAAGGCGTGAATTAAATGAAGGAAGTATGGCAAAACAAAAAGGCTAGGATAGGACTTATATTTGGAGCACTAGTAATAGTTGCTTGTATAGTCTTTATGGTGATCAAACTCACCGATAGGGGCACACCTGTCGAGGTCGCAAAGGTTGAGAAGAATGATGTTGAGCAGCACTATGATACAGCAGGTGTTATGACATCAGCATCATCCGATAAATACTATGCCTACGTTGGTATGGTGGCAAAAGAGGTAAAAGTTGCACCTGGTGACGCTGTCTGTAAAGGTGATGTACTTGCCACTTTTGACACTTCAGTGCTAAATGACAAGCTTTCTGAGAAGCAAAAAGCTGTTAAAGAAGCCCAAGATGCCTATAACAGCGCGGCTCAGGGCAAGGCTGACACTGCGAATCAGATTAAAGATATTGAATCTCAAATTGCAAATCTCAAGGATCAAAAGGCAAAACTTGAGGCCAGTGGTGAGTCATCATCAACTAGTGTAAATATTCCGGATTTCTCAAATATGACAGAGGCGGAAATCACTGCATTTATCAACCAGGCTTCATCGACAAGTATTGAGGATCTTGCAAACACATCTCAAGCAATTGATATTCAAATAGCAATACTTGAAGCTCGCAAATCGCTTTCATCAACAGGTTCACTTGATTCAATTTTAGAAGTATATAAGCAGACTCTTGATGCAAGACGCAAGGAGTACAATGCAGTGCTCGAGGAAAAGAAACTTTACGAGCAAGGCATTGTTGCACAGGCAGATGGTAAAGTTGCAAATGTATATATCAAAGAGGGCGAGCCTTATAAACTCGTAGAGGACGCAAGTGCTAATATGGATCTCTCTAGCATGTTCTCTGGTATGGATTTGTCTTCATTTGATATAGGAAGTTTGCTTTCAAGCTTTACTGGTACAAATTCATCATCCCCAGATAAGGGACTTGCTATTGAAGTGTCATACTACGATGGATACAAAATAGGATTCACTCTTGGCAAGTATGACCTTGAAACTGTCAAGGTTGGAATGCCAGCTACTGTAAATTATATTGATTACGAGTATGAAGCAGAGGTTTCATACATATCAGCCATTGCTAACACAAGCACTGATATTGTAACCTCAATGATGGGTGGCTCATCTACTACTACATCAAGCAACGTTGATGCAGAGGTTACTATTAAAAACCCTGATGAGAAGCTTGTACTTGGTTTTGATGCCAAGGTATCAATCCTTGTTGGCGAGAAGAAGAATGTTTTGACAATCCCTGTTGAGGCACTCATCATCGATGAGGGTAAAACATACGTATATGTAATTGATGATAAAAAGGCAACACGCAAAGAGATTGAAGTAGGTATTTCTTCTGAACAATACTACGAAGTAACCAAGGGCCTTACAGAAGGCGATAGCGTAATACTTAACTCATCCAAGATAAACGAAGGCGAAAAGGTTTATGAACGTTAAGGAAAACATAAAAATTGCGCTCTCGGCTATTCGCGCGAATAAGATGCGAAGTTTCCTTACTATGCTCGGTATTATTATCGGCGTAGGTTCGGTTATTGCCATTATGACAATTGGTACTACCGGTAAGGACTTCCTTATTCAGAAGATTAATGAAGCCGGCGGACAGAGCGTATATATATCTGTTGATTCTAGTTCTGAACGCTATACAATAGATGGACTAACGGAGGATGATCTGGATCTCATTAGAAGTGTGGACCTTGTCTCATATGTCCTCCCAGAAAGCGATGAGATGGCTGGACTTTCAACCAAGTTCATACCAGAGGGCATCTGTAGCGTAACTGCTGTCACAGAGGACTATCAAAAGGCAATGGGTATCAAGGTTGACTATGGCCGTTGGTTTAACAAGGACGAAGTCAAGGCTCATGCAAAGGTCTGTCTCATCAGTGAGTATACAGCCAAGAACTTTTTCCATTCACAGAATCCTGTTGGACAAACAATTGATTTAAAGATGAATGATCAGCTCATCTCACTTAAAATCATTGGTATTTCAACTGATGTTGAGAGTTCATTCTTCTCTGTTGATGATATGCAGGAGATGATGGACGGTTTTGGAATGGAATTTGATTTCTCCAAGATTGGTTACGTCTATATGCCTGTAACGACTCAGATGGAGGTTTATGGCCAGACAACATATCAAGGTGTGTCAGTTATCACTGAGGACGTAAATGACCTTGATAGGGCAGGAGCAGAGGCTGTAAGCATGCTCAATGCACGTCATGGCGTTTTGGACGATTCAGTTTATAAGGCAACCAATATGGCGACGTTGGTTGACCTTCTTGATACAGTTATCAACGTATTTACAATATTCATTTCTAGCGTCGGTGCAATAAGCCTTATCGTTGGCGGCGTTGGTGTTATGAATATCATGCTTGTATCTGTTACAGAACGTACGAGGGAAATTGGTATCAGAAAAGCACTTGGTGCTCGTACCAATGTTATTCTTTTCCAATTCTTGACAGAGTCGATAATTATATGTGTAATCGGTGGCCTTATCGGAATGGCACTGGGCTTTGGCCTTTCATTTGCTGTATCTGTATTGATGGGTGCACCAGTATCATTTAAAGTATCAACTATACTTATATCTGTTGGTTTCTCTTCACTTATCGGTATATTCTTTGGAATATATCCTGCAAGAAAAGCAGCGAAGATGCCACCAATTGAGGCCCTTCGCCAGACAGGTTAATAGCAAAAAAATAAGCCTTCCCGAAAATCGGGAAGGCTTTATTTTTTTATTTATGCATCCTTAAGTGCTCTCTCAAGCCAGATGGAACCGATATCCATAGCATTGTAAAGACCTGTCTTTTCAGATGTCTTGATAATGCGCTTTGCTGGTGAGATTTCAGGGTCAGTAGAGATAAGCTGTACAGATACTTTTTCGGCCATCTCCATATCGCCATCCTTTGTTGTGCTCTTGATTGTGAGCATAACAACAAATGGGTCATACATGTTACCGTAGTAAAGTGTGTTGCCCTGTCTTACTAAAGGCTTGCCTTTGTAGGTGAGGAATTCATCCTTTTTTGCAGCCAATTTATTCATCCTTTCAAGAACTCACGAACGAGAGTCTGTAAAAGTTCGTCTCTGTCAATCTTTCTTATAAGACTACGCGCGTTGTTGTGAGTAGTAATGTAAGTTGGGTCCTCTGACAAGATATAACCGACAATCTGGCTTATAGGGTTGTAACCCTTTTCCTTAAGCGCCTCATAAACCTCGCCAAGGATTTCTTTCATCTGAGCATCAGTGTCTTCTTTGATTGAGAACTGGATGGTTTTATCAGTCATTTAAGTACACCTCCAACTAAATATTATAGTCAATATTATATAACATTAAGAGCAATAAAACAACGTAATATTTTAACCTCTCAATGTAGCGCCGAGTTCCTCGGCAGCCTTGATTGCTTTCTTAACAGCTGAGTTGCACTCATCATCTGTCAATGTATGGTCGTGTGAGCGGAAGCGAAGATTGAATGCAACTGACTTCTTGTTCTCACCAACCTGAGCACCCTGATATACGTCGAAGAGTTCGATATTCTCAAGGATCTTGCCTGTAGCGGCTGAGATTGCTTTTTCAATCTTGAGTACAGGCATGTCAGCATCAACAACGAATGCAAGGTCACGTGTTGTTGCAGGGAACTTTGGAAGTGCCTTGTAGATGCGAACAAGGTCAGCCTTCTCAAAGAGATACTCAACGTCGATCATTGCGATGTAAGCACGTGTGCCGATGCCGTAGTTCTCAAGAACTGCTGGGTGAACTTCGCCACATACAGCAATCATTTTGCCATCAACTGTGAACATTGCTGTTCTGCCAGGGTGGAATGCAGGAGCATCCTTCTTTGGCTCTACGTCATATTCTGCAATACCGCAAGCGGAGAGAATCTTTTCAACGATACCCTTGAGTGAGTAGTAGTTGTAGTCCTTGCCATACATGCCAAGGATGAGGTTCTGATTCTCATCAGGAAGCTTGTCTATGCCGTTTGACTTATATACAGTTGCGAGTTCGTAAAGGGCAGCACGCTCATTCTTTCTTGAGTAGTTTCTGCCAAGTACTTCGAGCATTGAAGGAACTGCTGTTGTTCTCATAACGCTGGTGTCCTCACCAAGAGGGTTCATGATTGTAACGCAGTTGCGACGCTCGCTGTCCTTTGGAAGACGGATCTTGTCATAAGCCTTAGGGCTGATGAATGAGAATGTCTGTGTCTCTGAAAGACCACAACTCATAGCTGTCTTCTCAAGGAGATTATTGAATCTCTGACGAGGTGTGAGAGTTGCTTTTGCTACACCTGAGAGTTCTCTTGTTGGTATATTGTTGTAACCATAGAAACGAGCGATTTCTTCTGAAATATCAGCCTGGTGCTCTATGTCGATACGGAAAGCAGGGGCAGTAATCTTGCCATCCTCTACAGTAAATCCAATCTTGCGAAGGATTTCTGCCTGCTCATCTGCTGGTACATCGATACCGATGAACTTGTTAGTCCATTCAGGCTCGAATGGAAGTACAACTGGCTCCTTTGGAGTTGCATAGTTGTCAACCATACCGTTTACTACGTTACCTGCGTCAAGGAGCTGTACGAGCTCAAGAGCACGGCGAAGACAAGTGTCGCAGTCGTCTGGGTTGAGCTGCTTTTCAAAGCGTGCAGAGGACTCTGTACGCATACCAAGGCCCTTGGCAGCGCGGCGAACAGCTACTCCGTTGAAGCATGCTGACTCAAACACGATTGTGTTTGTGTCATCCATGATTCCTGAGTATTCGCCGCCCATAACGCCGGCTACGGCTACAGGTTTCTTCTCGTCGGCGATGACAAGCATCTCAGTACCGAGTTCGCGCTCCTCGCCGTCGAGAGTAGTTATTGATTCTCCAGCCTTCGCATTCCTTACGATTACGTGGTTTCCTTCAAGGAAACGTAAATCGAAGGCATGCATTGGCTGACCATATTCAAGCATTACATAGTTTGTAATATCAACGATGTTGTTGATAGGGCGTACGCCACATGCACGGAGTCTCTCACGCATCCAGCGTGGAGATGGTGCTACGCGTACGTTTTTAACAACGGCACCACAGTAGCGATAGCACTTGTCTGGTGCCTCGATGTCAACCTTGAGGTATGAGTTAACGTCCTCATCACCAGGTTTAACCTCTGGTGTGTGGAGGTTAAGCGGAGCATTGTATGTTGCAGCTGTCTCGCGTGCGAGACCAATGATTGAAAGGCAGTCAGGTCTGTTTGATGTAATCTCAAACTCAACGATTGTGTCGTCATATCCGATTGCTGTGCGGATATCCGTACCTACTGTCTTGTCGCAGTCATCGCCAAGGATGAAGATGCCATCCTCAATAGCATATGGGAAATCATGAACGGTGAGGCCTAGTTCGCTAAGTGAGCAGAGCATACCACGTGACTCAAGTCCACGGAGCTTGCCAGCTGTGATTTTGTCGCCTGATGCGATAACTGATTTATGTCTTGCTACTGGAACATAGTCGCCTTTTGAAACGTTCTGTGCACCAGTGATAATCTGAATAATTTCGCCTGAACCATCGTCGATTTTGCAAACCCAAAGGTGGTCTGAATCAGGGTGACGTTCAATCTCCTCAACGTGACCTACTACGATGTTTTCAAGTACTGCGCCTTCATGTTCATAGGACTCAACCTTTGAACCTGAGAGGGTAAGTGCTTCCGCAAAGTTTCTGTCTGTGTCTTCTACCTGCACGAATTCTGCAAGCCATCTCTTAGATAAATTCATGAAAGCACCTCCTTAAAACTGCTCGAGGAAACGTACGTCATTTTCGTAGAGCATACGCATATCATCGAGACCAAATCTAAACATTACAAGTCTTTCAAGGCCAAGACCGAAAGCAAAGCCTGAATACTTCTCTGGGTCAATACCACCGTTTTTAAGTACCTTTGGATGAACCATACCGGCACCAAGGATTTCAACCCAACCTTCGCCCTTACACATAGAGCAGCCAACGCCGCCGCACTTGAAGCAAGATACGTCTACTTCGCATGAAGGCTCTGTGAATGGGAAGTGGTGAGGTCTGAAACGTGTCTTGGTCTCAGGACCATAGAGCTTCTTTGCAAGTGTATCAAGCGTGCCCTTAAGGTCAGACATTGTGATGCCTTCATCAACTACGAGACCCTCAATCTGATGGAAGAGAGGGGAGTGAGTTGCGTCAACTGCATCTGAACGATAAACACGACCTGGAGAAATTACACGAAGAGGTGGTTTTCTTTCCTCCATTGCACGAATCTGGCAAGGAGATGTCTGTGTTCTAAGAAGGATATTATCTGTGATATAGAAAGTATCCTGTGTATCACGAGCAGGGTGATCCTTTGGAATGTTGAGTGCTTCAAAGTTGTAGTAATCAAGCTCAACTTCCGGACCAGAGATGATATCAAATCCCATGCCCTGGAAGATTTCCTTAACTTCATCAAGAACGATTGAAAGTGGGTGTCTATGACCTACTTCACACTCTTCACCAGGAAGAGTAACGTCTATTGTCTCATTGAGGAGCTGTGCATCCATAGCAGCTGATTTAAGCTGTGCAGCCTTGTTGTCAACCTCACTTTGGATGTATTCACGAACTTCGTTTGCAATCTGTCCAACTACTGGACGCTCTTCTGGGGAAAGTCCACCCATCTGCTTTAAAACTGCTGTGAGTTCACCCTTTTTACCGAGATACTTAACACGGATAGCGTCAAGTTCCTCAAGAGAGCTAACTTCACCAAGAGCAGCTTCAGCATTCTTTCTGATTTCTTCAAGTTGCTGTCTCATATTTTTCCTCCTTTAATTTGGGACGAAAAAAGCTTCGTCCCCACAATGTAGGGACGAAGCATAAACTCCGCGGTACCACCCAAATTCCTAAAGTAAACTCTAGGCACTCAAGACCTCGTGACGTGAGGTGTACGGAAACTGCTCAGGAGTGAACTTCGGTTAGTGTCCTTTGTGCCAGCTCTCAACCGGTGACTGGCGCTCTCTGTAAAAGGCGTGTGCAAACTTACTCTTTCCGTCAACGCGTTTCTATATAATTGTTACTAAAGCATTTTAACACCAACTAAAACCTTTTTCAATATGTATTTTATTTATTAATGCAGTATGGTAAAATTAAAGTGGTGGTGATAACTTTGAAAATTTATACTACTGATGAAATACGCTTCGTAGAGGAGCGAGAAAATGAAATAGGCATTCCTTTTATTAGATTGATGGAAAACGCAGGCGCTGCGTGTGCTAAAAGGATTGGAAAGTATATAAAGCGCGACAACACGGTATGTGTTGTCTGCGGTAAGGGCAAAAACGGCGGAGATGGATTCGTCATTGCAAGGAAGCTTGTTGAGGCTGGGGCGCACGTGACAATCGTGCTGGCCCAGGGAGCGCCACTTGCAACTGACGCCCTCGAGATGTATCACAAAGTGGATTCTATGATAGTGGATATCATAAGGTACGATTGGGATCCAGAGGGCGCAGCGGATGCCATCGCATCAGCCGATATTTTGGTTGATTGTATCTTTGGAATAGGATTCCATGGTGAGCCTGATGAAGTGTGCTCAGAGGTCTTTAAATTGATTAATACATCAACTGCTTTTGTAGTTGCTGTTGATGTGCCAAGTGGAGTTAATACAGATACTGGAGAGGCTTGTAAATATGCTGTTTGTGCCGATGTAACACTTGCGATTACAACACTCAAACCAGCCCATGTTTTCTTCCCAGCAAGAGAACTCTGTGGCCAAGTCACAGTACTCAATATTGGCATTAGTTTAGAGGCGTTATCATCCGTTTCACCAAGGCTCAAGAGCCTCTCACTAACAGAAGTATCTGATATGCTTCCAGAGCGTGCTGTGACAGCTCACAAAAATGATTTTGGTCATGTGCTTTGCATCGCTGGAAGCAGGAATATGCCTGGTGCAGCATGCCTTTGTAGTGGTGCTGCATGTGTTGCTGGAGCAGGCCTTACAACAGTCGCTTTCCCAGAGTCTGCATATGCATCCCTTGCCAGTGGATTCAAAGAGGTAATGCTCTTGCCACTCCCATGTATTGATGGTAAATTGGCAGCGACAGTGGAGTGCATATCACTCCTTCAGACATATATGGCAAAGGCTTCAGTAATTGTGATTGGACCAGGACTCTCAGCAACTGAGGATGTCAAAGAAGTTGTCTTCTCAGTGCTTAGAAGTGCCAAGTGTCCAGTGGTTGTTGATGCTGATGGTATTAATGTGCTTGCTTCTGATTTATCTATTTTAGATGAGGTATCAGTACCAGTTGTTTTAACTCCTCATCCAGGTGAAATGTCAAGGCTTACAGGCCTTACAGTTGCTGAGATTGAGGCTAACAGGGAAGGCATTGCTGAGGAGTTTTCAAAGCGTCACAATGTAACTGTTTTGCTCAAGGGTGCTGCAACAGTGGTTGCAACTTATGATGATGAAACAGTGTATATCAATAATAGTGGCAACGCTGCCCTTGCGACAGGTGGTTCAGGGGATGTGCTTTCTGGTATTATTGGTGCATTAATTGCGCAAGGGCTTTCGGCCTTTGATGCAGCGTGTGCAGGTGCATTTATCCATGGAAACGCGGCCGAAATCGTGTTAGAGGACACGAGCGTTGCTGGTATGGTGGCATCGGATTTGTACGCAGGTATAAGGAAAACTTATATATCGATGGATAAATAAATGATACAAATAGGGGACTGTAAATCGATATCGCTTTACAGTCCTTTTATTTTCTTTTCCACTTGTATATCAATTTCGCCTCTGTTATAATAGATTGAATTATTATCTTATTATAATAGAGTAACTATGTTTACTAATATATAAGGCGAGGGAAACAATGGGTAATTTGATTGTTATTGAAGGACTTGATGGTTCTGGCAAATCAACACAGACAGAACTAGTACTTAAGTATCTTGAGGGCAAAGGTATCGATGTCCATCAGATAAAACTTCCTGACTATGGTTCTGAGTCATCTGCACTAGTACGCATGTATCTTGGTGGTGAGTTTGGTAGTAAACCAACAGATGTTAATGCGTATGCTGCATCAAGCTTTTATGCAGTTGATAGATATGCAAACTTCGTTACCAAGTGGAAGGATGACTACGAGTCAGGTAAGGTAATCCTCGCTGACAGATATGCAACATCAAATGCTGCTCACCAGATGACCAAGCTTGATAAGTCTGATTGGGATGAATACCTTTTGTGGCTTGAGGATTTTGAGTATGGCAAGATTGGCGTTCCAAAGCCATCACTTGTTGTCTTTCTCGATATGCCTGTTGAGATTTCTCAAAAACTTATGACTTCTAGGTACCACGGTGATGAGGGCAAGAAGGATGTTCACGAGGCCGATGTTTCATATTTACTTGCTTGCCGTGAGGCCGGCATGTATGCAGCAGAAAAATTAGGCTGGAGTATTGTTAAGTGCTATGAAGGCGACGAGCCAAGAGCAATTGATGATATTGCAGCAGATATAGAAGCACTAGTAGCACAGATCGTTTAATGGGGGTGCATTATGGACCACGTAGTAGAATTTGCAAACAGTGGTGACTTTCCACAATTGATGGCAATGTGGCGTATGGCATTTGCTGATTCAGATGAGTATATTCAGACTTTCCTTGATACCATGTACAAGGATGGCTATGCAATCGTCTCTCGCGAAGAGGGAATAGCAGTAGCATGTGCATTCTTGCTTCCTTGTCAGCTTGTTATCAATGGACGTCTTTACAGCACATATTATCTCTATGCTGCAACAACTCATCCAAGCCACAGGAACAAAGGCCATATGACTGGCATCCTTAGGATGGCAGAGGAAGTTGCAGTTGAGCGTGGCATTGATTTTATTGTTGTTGCACCTGCTGAGGATTATCTCTTTAACTATTATGCAAAGTTTGGCTATCAAGTAGCTTTTTACAACAAGATTGTTCACTTCACTCGTGAGGAACTCAAGGGCAAGGCAGTTGAGCCTGATCTTACACACGCATACTCACTTGATTTGCTTGCAATCCGTCAAGAGTGCTTGGGCTTCGGTGACTATATTAACTGGGGCACAGAAGGCATCAAGTATGCAATGTATGCTCACAACGCATCATCTGGTTCTATCGCATTTACAAGCGACGGCTATGCAATGTACAACATGGGCAAGAACGTAGTATACGTTAAGGAAATGTGCACATTGGCTGATCCAGGTGAGCTCTATACAATGCTTCTTTTGGAAGAAGAGGCTGAACGCTTCACATTTATTCTTCCTGTTAACTCAAATATTCACTCGCCAGATGAGCGTATTGTTCGTGTCGGTATGTGCCTTGCACTCAATGAGAATGCTCAGATGGGACTTCGTGAAATGAGAAACGCATATATCGGTTTGACACTCAGCTAAGGAGGACAACATGGTTTATCTGTTTTTGGCAAATGGTTTTGAAGAAGTAGAAGCTATTACTCCAGTCGACATCCTTCGTCGTTCTGGCGTTGAGGTATCAACTGTTGCCGTAGTGGATTCGTCGGATAAAACTGTAACTGGTGCCCATGGCATTGACATTACAGCAGACATCTCACTTGTTGACATAAACTATGACGATATAGATGCAGTTATCCTTCCAGGTGGAATGCCTGGAACACGCAACTTGGACGCAAACGAAGATGTGCGTCAAGCAATTAAGTATTGTTTTGATAACGATAGATTAATCTGCGCTATCTGCGCAGCGCCATCTGTGCTCGGACATTTGGGACTTTTAAAGGGCAAGAAAGCAACTTGCTTCCCAGGTTTTGAGCGTGAACTCCATGCAGCAGTATTTACTGGTGCGGAGGTCACAGTAGATGGCAAAATTATCACTGCCGACGGTCCTGGCGCTGCTATGAAATTTGGCGAAGCAATCGCTGCGCAGTTTGTTGGCATTGATGCCGCAAAGAGAGTCACAGACTCTATGCAATGTAGATATTAACGGAGGACATTTTAAGAAATGGCATACGACGTAGACAAAGAACTTGAAGCCTTAATGGCTAACATTAAATCTTCGAGTGACGATGATGGAGCACAGGAGGCACATTTCGTGAACTTCGATACTCCACAGCAGCCAGTGCAGAGTGCACCGGCTGTTCAAAAAAAGAATGATGAGGAATATTACAGTGGCGAGGTTTACTTTGCCGCTAGAAAACCTGCGCGCCCAGCAGAGCCACCAGTGAGCCGTGAACCAAAGGCTCCAGTGAGCCCAACAAGACCAAGGCGCAAGACTGGTGCTGCCGCAAGAAAGCGTAAAACTACCTTAAAGGGCGTAAATGGTGCTGGCCTTCAGGAATTCTTACGTGCAAATGGTACCAAGGGTGCACTTATCTACGTCGGTGTCCTTGTAGCTATTTCCGTGATTCTTTCAGTTTATTCAATGTCTTTCGTAAACGATATATTGGCCTTTAACAGAAGCGATGAGGTGGTTACTGTTACTGTCTCAGAGAACGCTACAACAAGTAAATTGATAAGCCAGTTTAAGAAGCAGGGCCTTATCAAACATAAGTATCTTTGCAAGATGTTTATGTCACTCACTGGTGATCTTCACGGTAGCGCTGGTAAAGCAGCATACCTTAGTGGTTCATTCGATTTGACACCTTCTATGGGTCTTGAAAAGATGCTCCTCTCATGTAAGGAAGTACAAAAGGCTGATACTGTAATGGTAACAATCCCAGAGGGACTTAACGTTGACCAGATAGCACTTAAACTCGAGAAGGCACAGGTTTGTACCAAGGGTGACTTCTACAAGAACTTAGAGAGTGCTGTCCTTGACTTTGACTTCGTCAAGTCAATTGAAAATAGGTCTGCAAGATACAACTATCTTGAGGGTTACCTCTACCCTGATACATACGAGTTCTACGTAGGACAGAGCGCAAGTTCAGTAATTAGGAGACTCCTTGAGAACTTTGATGAGAAGTGGACTGATGACTATGCAAAGCGTGCTAAGGAACTTGGCATGTCAGTAGACGAAGTTATCACACTTGCTTCAATCATTCAAAAGGAGGCAGGCGACGCTGAGCAGATGCCAATCATTGCATCTGTATTCAACAACCGTCTTAAGTCATCTTCATTCCGTTGCCTCCAGTCAGATGCAACAACTGTATATGTTGCAAAATTCATCAAGCCAAACGTAACATCCGGTGAGGCTGATGTATTTGCAGCAAAGTACGATACATACAAGTGTATCGGACTTCCAGCAGGTCCAATCTGCTGCCCAGGTGACGATGCTATCAAGGCAGTTCTTAACCCAGCTGAAACAGAGTACTACTTCTTTGGCCATGATTCTGCTGGCAAGATGTATGCAGCAAAGACAGAGGCTGAGCGTAACAGACTCATGTATAATGCAGTAGCAGGAGTAGAAGATGAAGATAAGTAAGAAACCAGAGCTCCTTGCACCAGCAGGTGATGCTGAACGCCTTGACGCAGCGCTTATGTATGGCGCTGATGCGGTATATCTTGGCGGTCAGCTCTTTAACATGCGTGCGGCAACGGAGAGCTTTGATGATGTGACATTGAAACAGGCAGTGGACAAGTGCCATAAAAATGGCACGGCTGTCCACCTTGTTGCAAATACATTGCCACGCAACAGTGAGGTAGAATCTTTACCTCACTTCTTTGAGGTGGCAGCAGACGCTGGCGTCGACGCCTTTATCATTGCGGATGTCGGCGTAATGCGTATGGCGCAAAAATATGCGCCTGGCATCGACATCCACATGTCAACACAGACAGGCGTTGTAAACTACGAGACCGCCAACGTTCTCTATGACATGGGCGCCAAACGTATCGTTATGGCGCGTGAAGTATGTCTTGATGACATAGCAGAGATTCGCGCAAAGACACCATCTGATTTGGAGATAGAGTGCTTTGTTCACGGTGCAATGTGTATGTCTTTCTCGGGACGTTGTATGCTCTCAAACTATTTGACTGGTAGGGATGCAAATAGGGGCGACTGTGCACAGCCATGCCGTTGGAAGTACCACCTAGTTGAGGAAAAGCGTCCTGGTCAGTTCTTTGAAATTACTGACAGCAGTGACGGTACATATATTTTGAACTCACAGGATATGTGTATGATAGAGCATATCCCAGAGCTTGTCGCTGCTGGCGTTGACAGTTTCAAAATTGAAGGACGCGCTAAGTCAGCTTATTATGCTGCTGCAGTTACAAATGCATACAGGGCAGCAATTGACGAGTATCTTAAAAATCCATCTATGGACTTTAGACCATCACAGTGGATTATTGATGAGATGCGCAAGATAAGCTATAGGGACTATTGCACAGGTTTCTATTTCAACAATCCAAATGAGAATGCACACGTATATTACGATGGCATATATATCCGTGAGTGGGACATCATTGCGAACGTACTTGGCTCTGATGGGGAGTTCGTAGACGTTATCCAACGCAACCGTTTCTTTGTCGGTGATGAGCTTGAGGTGCTTGAACCACAAACAGAGCCATACACGATTAAAGTAACAGAGATGCTCAATGAAAAAGGTGAAAGTATTGATGTTGCACCAAATCCAATGGCAACTATCAGGATTAAGTGCGACAAGAATATAAAAGCAGGGGCAATTCTTCGCAAGGAGAAAAATGACTGAGGTAAGTCTATGGGAACTATTAGAGAAGAGACAGAGCGAATAGAGGACTTGACTCTCTCTCCACGAGCTATGCACGTTGTAAACACAAAGGGCAGGGAGATAGAAGAAGAGGAAGATGAAATTCGTACCGCGTACCAACGCGATAGGGATAGGATTATCCATTCAAGTTCATTCAGAAGACTCAAGCACAAGACACAAGTCTTTTTGGCTCCAACAGGTGACCACTATAGGACAAGACTTACACATACCCTTGAGGTATCTCAAATAGCACGTACGATGGCCCGCGGCCTCCGCCTTAACGAGGACTTAACCGAGGCGATAGCTCTAGGTCACGACCTTGGACACACGCCATTTGGTCACGCTGGTGAGCGTGCCTTGAATGCGGTGTATCCAGGTGGATTCAAGCACTATGAGCAGAGCCTCCGTGTTGTAGACGTCCTCGAGAAGAGCGGCCGAGGCCTCAACCTCACATATGAGGTACGTGACGGCATCCGCTGTCACACGGAGGGCAAAGAATCGGACACTCTTGAGGGTAGAATAGTAAAGTACGCTGACCATATCGCATACATCAATCACGATATTGATGATGCGGAGCGGGCAGGCATTATCACAGAGGATGACATTCCAAAGCACCTTCGTGATGTCCTTGGATATCGCAAGGCACAGCGTATCAATACGATGGTACTGTCGATAATTGAAAACTCCGATGAGGAGATCAAGATGGCACCAGACATTGAGGAAGCATATAACGAGATTCACGAGTTCATGTTTAAAAATGTCTACACAAACCCTATCTGTAAGGGCGAAGAAGGCAAAGCAATGGACATCGTAACGAAACTCTATAACTATTTCAAAGAACATCCAGAAGAAATGACTGACGAGTACAGGGCAGTAGCGGCAAATGAGAATATTGAGCGTGCCGCATGTGATTACATCAGTGGTATGAGTGATCATTACGCCCTTTCAATGTACAACAGCTTATTCGTTCCACGCTTCTGGGTTGACTAGGAGGTGAACACTGTGGCAACAAGGTTTAATGACCAATTCTTAGAGCAACTTCGTGACCGTATCGACATCGAAGATTTAATAGGTGAATATGTTGATTTAAAGCGCGCTGGTAGGCTCACAAAAGGTCTCTGCCCATTCCACAGTGAAAAGACACCTTCATTTGTTGTCTATCCAGAGAGTCAGTCCTATTACTGCTTTGGCTGTACCAAGGGCGGTGACGCCATCACCTTTATCCGCGACATCGAAAACCTCGATTATATCGAGGCAGTCAAGATGCTTGCTGACAAGGCCGGTCTTCAAATGCCAAATGAGCAGTATGATGACACGATTATTAAGAAGAAAAAGCGCATGCTTGAGATGAACAAGGAAGCAGCGCGTTTCTTTTATCAATATATGACAAGTAAAGAGGGCGAAGTAGGCCTTAACTATTGGCTTGGTCGTGGTCTCACACCACAGACAATCAAGCATTTTGGCCTTGGCTATGCCCCAAATGATTGGAACACATTCATAAATTACATGCGTTCCAAAGGATACTCTGCGCAAGAGCTTTACGAAGGGGATTTGGTGCGCAAGAGTGAGAAAGGATTTTATCCTTTCTTTAGGAATAGGGTGATGACCCCTATTATTGACCTTCGTGGCAATATTATTGCCTTTGGTGGACGAGTTCTTGATGACTCAAAGCCAAAGTATTTAAACACTAGTGACACGCTAATATACAAAAAGGGTAACAATATTTTTGCCCTCAATTTTGCCAAGTCCTCTGGCGAGGACAGCTTGATACTCTGCGAGGGCTATATGGATGTTATCGCGCTTCATCAAGCAGGCTTTACAAACGCTGTCGCTGGCCTCGGCACTGCTCTAACTCCTGAGCAGGTACGACTTATTTCGCATTACTGCTCCAAAGTCTACCTCTCATACGACAGCGACGAGGCGGGTCAAAAAGCCTTAAGAAGCGCTATAGATAAGCTTTCTGAGACCAATCTCAACATCCATCCGCTTAAGTATAGCGAAGGCAAAGACCCTGATGAAATTATCAAAAAATTTGGTCCAGAGCGTTGGAAGTCAATTCTTTCAGGCGCTATGAACGAAATTGAATATAAGCTTCTTACTTGTAGAGAGGGACTAGACCTTACTACTGATGACGGACGTATAAAGTACTTACGACTGGCGGTACCAGTACTCGCACCACTGGGTGCAATTGAGAAGGACGTTTATATATCTCGTCTGTCAGAGGAACTGTCTGTTTCCCGTGATGCCATCATGGCTCAAGTTGTCGATGCAGAGAAGCGATTAAATCGCAATAGGCGTCGCGCAGATTATGGTAGCCTTGATAAGTCTTTTAATGAGTATAAGGACAAGACATCTACAAGAAATGATTTTGGAATAAGGGCTCACAAGGCAGAGGAGGCAATAATTGCTTCCCTTCAAAGTAACCCGGATTTCTTAAAGAAAATAGAGGAGCAATTGACACCGGACGACTTTTTAAGTGATTTTTATAGGCACGCGTATGAAGTGCTACGTGATAGGATAGGTTCCGGTCAATCGATTGACTTTATTTATCTTTCATCCGAGTTCTCCCCAGAGGAGATGGGTCGCCTAGTAAAACTACAAAATAGTGGTGACCTTATTTCAAACACATTTAGAGAAGTGCAGGATTGCATCAATGTCCTCAAAGAGGAAAACGAAAAGAAAAAGGTTGATAAGATTAATCCTGCTTCCCTTAGTGATGAAGAATTCTTGAAGCTTTTCAAAGATAAAAGAGGAGAGTAAATATGGCAGAAGAAAAAAAGAGCAATGTCATTTCTGCCCTTGTAGAAAAGGGCAAAGCACAGGGCAGATTGTCAACAAATGACATTGATGCCGCAATTGTCGAAATTGATATGGATATGGATGAGCTCGACAGGCTCTACGAAACTCTCGAGCAGAACAGCATCGAGATTATCGATGACCTTGGCGATGCCGCTCTCGAATCCCTCAATTTCGATCTTGAAATGCCAAAGGCTGTTGAGCTTGGTGCAGTTGATAATGCAAACAAGAATGCAGCAATGGATGACCCCGTTAAGGTATATTTAAAGGAAATTGGTAGAGTTCCACTTCTTACACCAGAGGAGGAAATCGACCTTGCTATCCGTATATCTGAGGGCGATGAGGAAGCAAAGAAAAAGCTTGCTGAGTCAAACCTTCGTCTTGTTGTATCTATTGCAAAGAGATACGTTGGTCGTGGAATGTCTTTCCTTGACCTTATCCAAGAGGGTAACCTTGGCCTCATCAAGGCAGTAGACAAGTTTGACTTTACAAAGGGCTTTAAGTTCTCAACATATGCAACATGGTGGATTCGCCAGGCAATCACACGTGCCATTGCTGACCAGGCAAGAACAATCCGTATCCCAGTTCACATGGTTGAGACTATCAACAAGGTTAAGAAGACAAACTCTATCCTTCTTCACAAGAACGGTCGTGATCCAACGGCTGAAGAGATTGCCAAGGAACTTGATATGCCTGTTGAAAAGGTACGTGAAATCCTTCGCGTAGCTCAGGAACCAGTTTCTCTTGAAACACCTATCGGTGAAGAGGAAGATTCACATCTTGGTGACTTTATCCCAGATGATGATGCATTAGCACCAGCTGATGCTGCGTCAATGTTACTCCTCAAGGAGCAGCTTGCTGAGGTACTCAAGACACTCACTCCAAGAGAAGAAAAGGTTCTTTCTCTTCGCTTTGGTCTTGAGGATGGACATCCAAGAACACTTGAAGAAGTTGGTAAGGAGTTTAACGTTACTCGTGAGCGTATTCGTCAGATTGAGGCGAAGGCACTCCGTAAACTTCGTCATCCTTCACGTTCCAAGAAACTCAAGGACTTCCTTGACTAATTCTAAAGCCCCAGCGTCGCTGGGGCTTTTTTAACTTTTTTGTAATTATTACTAGTATCTTTTGTAACTTCATTACATTTTAATATATGTATCAGAGAATGAAATGGGGGAATCACAATGTACAATGTTTTGGTCTGCGATGACGACAAAGCCATCCTTGATAGTATTGAAATATACCTAAACAATGAGGGATATAAAGTATATCGTGCAACAAATGGCGTGGAAGCTTTAGCTGTTGCCGAGAATACTGAACTTCACTGCATCATTATGGATATAATGATGCCAGGTATGGATGGACTTACGGCAACAACCAAGCTTCGTCAAAACAAGAATGTGCCAATCATCATGCTATCTGCCAAGTCTGAGGACACAGACAAGATAGCAGGACTGTCTTTTGGCGCAGACGACTATGTGACGAAGCCGTTCAATCCACTTGAACTTGTTGCACGAGTAAAGTCACAGATTAGGCGATACACAAATCTTGGCAGCCTTGAGATAAGTGATTCAATATTAAAGAGTGGCGGACTGGTACTTGATACAGAGGCCAAGACCGTCAGTGTCGATGGCGAAGATATCAAGGTAACAGCAACAGAGTACAAGATTCTCGAATATTTAATGGAGAACATGGGACATGTTCTTTCAACAAATCAGATATATGAGGCAGTGTGGCACGAAGAGGCTTTTGCTACAGAAAAGACTGTAACAGTGCATATTCGCCGAATTAGAGAAAAAATTGAGATTAACCCAAAAGATCCGAAGTACATAAAGGTGGTGTGGGGCATTGGATACAAAATTGACAAGGATTCGAAGTAGTAAATTCTTAAAAATAATACTTATAATACTATCCTGTATACTTTTTGCAGAATGCTATTTCACAGGACAGAGTCTCTATGAATTTTATGAAAACAACTATAATTTAAATGGTATTTATTCTTTAAAGGCTGCAAGTACTCCTCTTGGCAACTGCAACTCTGCTTTTGCAAAACAGATTCGTTCAGATACAGGTAAGGTGCGCAAATTTATCTCAACCTATGGTGACAAAACCAAGGTCCAAGATGGCTCAGCTTTTATCAAAACAGAGAAGAATATAAAGGCAAGATATGATAGTATTGCAAACTTCAACATAGTATGGAGAGAAATTAATTTTGTAGAGGGTCACTACGAATATGATTACAACATAGAGGAGTATTACTATCCATATCTTCCAACATCAGAGAGTGATAAAATAATCATTCATTTTTCTTCCGATCAACAGATTGATGCTGATAGCAGAAGTATAGATTTTGGCTATGGCAATAGTGTAACTGGACTTTATAAAGATAGTGATGGTAAGTACTTTTATAAGGGATTTCCAATACTTCAAGGCTATACTGATGTGGACTATGATGCTATAAGAAGCGAAAACGCAAAGCTTTGCGAAGAGGAAATCAAGGCACGCCGTGCATCGTTCGCGGCTGATTTTGAGCAGCAAGAAAACTATCTTGCAAACCTCAAAAACTATCAGTACTACTTCCTTGATAAAAACACAGGAGAAGTGTATACCAACATTGAGCCAGCACCAAAAAATATAATTGAACTTATTAGCCACTACGATGATAAAAACTTCACAGCATCGGTGGTTGGAGGCAATCTTAAAATAAGCCAAACTCTTCGTAATGTGCTTGAGGGTAAGGATGGTTGGCCATGGTACGTCAATGGTTATGGAGATATGATTGATATTACTGATTCATATCAGTACTATGACTACTGTTTTGGAACAATGGATCCAGAGCGCTTTGATTGCTATGTACATGTCAATTTGACAGATGAGAATATTAGCAAATATGAGGATGTATATTCTGACCTCTACTATATGCAAATGGATCAGATTGATCAGCTTTCAACCAATGTTGTGACACTCATAATCGAATTTGCATTGTGGATTTTAACGCTGGTACTCCTCATAGTTTTCACAAATCCACAGCTTACTTTACTTGATAAACTTCCAAATTCAATACATTTTGTATTGTCAGCGGCTTTTGTTGTAGCATTAGCTACAATTCCTATGGTTGTATATATGGAGTCGATTGGATGGAATTCAATATTCAAGCCATCTAGAATTGTTGCTTATGCAACAATCTTTGCAAACTTGTTCTTCATTGAGTGGCTTATGTCTGTAAGACGCCAAGCAATGAACAAACAGTTCTTTAAAAATACAATTATTTATAAACTTATTGTCAAGAACTGGCCAACAATTAAGACATGGGCTAACGCTGGCATTTCAAAGATTACTCATGGTGAAATAAAGAAGAGAATTTTCCTTGTATTCACACTTTATATTCTCTTGATGTTTGTATGCGCTATTGTTTATTTCGCCACAATGAATTTTGCAACTCCAACAATCCTTGCTATCATCATTACACTTGTAGCATTCCTTTATATTAAGCGCCTTTCCAATGGTCTTGATGCGATAGCATCAGCGCTTACCAAGGCGGAGTCAGGTGACTATGACTTCTCGGTCCCACTCGGTGTAATGCCAGAGGCATTGATACCAATGGGCGAGAAGGTAAACAACCTAACAAGTGGTCTCAATATTGCAATTGAGGATGCGCTCAAGAATGAGCGTACAAAGGCAGAACTCATCACCAACGTGTCGCATGATTTAAAGACTCCACTTACAAGCATTATCACTTATACTGATCTCTTAAAGCAGTGTGACATTGAGGATGCGACAGCATGCGAATATATCAATGTGCTTGATGAGAAATCAGCAAGACTTAAAAAGCTCATTGAGGACCTTGTAGAGGCCTCAAAGGCATCAAGTGGCAACGTTACTTTAAATCTTGTTGAAATCAACTTAAACGAGCTCACAGAGCAAGTATTTGGTGAGTATGAGGACACTTTGGACGAGTTGAAACTCGATCTTAAGATGAATACTCCAAGCGAGCCAATCTATGTTGTCGCAGATGGTCAAAAGACATATCGTATTATTGAGAACCTCTTCTCCAATGTTAAGAAGTATGCTCTTCCTGGCACACGAGTATATCTTGACCTCTCTGAGGAGAACGGAGAAGCACTCCTTCAGATGAAGAACATCTCACGTGAAGAGATGAATTTTGATGCAGAGCATTTGACCGAACGCTTTGTTCGTGGTGAGGACTCGAGGACAACAGAGGGATCTGGCCTTGGACTTTCAATAGCCAAGTCCTTAACAGAACTCCAAGGTGGCAAGTTTGATATCACAATCGATGGTGACCTTTTCAAGGTCGTAATCAAACTCCCACTTAAGAAATAAAACAATAACGCCTCCCGGCTGGGAGGCGTTTTGTTATGCTAAGTATTTGTTTTGTAGTTCGATGCGTTTTTCCTTTGAAATGCCGAGCTCGTTTTCGATGAAGCTATCAATGCCACCGAAGTTTTCGTCTATGGCATTGAAAGCTGAATCAAGGAACGATTCGTGTGCTTCAAAGAGGGGAAGTATCGCATCGGCTTGCTTTTTGTCCCTTGTTGCAAGGAGGACAAGTTTGTAGTACCTGGCCTTATTCTTAGATGGGACATCATTTGTAAGCATGTAGTCTTTCATTATCTCGTCGTATGGTACGCCGAGAATAGACAGCCAAAGGGCTGATACAATGCCGCATCTGTCCTTGCCCTCTGAGCAGTGCCATACAACGGGTGAATTGCTGTTCACGATGATGTCAAAAACAGAGCGCAAGTGTTCGCGGCATCCCTCTTCGTTAATCATTCTAGCATAGATTATTTCATAGCTTGGGATTTCAGAGAGCATGGAAAGACTCTTCTTCTCAAAGGAAACACCAACAGTTGTCTCTGTAAAGATTGGGATATTGATGTACTCAACACCATCGACTTTGATGTCGGGCTTTTCCTCAGTCTCATATACGTCTCGAAGGTCAATTATTGTCTTGATTCCATATTCACCAAAGAGTTTTGCTCTGTCTTTTTTATTAAGTTTATCGAGTGTACATGTTCTTACAAATGCTTTAGTGTTGATGGTTCTGCCATCTTTTGTAGGCAGACCAAAAAAGTCGCGAGTATTCTTCGCGCCCTTTAGTTCTAAATTCCTATCCATTTAATCACCGCCTTTTATTATACACTATAAAGGTGTATAATCAAAACACTAAGTTTTAAGAGGCGACAATTATGAAAAAACATAAGAAATTACTAATTGTCCTTCTTGTCATCGTACTCCTTATCACTGGCGTATTTGTTTACCGTATGCCAAAGGTTGATAAGAACCTTGACAAGAGTGGTTGGAAAACACAGTACACATACGTATTAGTACATGGTCTTTCCGGTTGGGGCTCATATGACGCCCAATATAAATTCATGCCATATTGGGGCATGTTTGGTGGAGACCTTGTTAAGTATCTCGAAAAGCAGGGCATTGACGTTGCTGCTGCATCAGTAAGCCCTCACGGTTCAGCTTGGGACCGTGCTTGCGAACTCTATGCTCAGCTTACAGGTACTCGCGTTGACTATGGTGAGGCTCACTCAAAGGCAATGGGACATGACCGCTATGGTGAGGACTTCACAGGCAAAGCACTTATAGATAATTTTGATAGTGAGCACAAGATTAATCTTGTTGGTCACTCTTTCGGTGGCGCAACAATAAGGCTTTTCTCACAGATCCTTGCAAATGGTGCAGAGGATGAGGTTAAGGCATCAGGCGATGACGTATCACCATTCTTTGAGGGTGGCAAGGGTGATTATATCTACAGTATGACAACTCTTGCAGCACCTCATAACGGTACAACAGCTTACCTTGTTAAGCCAGAGGATGATCCAAATCCAACAACAGGTTTAAATGGTAAAATTGAGAGCGCACTTTCAGGTGCTATGGGTAAGGCAAACTCTGAGGAAGGTGACGGCAGAAGCGACAAGGATTATGCAAATTACGATATGGACATCGATAATGCAGCAGCTCTTAACGCAACAATCGAGACACTTCCAGATGTATACTATTTTTCATACCCAGCATCTTCTACAGTAAAGCAGGCAAATGGTACATATGCACCAGACAACAAGAAGACAGAAGTCCTCTTTAGAATGTCTGCTCGTGCAATGGGTGTTTACACTGGCACAACAAAGGGCGGCATTGTAATTGACGAATCATGGCTTGAGAACGATGGCCTTGTAAATACTATCTCGGCTATGGCTCCATCATCTGCTCCATCACAGAAATTCAATGCAAAGAATATCACTCCTGGCACATGGAACATCATGCCTACTTTTGATGGTGACCATATGTCACTTAGTGGTGGTCTCTTCCATCACAAAAATATCAAACCTTTCTTCACAGATTTAATTTCAATGATTAACTCACTGTAAGACAAAACGCCTCCCGAAATCGGGAGGCGTTACTTTTATGTGATAATATCAGCAGTTTTAATATTGATTACCTTTTGCATATCAGCAAAGTTTAACTCGACTTGATATCCGATTTTTCCAGCGGAGACGAAAATGGTTTCAAAATCATTTGCAGTGATGTGCGCAACTGTTTTGAACTGTTTTTTCATTCCGATAGGGGAACAGCCGCCGTGTACATATCCTGTGAGGGGTAACAGTTCACTTTGCTTAATCATGGCGACTGATTTCTCGCCAACGGCCTTTGCGGCCTTCTTGAGGTCGAGAGTGGCAGCAACTGGTACTATGAAAACATAGTGCTGCTTTGATGCTGCAACAGTAACAAGTGTTTTAAAGCATCTTGCTGGATCCTCATTTAAATATTCTGCGACATCAGTGCCCGATACCACACCTTCATAGAAGTGCTCGGTATAGGGTATTTTCTTTTGGTCAAGAACTCGCATTACATTTGTCTTGTTATCTTTGCTCATAATGCCTCCAACTAACCATCAGGTAGGGAACGGTAAAGTTCAAGTGATTTGTCATAGAATTTATAGAAGTCATCAATTGGTATGTCGAAACCATCCCAACTTAAGTGTGACCAAAACATAGAAGGGCAGTTGTGCCAGATGCCAGGCTTTGCTGTATCAGGGCTTTCATCCCATTCGATGGATTCAAGGTGGAAAGGTGCCTTTTGACCTGGAACACTAACGAGTCCGTCATTTTTAAGCCATTCCTTTGTGATGCCCATTTTCTTGAGGCGTCGTGAAATGAATGAGCCACTAATGTAACTTGCACCAATGCTTATTTTGCTGAATGGCTCACCGACATGGTACATGCCAAGAATGTTTTTCTTTGAACAGTCAGCTACTCTTGCAAAGTAGTAGACATGTGGGTTTGCTTTGACGTATTTTGGCATCGCTTTTGATGCGGTTTCAATTCCCATTTCAAATATGATGTTATCCAAATCATTTCTTGTAAACTTTAATGCATTAAGGATATTTTTAAAAGACATCATATTGTTCTCGATTGGTGTGTCGATGTCTTTTGGCTCCCTTTGAAGGCCATATCTATCAAGGTGAGGGTCCTGATCTTTTAATGTTGATTCTTCAGCTTTCGCACCAAAGCCCATAAAGAGGCCAAGGGAAGAGAGCTTTAGAAGTGGTCTACCAAAGATAGAAGCCAAGATAGTACCATTGTTTACACCAGAGAGAGTGGTGCATGTGTGAATCCAATCACCTTTGTTGCCTTTGAAGAAATCAGAGAGGTCACTTTCCTTTGTGCCTTCCTGTTCCTCTTTTGAACCTTCTGACAAGATGTTACAAAAAGTGATGACAGTTGGGCCACCGAATGAGTGGCCAAAGATGTTTATCTTTTTGTTTTCGCCACGTCCCCAGTCCTTTAAAACGCCTGGGTAAGTGCGACCGAAACGTGCATGACCGTACTTTTTTGAGTGAACTTTGCCATAGTCTACTCGTCCGCCGACGAGATAGGCCCAGAGTTCACATGAACGGTCCCATGCACTGGACATTGGTCCTAGTGATGGTGCGAATACTGTGTAGTCTTCATCTCTTAGGTGCTCAATGAGGTTGCAATCTTTTTTTGCACCCCAATAGTGTAAACGCTCCTCGCGCTTGTCGTCTTCGCCCCAGCCCAAATAACCATGGACTAAAACAACCGGGTAATTATTACCGTTAGTTTTCATAGCTAATTCTCCAAACTATCAAATAATTTTAATTTCTTTGTCCAAGGAAAACACTAAGATATTATACCATATTCTTCAACTATTAAAAATTAATTATTACAATCGGTTTGAAATTTGGCACGAATGGTAAGCAATAGCAGCAAATTGTGCAGAAAATTTGACTTATAAAATATTTAACGATGAGCGAATACTTAAACCAGTTGATTTCGTGAACCTAATATGTTACTATTTAGATACAGGAGGTGCAAAATGATGGCACAGTCTACATTTAGTGTTCGAATGGACGAGAATTTAAAGAAAGAATTTGAAGAGATTTGTAATGATTTTGGCATGAATATGTCAGTTGCAATAAATGTCTTTGCGAGAGCCGTAGTTAGGGAAAGAAAAATACCATTTGAAATTTATTCGGTAAGCGATAAAGCAACGAAAGGACTCGAAATTTTGGAGTCCCTTAAACTCGAAGCTATAAAGAATGGCACAGCAAATATGACCTTGGATGAAATTAATGAAGAAATACGTTTAGCAAGAGAAAGCAAATGAGTAAAGCCTCCCAAATTT
>JAGHVH010000046.1 GCA_018064455.1 Candidatus Limimonas egerieequi | reverse complement strand
CGAACAGCAAAGGAAAGCATTGGTGTTGGAACAAGTGCTGGATAAAGGAATGCTTTAACTCCATTTGCTGCAAAAACAGCTGCTGTCTCCTTGGCAAATACATCAGAGTTAATTCTTGAGTCATATGCGATAGCAACAGAAGGGTTTTCAAAAGTTGCATTTAAGTAATCTGCAATGCCCTGTGTTGCCTGATTAACTGTGTAGATGTTCATTCTGTTGGTACCAGCACCAAGTACGCCACGAAGACCAGCTGTACCAAACTCCATTTTTTTATAGAAGCGGTCAAGGATTTCGTCATCCTTGCCATTTATTGCTTCAAGCTCTGCTTTAAGAGTAGGATCATCACACTTTTGAAGCCACAAATTGTAAAGTTCAACGTAATTTTCCATATTCTTCCTCCATATCTACAAAACTAACCTTAATTTTAATACGTTTTATGGTATAATGTCAAATGGTATTGAGGGAGGTGCCAAATGTTCTCAAAAGTGAACAGCATGGGGCTTCAAGGCTTCAGTGCAGAGCGTGTTTTTGTCGAATGCGACCTGTCAAATGGACTGCCTCGTTTTGACCTTGTTGGACTGCCAGATTCGGCAGTATCAGAGGCCAAAGAGAGGGTGCGCTCCGCAATCAAGAACTGCGGTCTTGAGTTTCCTATCAGCAGGATAACTATCAATCTTGCTCCTGCTGAATTTAAAAAGGAAGGTCCCCTTTATGACCTGCCAATCCTAGTCGCCATTTTAATTGCCTCCAAGCAGATCAAGGTAAACCTTGACTGCGCCGCCCTTATTGGAGAAGTCGCGCTGAATGGTGACGTGCGCAAGGTCAACGGAGTTCTGCCCATGGTAATTCGGGCAAAAGAACTCAAACTCGACGAGATATACATACCGGAGGAAAATGCCAAGGAAGCCGCTTTAATCCCTGGAATTACAATCTATCCGGTAAGTGATATCAAGCAATTACTTCGCCACTTCTTGGGAGAAGAAAGCATAATTCCGATCACCAACTTCTCCTTTGAGGAAATTAAAGCCATTTATGGCAGTGGCGTATCAAACGAGGATTTTGCCGATGTGCTTGGGCAAAAGGTCGCCAAGAGAGCGCTGGAAATTGCCGCCGCAGGCGGGCACAATGTGCTCCTTGTCGGAAGCCCAGGAGCGGGCAAAAGCATGCTTGCAAAGCGACTGCCAACAATCCTGCCAGATATGACATTTGAGGAGGCAATATCGACCTCCTCAGTCTATTCAGTTGCGGGGCTTTTAACCAAAGAAAATCCACTGATAATAAACCGCCCGTTTCGTTCTCCGCACCATACGACAACGAGCGTAGCGTTGGCGGGCGGAGGCACAAAAGCACGCCCAGGAGAAGTATCGCTCGCACACAACGGTGTGCTCTTTCTTGATGAGTTGACGCTCTTTTCAAGAGCATCACTTGAAACACTTCGCCAACCACTTGAGGACGGTCGCGTGACTGTCACAAGAAATGCTATAACAGCGACATATCCAGGCAACATTATGCTTGTCTGCGCGATGAATCCGTGCCCGTGCGGTTACCTCTATGACCCTGCACACGATTGCACGTGTACAGACATCGCACGACAGCGGTACTTATCGCGCATATCAGGACCACTGCTTGACCGCATAGATATATGCGTCAAAGTGGACCCGCTCGACGCCGATGTCCTTATTGACCATCCTCATCGCTATGAGGAATCGTCAAGTGACATCCGCGCTCGCGTAAACAAAGCTCGCGCTATCCAGCTTGAGCGCTTTGCAGGCACCGACGTCGTATGCAATGCTCAGATGACTCCTCGCATGGTACGCACCTACTGCGAGTTGTCTCAACCGGCCAAAGACCTGCTTCGCCGCGCTTTTACGAATTTGTCATTTTCAGCTAGAGCCAATGACAAAATTCTCCGCACTGCGCGAACCATCGCCGACCTTGACGGCGCAGAAGAAATCTCGTCAAGCCACCTCGCAGAGGCAATAGCATTTAAACAAATGGATATCTCAAACAAATAAAAAGACCCAGCGAAGTATCCGCTTCGCTGGGTTTCTTTTAGCCCTTAAGACCTCTTGATTGACGGTCCATATCCTCTACAACTATGTCATAGATTTCGCCGATTGTGCTGCAATACTCAAGCACTTTCCATGGCTCGTTTGTGTGGAAGTGAATTTTGATTGGATCACCATCTCCACCTACTGCAAGTAAGCAGTCGCCTTTGAAATTTGCCATGAAGTAATCATGTACTTCATCCTCATCAAGGTCGTCGCCATCGATTAGAAGTTGTGTGTCATATCTGAATTCTTCCATAGTATTTCCTTTCTAGCCTGTACCAAGCAGTTTATTGAATGGGTCAATATACTGTGGTGAAGTTGCTGCAAACATATAGTTCAAGAACACTACATCTGTGATGTCATGCGAATGAACAAAGCTTGCTAAATCTATTTCGTTTGCTCCTTCATTGACCTTGCGTGGGTCAATTACCCATACCTCATCAAAGTGATCGCAAAGGTATGGAGCAAATGAGTTACCATATGATTCCTTGATAATAACAACTTTTCTACCTGTGTTAAGGCCAGTAGATATCTTGGTTACTGGGTTGTCACCCTCAATGAAGCAGGTGTATTTACCACTTGGTGGATTCTCATTGATAACCTGCATTGGGATAGCTTCCTCATCACGGATGTATCCGTTTGGGTAGCGGAAAGCTGTTGTCTCTGCCTTTGGATAGAAATACTCAAGATAGTCTGGGTCCTCCTTGAGGATTGATGCACCAGACCACGTGTAAAGTGTGCCTACAAATGTATCAAACTTACCAGTCTTACGTCCCTCAAGTGGAATTGGCTTAAAGCCAGCTATCTTAGAAAAAGCAACATATGCATGATATGCGCCACGCGCTGTCCAGTGGTGGTCAGTCCTAAAGTAGACATACTCCTCGTCAACGTAACGCTCGAGTTCCTTATAGGCATTAACTGTCTTAACATTCTTGGCAGTTACTGCAGCATATGCTACTTCCATGCCCCTCTTCTGAGAACGGTCACCAGTGTGATATTCCTCTGGACCATAGAACTCAATTGAAGTTGGGGCAAGAATCATATATACAGTTGCCTTTGGAACCTTTTCAGCAAAGGTGCTGATATATCCAGCATAGCGTTTGAGGCCATTCTCGTTTTTGCCGAAAATTTCCATTGCCCTGTTACCTTGAACAATGATGGCACCTGTATTCCTGTACTCCTGTGGAGTAGTTGTTGCCCTTGTATACTCGGTTGTAGTCGTAGTGGAAGTCTTTTCCTTTTTTGCAGTAGTCTGTTCTGCGCTTTTTTCTGTTGTCTCAAGTGTTGGAATACTTGTCGTTTTGCCAAACACCAAGATACATACCATTACTGCTATTACAACTACGAGTGAGCCAATTGCTATAGGTATTTGCTTTTTGTCAAAACCTTTTACACTCATTAGATACTCTTTCCTGTCTCTGCTTCCAAGACACTGTTAAATACTGCAATCTGTGATGATGAGATGTGCTTATCAAGATGCATGCTTCCAAAATACCACTTGTCATACTCACAAGAGTTGCCAAGCTCCTCAAGATATGTGTTAAGAAGTGAGAGCTTGTTCTTGTTAAGTGTGTTGAGCTGGAGGAAATCCTTGATTCTTGCAGACGGCTCGTGTGTGATGATAAAGTCAACACGTCCGCCATTCTTATCAATGTTTTGAGCGCCCTCAATCAACTCCTGTTGAGTTGGGCTCTCCTCCTTAAACCAAGTGTTATTATCGATTCTAATATCAATGTCAGGGCTCTCGCCACCGCCCATTGTGAAATACTTTTTACCTTCTATTGTATATACCTGTCCACGCATCAAGTGATAGAGGTTACCACCAAGATGATGAACCTTGCCACCGTTCCACTCTGAAACCTCTGCGCTGTTTAAAAGTTTGAAGTTCTCGTGCGTGCCGTCGATGAAACAGATATTATACTTTTTCTCACTAAGCTTTTTTAAGTTGGTAGCCTCATCCTTGCCACCGCTCCAGATAAAGCCAAAGTCGCCACAGATGATAAGTGTGTCGCCACGGCCGAGCTTCTTTGCAACGCTACCACTAAAACGGTTCATATCGCCGTGTGTGTCGCCTGTAATGTATACCAAAATTTCACATCCTCTTTATTTTCAAAGGAAATATTGTTATACTATATTACAACAAAGTTTTAACATTCTCAAGGTGGATTTTACTATGAAAAAGAGAATAATTTATTTCATTTCTCTGCTACTTATTCTTACAATTTTAGCGCCGATGCTTTTCTGTGTTCCAGCATCTGCTGCATACAACGAAGAACTCGACTTTAGAGCAGAAGTTGTATACATGGAAAACCTTGATCAGAACACGGTAATTTTCAATAAAAACTCTGACAAGCAAGTTCCGATGGCGTCCCTTACCAAGATTACAACCTGTATGGTTGTACTCGACAACTGCGACAACTTGGATGCCAAGGTTAAGGTAAAGCAAGAATCACTCGACATGCTTATCGGTACGAACAGTTCAACTGCCGGCACAAAGGCAGGCGAGATTTTGACAGTTCGTGAGCTTTTGAACCTTATGATGGTTCGAAGCGCAAACGAAGCGACAATTATCCTCGCCGACTATGTCGCTGGAAGCGTTGATGCTTTCGTTGAAATGATGAACAAGTTTGCAAGTGGTCTTGGATGTAAAAACACCCATTATGTCAACACTCATGGACTTGACGCCGACAATCACTATACAACGGCTGAGGACCTTGCAATCATCATAAAATACGCACTTCAAAACGATACCTTTAAGGAAATCGTTGGCCAGTCAGAATATGTTCAAGCTGCAACTAACAAGAGAAAAGAAACCAAGTACAACAGCACAAACAACCTTCTTATCTCAAACAGCATCTACTACTACGAGCCATGTAAAGGTATCAAAACTGGTTCTACAACTAATGCAGGTTACTGCCTTGCATCATATGCAAGCAAAAACGGATACACCTACCTCTGCATCATCATGAACGCTCCACAGGAGCCACTTCATCCAGAGGACGAGACGGATACATTCAAGTACAACTGGTCCTTTAAAGAGACCAAAATGGCATATGAATGGGTTTTTTCAAACATCAAGCTCAAGACTATCGCTTCAAAAACCGACATCGTTGATGTCGTAGATGTGTCTCTTGCAAAGGACACGGACCATGTCCGTTTGGTACCAGCGCACGATGTATCTGCGCTGATGCCAGCCACTGTTGACTCGTCGTCAATCCTCATTGAACCAGTACCTGGTTCAATCAGCGACGACATTCGCGCACCAATCAAGGCTGGCGACATTCTCGGCCAAGCCGAGATCAAATACGCGGGCAACACCATCGCGACCGTCGACCTTGTGGCCGGCGACGACGTTTCCCGCTCCGCCATTGCCACTATCGGCTTTGGCCTCAAGCATTTTTTGACGAGTAAGTTTATGCGTATCGTCTACATCCTTATCGCCGTTTGCATACTCGCTATCATCGGCTTGCGCTACTACAATAAAAACATCAAGCGCAAGAAGATGAAAGTAATGAACGGCGGCCAGATTAAGACTCACACCGCTTACTCCAAAAACTACAACGGCAACAAGCCAAAACGTCGCAAAAAGTAAACTAAAAAGGACCTTACATCGGCTGATGTAAGGTCCTTAAATTTTGCTTTCAATTAGTCGTCAAGACGATCCTTGTCAAGCTCAGCAAAGTACTTAATTGTACGTACCATCTGGCTTGTGTAAGAGTTCTCGTTATCGTACCAAGCAACAACCTGAACTTCCCATGTGTGCTCAGAAATCTGCTCAACCATTGTCTGTGTTGCATCGAAGATAGCGCGTGTTGCACCGACGATATCAGATGAAACAAGCTCTTCCTCTGTGTAACCGAATGACTCTGATTCAGCGCTCTTCATTACTTCGTTGATCTCTTCAACAGTGATGTTAGAACCCTTGATTACTGCGCAGAGGATTGTTGTTGAACCTGTTGGAACAGGAACACGCTGTGCAGAACCGATAAGCTTACCATTGAGCTCTGGAATTACAAGACCGATAGCCTTTGCAGCACCTGTTGAGTTAGGAATGATTGAGCAAGAAGCTGCACGAGCCCTTCTGAGGTCGCCCTTCTTGTGAGGACCATCAAGTACCATCTGGTCGCCTGTGTAAGCATGAACTGTTGTCATAATACCGCAAACGATTGGAAGGTGGTCATTAAGTGCCTTTGCCATAGGAGCAAGGCAGTTTGTTGTACAAGAAGCAGCAGAGATAACCTGGTCATCTCTTGAAAGTGTCTTGTGGTTAACACCATAAACGATTGTCTTAAGGTCGTTGCCTGCAGGAGCAGAAATAACTACCTTCTTAGCACCAGCATTGATGTGTGCCATTGACTTTTCCTTAGATGTATAGAAACCTGTGCACTCAAGTACTACGTCTACACCGATTTTGCCCCAAGGAAGGTTGTTTGCATCAGCTTCCTTATAGATTTCAATCTCTGTACCATCAACGATGATAGAGTGATCTGTGCATGAAACTTTATCAGCAAGAGCGTAACGGCCCTGAACTGAGTCATACTTTAAGAGATGAGCGAGCATCTTTGGGTCTGTGAGGTCGTTGATTGCTACTACCTCATATCCCTCTGCATTAAACATCTGTCTAAATGCAAGACGGCCAATACGGCCGAAACCATTAATTGCTACTCTAATTGCCATAATATGTGCCTCCATTTAAAGTTAATACACTAGTACTATAATAGTTTGATAAAAAAATGTCAATCTTTTTTTGAATTATTGAATGTTTATATTATATATGGTATGATTCTATTTGTATATCTTTTTAATGGAGGCGCATTTTTATGGCTAGAGAAATGAAAACCATGGATGGTAACACAGCTGCTGCGCACGTATCTTATGCGTTCACAGAAGTTGCTGGTATCTATCCTATCACACCATCTAGCCCTATGGCAGACTACGTAGACCAGTGGTCAGCACAGGGCAGAAAGAATATCTTCGGCACAACAGTTAAAGTTGCCGAGATGCAATCAGAAGCAGGCGCAGCCGGTACCGTACACGGTTCACTTGCAGCTGGTGCTTTAACTACAACTTATACGGCATCACAAGGACTTCTCCTTATGATTCCTAACATGTATAAAATCGCTGGTGAATTACTTCCTTCAGTATTCCACGTTTCAGCTCGTTGCGTAGCATCTCATGCGCTCAACATCTTTGGCGATCACTCTGACGTATACTCTTGCCGTCAAACTGGTTTCGCTATGCTCGCTGAGACAAACCCACAGGAAGTTATGGACCTTGGCGCAGTTGCTCACCTTGCAGCAATTGAAGGTAGAGTTCCATTTATCAACTTCTTCGATGGTTTCAGAACTTCTCACGAGATTCAGAACATCGAAATTTGGGACTATGATGACCTTAAAGAGATGTGCAACATGGACGCAGTTGCAGAGTTCAGAGCAAAGGCTTTAAACCCAATGAATCCATCAATGCGCGGTTCTCACGAGAACGACGACATCTTCTTCCAGCACAGAGAAGCTTGCAACAAGTACTATAATGCACTTCCAGCTATCGTTGAGAAGTACATGGACAAAGTAAATGCAAAGCTTGGCACAGATTACAAACTCTTCAACTACTATGGTGCTCCTGATGCAGAGAACATCATCGTTGCTATGGGTTCAATCAGCGACGTTACTGAAGAAGTTATCGACTACTTAAATGCAAACGGCCAGAAGGTCGGCCTTATCAAGGTTCGCCTCTATCGCCCATTTGCCGTTAACAAGTTTATTGAGGCTATTCCAAAGACATGCAAGAAAATTGCTGTTCTTGATAGAACAAAGGAACCAGGTTCAATCGGTGAGCCATTGTTCCTTGACGTTGTTGCTGCTCTTCAGAGCGTTGGCAACAATGACATCAAAGTAATCGGTGGCCGCTTTGGTCTTGGTTCAAAGGATACACCACCTTCATCAATCTTTGCAGTTTACGAAGAGCTCGCAAAGGCTGATCCAAAGCCTCGCTTCACAATCGGTATCAACGACGATATCACTTACCTCTCACTTGAGGAAAAGGCAGCTCCTAACACCGCAGCAGAAGGCACAATCGAGTGTAAGTTCTGGGGTCTCGGCGGTGACGGTACAGTTGGTGCTAACAAGAACTCCATTAAAATCATCGGTGACTATACAGACAAGAACGTTCAGGCTTACTTCCAGTATGACTCAAAGAAGACTGGCGGTATCACAGTTTCTCACCTTCGTTTTGGTGATGCCAAGATTCGCAGCCCTTACTATGTAAACAAGGCTGACTTTGTAGCATGCCACAACCCATCATACATTGAAAAGGCATATCGCATCGTTGACGATGTAAAGCCAGGTGGCGTATTCCTTATCAACTGTCAGTGGGATGAGGCAGAACTTGCTGAAAAGCTTGACGCTCAGACTAAGCAGTATATCGCAAAGAACAACATCCAGCTCTACACAGTTAACGCTATTGACCTTGCACAGAAGGTTGGCATGGGCAAGCGTACAAACACAATCCTTCAGGCATCATTCTTTGCACTTGCAAACGTAATGCCAATTGAGGAAGCTGTTCAGCATATGAAGGATGCTGCAACAAAGTCTTACTCCAAGAAGGGCGAAGATGTTGTAAAGTGCAACCACGATGCAATCGATGCTGGTGTAACAGCATTCAAGAAGATAGATGTTCCTGCTGATTGGGCAAACGCAGTTGACAACAAGGCTGAGGCTAAGACAGAGGGACCAGCTGCCCTTGTTAAGATGGTAGACAACATCATGAAGCCAGTTGGCCATATGGATGGCTACAAGGTTCCATCATCAGCATTCGCTGATCACGTTAACGGTCAGTTCGAACTCGGCGCTGCTGCATATGAGAAGCGCGGCGTAGCAGTTCTCGTTCCAGAGTGGAACGCAGACACATGTGCAAAGTGTAACAAGTGCGCATATGTCTGCCCACACGCAACTATCAGACCATTTGCACTTGACGCCGCTGAAAAAGCAGCTGCGCCTGAGGTTACAAAGTTTGCTCCAAAGCCAGTTGCTGGCACAGAGTACACATACACTCTTGCAGTATCACCATTTGACTGCATGGGCTGTGGCGTATGCGTAGGCGTATGTCCAACAGACTCACTCAAGATGGTATCCCGTGAATCACAGGATGCACAGCAGGCAGCATTTGATTACTGCGTAGCAAAGGTAACAGAGAAGCCAGAGACAACAGACAAGCTCTCAGTTATCTCTTCTCAGTACAAGAAGCCACTCCTTGAGTTCTCAGGCTCTTGCGCAGGATGTGCTGAAACATCATACGCTCGCCTTGTAACTCAGCTCTTTGGCGACAGAATGTACATCTCTAATGCAACAGGATGCTCATCAATTTGGGGTGGTCCTGCTGGCACATCACCATACACAACAAACGCTAAGGGCCACGGCCCAGCGTGGGCAAACTCACTCTTTGAGGACAACGCAGAGCACGGCTTTGGTATGTACCTTGGCCAAAAGGTAATCCGCGAATCACTCATTGAAAAGGTTACTGCTATCTCAGAAAAGGCAGAAGCACCAGAGAATGTTCGCGCTGCTGCTAAGGAATACCTTGCAACAGTAAACGACGGTGCAAAGAATGGCCCTGCTACAGATGCTCTTATCGCTGCACTCGAAGCAAACGTAGGTTGCTGCGAAGGCGATTGCCTCGGCAAGCAGATCCTTGCTAAGAAGAATTACCTCCAGAAGAAGTCCGTATGGATCTTCGGTGGTGACGGCTGGGCATACGACATCGGTTTCGGTGGTCTTGACCACGTTATCGCAACAGGCGAAGACGTAAACATCTTTGTATTCGATACAGAGGTTTACTCAAATACAGGTGGACAGGCATCTAAGGCTTCTCAGATTGGCCAGGTAGCACAGTTCGCTGCTGCTGGTAAGGCAATCCAGAAGAAGAGCCTTGCAGAGATTGCAATGTCTTACGGTTATGTATACGTAGCACAGATAGCAATGGGCGCTGACCAGAATCAGACACTCAAGGCTATCGCTGAGGCTGAGGCATACAACGGACCATCACTCATCATCGGCTATGCTCCTTGTGAGATGCACTCAATCAAGGGTGGTATGACAAACTGCCAGGCTGAGATGAAGAAGGCTGTTGACTGCGGTTACTGGAATATGTTCCGCTACAACCCAGCACTCAAAGCTGAAGGCAAGAACCCATTCACTCTTGACTCTAAGGTTCCAGAGACAGAGGGTTATCGTGCATTCCTCATGAACGAAGCACGTTACAGCGCTTTGACACGCTCATTCCCAGATCGTGCAGAGGAGCTCTTCAGCGTTGCAGAAGAGAATGCAAAGATTCGCTACGCTCATCTTCAGAAGCTCATCAAACTTTACAGCGAAGAGGACTAAGGAGGTAAGTCTATGGCTAACCAATATGTAATGGCACTTGACCAAGGTACCACTAGTTCACGCGCTATCGTTTTTGATAAAAACGGTAACATAATTACAAAGTCTCAGAGAGAGTTCGACCAGCACTATCCACAGGCTGGTTGGGTTGAGCATAACCCAATGGATATTCTCTACTCTGAATTCCAATCTATTTCTACAATCCTTTCTGAGGGTGTCGTAACACCTGAAGAAATCGCTTGTATCGGCGTTACAAACCAGCGTGAGACAACTATCCTCTGGGATAAGACAACTGGTCTCCCAATTTATAACGCACCAGTATGGCAGTGCAGAAGAACTGCTGCTATGTGTGAGGAACTCAAAGAACGCGGACTTGAGAAATATGTCCGCGAGCACACTGGCCTCCTTATTGATGCTTACTTCTCAGCTACCAAGATTAAATGGCTCCTCGACAACGTCGAGGGTGCTATGGATCTTGTTGAATCTGGCAACCTCCTCTTTGGTACAGTTGAGACATGGCTCATCTGGAACTTAACCGGTGGCGCTTCTCACCCAGAGACAGCTGTTCACGTAACTGACTACTCAAATGCATCAAGAACAATGATCTTTGATGTTGATAAACTCCAGTGGGATGAATATCTCTGCAAAGAGATAGGTATCCCTATGAGCATCCTTCCAAAGCCTGTACCATCTTCTATGGTATACGGCGTTGTAGCACCTGACATCCCTGGCCTTGAAAGCCTTGCTGGCACACCTATCTCTGGCGCTATCGGCGACCAGCCAGCAGCACTCTTCGGCCAAGGCTGCTTCAAGAAGGGTATGGCCAAGTCAACATATGGCACAGGCTGTTTCCTCCTCATGAACTCAGGAACTGAGAGAGTTCAGTCTAAGAACCAAATGACAACAGGTGTTGCTTGGTCACTAAACGGCGAAACAACATATGCTATTGAAGGCTCTGCTTTCAATGCTGGTTGTACAATTCAGTGGCTCCGCGACGAGCTCCATCTCATCGACAACGCACCTCGTTGCGATGAACTTGCTGAATCTGTTGAGGATTCCAACGGCGTTTACCTTGTACCTGCATTCACAGGACTTGGTGCTCCTTATTGGGACATGTATGCTCGTGGCTGCATCGTTGGCCTCACACGTGGCGCTAGCCGCGCTCACATCGCTCGTGCAACACTCGAAGCACTCGCATATCAAGTAGTTGACCTTATCAAAGCTATGGAAGACGACTCTGGTATAAACATTGCTTCTCTCCGTGTTGACGGTGGTGCTTGTGTATCTAACATTATGATGCAGATTCAGGCTGACTTCCTCAACTGTGAAGTTAACCGTCCAAAGGTTGTTGAGACAACAGCTCTTGGCGCTGCTTACCTTGCAGGTCTTGCTTGTGGCGTATGGAAAGATACTGACGAGATTGAAATCAACCGTCAGGTTTCCAAGATTTTCAAGCCAAATATGGACGAAGAAAAGCGTGCAGAAATGTACAAGGGTTGGAAGAAAGCTATCACTCGTGCAATGAGTTGGGTAGATCCACAATAATTTTAAGCAATAATTAAGACCAGTGGATTTTTCCACTGGTCTTTTTTTGTGCCTATTTGATTTTTAGATTCTAGCAACTCCCGAGTCGCGAGCGGCTTTAGCGACAGCTGTGGCAACAGCGTCTTTAACACGAGGGTCAAATGCTGCTGGGAGAATGTAGTCGGCGCAGAGTTCGTCAGGTGAGACGAGGTCTGCGAGTGCATGTGCAGCAGCAATCTTCATCTCGTCGTTGATGTCGCTTGCGCGAACGTCGAGTGCGCCACGGAAGATGCCTGGGAAGGCGAGTACGTTGTTTACCTGGTTTGGATAGTCAGAACGTCCAGTGGAAACAACAGCAGCGCCAGCAGCCTTGGCATCGTCTGGGAAGATCTCAGGTGTTGGGTTTGCACAGGCAAAGATGATTGGGTCCTTTGCCATGGTGCGAACCATGTCCTGAGTAAGTGTACCAGGAGCAGATACACCGATGAATACATCGGCGCCTTTGATTACTTCTGCTAGTGTGCCCTTTTCCATATTCCTGTTTGTAATCTTGGCCATCTCTTCCTTGATTGGGTTGAGACCTTCACGGCCCTCATAGATGGCACCTGTGCGGTCTGTCATGATTACGTTCTTAAGGCCGTTACTGATGAGGAGCTTGATGATTGCAATACCAGCAGCACCAGCACCAGATGTTACGACTTTGATATCGTTGATGTCTTTGCCAACAACCTTGAGTGCATTGATAAGGCCAGCAAGTGTTATAACAGCTGTGCCATGCTGGTCATCGTGGAAGATTGGAATATCTGATACTTCTTTGAGTCTTTTTTCAATCTCAAAGCAACGTGGTGCTGAGATATCTTCAAGGTTAACACCGCCAAAGCTTCCAAGGAGCATTGAAACTGTGTTTACGATTTCATCTACATCTTTTGAGCGAACACAGAGTGGAATGGCGTCTACGCCACCAAACTCTTTAAAGAGGACACATTTGCCTTCCATTACTGGCATGCCAGCCTCAGGACCTATATCACCAAGACCCAAAACAGCTGTGCCATCAGTGATTACGGCAACTGTGTTCCAGCGACGTGTGAGCTCGTATGATTTATCAATATCTTTTTGAATTTCAAGGCAAGGTTGTGCAACGCCTGGTGTGTAAGCAAGGGAGAGAGCCTCTTTGCTGTCAACAGCAGCGCGGGATACAACTTCTATCTTGCCTTTCCACTCATAGTGAAGTTTAAGTGATTCTTCTGCATAATTCATTTCTTATTCCTCCCATGGGAATGTGTAAGGAAGATTGAACTGGTCACGAACGGCCATAAATTCCTTTTGAACAGGGCCAGTGATTGGAACACCGTCAACAAGTCTCTGCTTATAGATGAGCCATTCTTTCTCGCCTGCAGAGTAGATGTGGTCGTGGCCAGGAGCCTTCTTAGAATCGCGAACCTTGCGAATGATTTCTCCTGCTTTCTTCCTTGCAAGCTCTTCGCCAAGGAAGTGATTTGTATCAATAGCAATAAAGAAGTGACCAAGGTGATATGGACGGATGTTTCCGTTCTCATCTTTACCATCAAGGTCCTTGCCGTACCAACCGTCCTGGAGGATTGATGAGAGGAGCTCGATTACCATAGCATAGCCATAGCCCTTGTATCCAGCGAGTTCCTCGCCGATACCACCAAGAGTGGTGAGGGCTGCTGTGCCCTGACGAATCTGCTTGAGTGCAACGCCAGCGTCGCCTTCTACTGCATTACCGTCAATGTCGATTACGGTGCCAGGATGTACATCCGCACCGATTCTCTCATAGTACTCAATCTTACCGTTCTGTGTGATAGATGTTGCACAGTCGATAACAAAGTCAAACTCTTCGTCTGTTGGAATACCAACTGTGAGTGGGTTTGTTCCAAACATGCCCTCTACACCAAATGTTGGTGCAACGGATGGGCGAGCATTTGTGCCAGTGATGCCGATGCAGCCCTGCTTTGTTGCTTGGGTTGCATAGTACCCAGCGATGCCATAGTGGCATGAGTTACGTACTGCAACCATGCCAAGGCCATACTTCTTGGCCTTGTCTATTGCCATCTGCATCGAACGCTGGCCAATTACCTGGCCCATGCCGTGGTGACCATCGACAACTGCCGTTGTCTCGGTCTCTTTGAGTATTTCAAAGTTTGTTGTAGGGAACTGAATTCCTGCATTGATTCTATCAATATATACAGGCTTGAAACGGTTAACACCGTGTGAGTTGATGCCTCTCTTGTCTGATTCAACAAGTACATCTGCAACGATAGCAGCTTCGTCCGCTGGCACACCGATTGCAGTAAATGCATCTGTCATAAAGTGTTGTAGGGTTTCAAAATCCATATTGTTCTTATCCATGATATATGCCTCCTAAAACAAATCTAATCAAATTTAATTATATGTAAAATAAAATAATCTTACAAGTATTAACTAAGCCTTTCAATGCGTGGACCCAAAATGATATAAAAAGACCAGTGGAAAAACCCACTGGTCTTATCTTTTAATTATTATTCTTTGATGATAGCACCAAGTTTGCACTTCTCGTAGCATGCGCCACACTTAAGGCACTTGCTCTGGTCTATCTCATGAACCTGCTTGAGTTCACCACTAATTGCTTCTGCTGGGCAAACCTTAGAACAAGCTGTACAACCCTTGCACTTCTCAGGGTCGATGCGATATGACTCATCACCTGCTGGTGCAGCAGCTGGTGCAGCAACCTCAGCAGGTGCTGCAACAAGAGCAGGTACTGCTTCGTTGCTATTATAGATAGCATCGAACTTACACTTGCTCATGCAAAGTCCGCATCTTACGCACTTATCTTCCTCAATAACGTGAGGATTCTTAACTGAGCCCTTGATAGCATCTACTGGGCAAGCACGTGCACATGCTGTACAACCCTTACACTTGTTAGGGTCAATACGCATTGGTGCTGTGTAGTCAACGTAGATAGCCTGTTTGCCCTCTTCTGCTGGCTGTTTTACCATTGTGATTGCCTCTACTGGGCAAGCACGTGCGCAAACACCACAACCGATACAATCTTCGATTTTAGCAGGTGCTGGGAGTTCACGTCTCATACCACGACGTGTAACTTTGTGTGATAAATCAAAAAGGCTTACTGGGCAGTTGTAAAAGCAAGCTTTACAACCGTAGCAACCATCATAGTTAATTACAGGAATAGCATTAGCCATTGATTGCCACCTCCTCAACGAAGTTGCTTATTGGAGCATCAAGGAAGTAATCAAGCTTGAGTTCCTTAATTGTCTCTTCCTTAGGAATACCAGTCTCTGGAACGAAACCAGCATTCTCCCAAGTCTTCATCATCATAGCGTCGATTGGAACTGTCTTACCAGCGTTCTTACCAACCTTAAGAGGTGGTTCACCAACCATACGGCCGTGAGGACGTGAATACCAAGGATCAAGACCATGCTTGATGTTGAACATGTGACGCATTGTGAATACACGACGACCAATCCACATGTAATCATCAGGAGTCTTGCCCCAACCGGTAGCTGCATCGAGCCATTCAAACATTGGGTAGTTACCTGTACCAAGGATGAAACCAAAGTAGCATCCACCAGCACCGTCAACTATACGCTTGAAGTAAGCACAAGCAAGAACCTTGAGTGCTTCTTCATCACATGGTTGCCACTCGCCTTCCTTAGAACCAACAAGGTTTGCAGGTGGAGCCCATGTTACCTTCTTCCAAAGGTGCATACAACCATAGTAGAGAGAACCACCTGATGTATGACGAGAAGGTGTAGCGTCGATTGCATAAAGAGTAGCCTGCTGTGGGTCTGGACGAGAGTCATGCATTGGAGGCTCTGTACCACCAGCATGAACTGCGTACTTAGCAAACTCAGGGCC
>JAGHVH010000011.1 GCA_018064455.1 Candidatus Limimonas egerieequi | reverse complement strand
ATTATTCATAACTCCTTTCACAATTACTTTCCGTTACGACGTCTTACGATCATCTTATTGGAAGCCTTTTTCTTATTACGTGTCTTATAACCAAGAGCTGGCTTACCCCAAGGAGTAACAGGACCTGGACGACCGATTGGTGACTTACCTTCACCACCACCGTGTGGGTGGTCGTTAGGGTTCATTACTGAACCACGAACTGTTGGACGGATACCGAGATGACGTGTACGACCAGCCTTACCGATCTTAACGTTCTCGTGGTCTGTGTTACTTACCTGGCCGATTGTAGCCATGCAGTTGATTGGAACGTTGCGAAGTTCGCCTGATGGCAAACGAAGGAGTGCATAAGCACCTTCCTTAGCCATGAGCTGAGCTGCGTTACCAGCTGCACGAGCGAGCTGAGCGCCGCGACCTGGATAAAGCTCAACATTGTGGATAAATGTACCAGTTGGGATATTTGCAAGTGGAAGAGCGTTACCTGGCTTGATATCAGCATCAGGACCAGCTACTACCTTATCGCCAACCTTAAGACCTACAGGAGCGATGATGTATGCCTTTTCGCCATCCTCATACTGAATAAGAGCAATATGAGCTGAACGGTTTGGATCGTACTCAAGTGTAAGTACTGTTGCTGGCATATCAAACTTCTGTCTCTTGAAGTCGATGATTCTGTACTTTTTACGGTTTCCGCCACCGCGGTGACGAACTGTGATTCTACCATAACTGTTGCGGCCTGCATTCTTGTTAAGAGGAGCAAGTAAGCTTCTCTCTGGTGCAACCTTTGACAGTTCGGAGTAATCTGTAACGGACATGTTTCTTGTACCGTTAGTCATTGGCTTTATGTATCTAATTGCCACTTTGATTTCCTCCTTTTCGATTACATCATACCGTCGAAGAACTCAATTGTTTTTGAGTCTTCTGTGAGAGTAACGATTGCCTTCTTCCAAGAAGCTGTGTAACCCTCGTAACGGCCCTGACGGCGAAGCTTGCCGCGAACTGAGATTGTGTTTACCTTTGCTACTTTAACGTCGAAGAGCTCTTCAACTGCTTTAGCAATTTCGATCTTGTTAGCATCCTTGGCTACTTTGAATGTGTACTTCTTGTAAGCCTGGTTTTCCATTGATGCTTCTGTGATGATTGGTTTGAGGATAATATCCTGTGCTAACTTACTCATGCATATACCTCCTCAAGCTTTTCAACTGCTGCCTTTGCGATTACAACCTTGTTGCAGTTAACGAGATCATAAACGTTGATAGCATTTACTGGTGAAACCTTAACGCCCTTGATGTTACGAGCACTCTTGTAGATGATGTCATCAACGCCATCTGTGATAACGAGTGTCTTCTTAGCACCGCTTACTGCGTCAAGAATCTTAACCATTTCCTTTGTCTTGATTTCCTTGAGCTTAAGCTCATCAACAACTACGAAGTCTTCACTTGCAACTTTGTCTGAAAGAGCAGAGAGCATAGCGAGCTTTCTAACCTTCTTGTTGATTGAGAAACCATATGAACGTGGCTTTGGACCAAAAGCGATACCACCGTGTGTCCACTGTGGAGCTCTTGTTGAACCCTGGCGAGCACGGCCTGTGCCCTTCTGTCTCCATGGCTTCTTGCCACCACCGCTAACCTCAGAGCGTGTCTTGGTTGACTGTGTGCCCTGACGCTGGTTAGCTAAATAATTAACTACTACGAGGTGAACTGCTGACATATTTGGAACGATACCAAAGATGCCTTCATTCAAGTCCATAGTGCCAACCTTTTTGCCGGTTGTATTAAGTACTGATACCTGTGGCATTCTAGTCTACCTCCTTACGCTTTCTTAATGCTGTTCTTCAAAACAACGATTCCGCCCTTAGGACCTGGAATAGCGCCCTTGATAGCGATGAGGTTGTTCTCAGCATCTACTTTAACGATGTCTAAATTCTGGATTGTAACTCTCTCTGCACCTAAGTGACCAGCGAGTTTCTTTCCCTTGAAAACTCTTGATGGGTCAGAGCAAGCACCGAGTGAACCGGCATGTCTTACTACAGGACCTGAACCGTGAGTTTCTTTAAGTCTACCGAAGTTCCAACGCTTAATTGCGCCAGCGGTTCCTTTACCTTTGCTTGTACCAACAACATCTACTCTGTCGCCAACCTCAAATGTGTCAGCCTTTAAGATGTCGCCTACGTTAAGTGCAGCACAGTCATCAAGGCGGAATTCCTTGAGAACCTTCTTTGGTGCTACATCAGCCTTTGCGAAGTGACCCTGCATTGGCTTGTTTACTCTCTGTACCTTAACATCACCGAAGCCAAGCTGAATTGCATCATAGCCATCATTTTCAACTGTCTTCTTCTGTGTTACTGCACATGGACCTGCTTCGATTACTGTTACAGGAACAACGTTTCCCTTTTCATCGAAGAGCTGTGTCATACCGATTTTCTTTCCGATAAGACCTTTTTGCATGATATTTTCCTCCTTTAGTTATTGGTTGGTGTTTCCACCAACATGACTCTTACAGGGTTTGATCTGCCAAGCGATTAAAGCTTGATTTCGATCTCAACACCTGCAGGAAGCTCAAGACCTGTGAGAGCTTCAACAGTTTTGTTTGAAGGTCTCAAAATGTCGATGAGTCTCTTGTGTGTGCGCTGCTCAAACTGTTCACGGCTGTCCTTGTACTTATGAACAGCACGAAGGATTGTAACTACTTCCTTCTCTGTTGGAAGTGGAACTGGACCAGAAACCTTAGCGCCTGTGCGCTTTGCTGTTTCAACAATCTTCTCTGCTGCTGCATCTACAAGATTGTGGTCATAACCCTTAAGTCTGATTCTGATTTTTTCTTTTACTGCCATTTTTATTCCTCCATTAAAATACACACCGCCGGGCGTTTCCTTTTTCAGTATTTAAAAAACCTGAGAAAACGAAGTTATCCCGGTTGGCAAAACGGCATATTGTTTCGCCCGGTTTAAAATCGGACATACTCCGCGGAAATTCCCTACCTTAAGAGGTAGCCACCTCCCGCATCAACGCATATCTACGTGCAAAAGGGCACAGTAATCCCTTTTCGCGCGCCTCAATATATTACCACGCGCATTATAATAATGCAACAATTATTTCAAAAAATTTTCGTCAGTTTTCTACAAAGGTTTAACCTGATCTTTGTCAAACACAACATATAGTGAAAACCGCCCAAAACCGCCCCTAAATGGCATATATTGTAGAGAAAAAGTTTACAATTTGTTTATATTTACACCTTTTTCAACTAAGTCCTTGCAAACCCTCCCGCGCGCGTATATTATAAATGGTATATAAGAAATGTCAATGGAGGACCCAAAAATGAGCTCACCTCTAGCCGATCGTCTTCGCCCAACAACATTGGACGAAATGGTAGGACAAGAACACCTTTTAGGGCCAGGAAAAGCCCTTAGAAACATCATCGAATCCGGTGATATACCAAATTTAATATTCTATGGACCATCAGGCATAGGCAAGACAACGCTTGCTAGCATCATTGCAAAGCAGACTAACAAGCGTCTCTATAAGCTCAATGCAACTAACGCGTCTGTAAACGACATCAAAGATATAATCGCTGATGTTGATACTCTTATGACACCTAACGGCATCCTGTTATACCTTGATGAGATTCAATATTTTAATAAGAAACAACAGCAATCTCTCCTTGAGTTTTTGGAGAGTGGCAAAATTACAATGATTGCATCTACTACAGAAAACCCATACTTCTATGTATACAATGCAGTCATCAGCCGTTGCTCTGTATTTGAATTTAAGTCAGTGACGCCGGCCGAGATTGAAAAGGCCGTGCTTCGCGCATTTTCTATTTTGAGCGAAGAGAACGGCATTGAATATGATATCGAGGACGGCTTAACACTCGCCATCGCGACTAGCGCTGGCGGTGACGTGCGCAAGGCAATCAACACAGTTGAGCTTATTGGCCTTGCGGCACTTGATGGCAAGGTAACGAAGGAACTCGTTACCGACATCACAGGCCACAGCGCAATGCGCTACGACCGTGCAGGCGATGACCACTACGATATCCTCTCCGCTTACCAAAAGTCTATGCGTGGCTCTGACCCTGACGCTGCGCTCCACTATCTTGCAAGACTTTTGGAAGCAGGAGATTTGATATCCGCTGTCCGTCGCCTCCTCGTCTGCGCATGCGAGGACGTCGGCCTTGCATATCCTCAGATTATTCCTATTGTTAAATCAGCATGTGACATCGCACTTCAGGTTGGATTGCCAGAAGCTCAGATTCCACTTGCTGACGCAGTCATCCTTGTTGCCACAAGTCCAAAGTCAAACTCTGGTGTCTGCGCAATCGAAGCTGCGATGGCTGACATCCAAAGTGGCAACTTTGGCGCCATCCCTCGCACACTTCAAAACAAGCACTTTGACGGAGAGGATCAAACAGTCAAAGGACAGTTCTATGAATACCCTCACAACTATCCAAATCACTGGCTTAAACAGCAGTATCTCCCTGACGCAATCAAAGATACCAAGTATTATGAGTATGGTGACAACAAGATAGAACAGGCAACCAAAGCTTATTGGGATAATATCAAGAAATAGGCTACATTTAATAGCTAAATGTTTGGTTTAATGCATTAAATTAATATATATTCATTTATTTTTCTAAAATGGAAAAATATTCACTTTGACATTTTTTGTCAAATCTATTATCACGCTTTACCACGCGAAACCAAATCGGATATATGTTCATAAACCACGTAACTAGGTTATTTCTCAAAAACCCACTCCTACGTGGTTTATGACTTGTCAAGGGGTTTTTGACATAAAATTTTTGGGCAAAAACCGTCAATTATACTATCTGTAATATAAAAACATGCCCTAATTGTTAAAAACTCGGTGGAAATTGCGGAAATAAAAATTTTATATAACGTAGTAATGGGCTTTTGAGCCCTTTTTAACGTTTTTGTGGAGAAAATTAGGGTTGACAATTAATGTGATTACGATACGTTAAAAAGTCTTTACCACCAAAAAAATAAATAGCAAAATGCACTAAAAACTACGATTTTTTTGGAAGTATAAATTGCACAAAAGGAAGGTCAAAACGTGGGCAAATTTTTTACACTGGAAAACAACAACTGTAACTTGACAGTAAAAAATATTCATTGTTTATCCCTTGATTTAACACTTGACTGTGGCCAATCTTTCCGTTGGCAAAAGAATGCTGCCGGTCATTGGTGCGCAGTTGTAAGCGGAACAAAGGATGGAAAACGTATATTTAAGTTCGGTGAGCTCTCACAGGATTCAAATACTGGATACATCACCTTTTATAACTGTAGCGTAGATGAGTTCTATAAATTCTGGGTTCCTTACTTTGATCTTGAAAGGAACTATGACGCCATCCTTGATACATATAAAGCATCAGGGGACAAGAGCCTTAATGCTGCTACCGATAAATATTATGGTATAAGAATAACCAATCAAGACCCATGGGAGACGCTCTGTTCGTTTATCATCTCACAAAACAACAACATTCCAAGAATAAAAGGTATAATTGAGCGACTCTGCGAAACTTACGGTGAAAGAGTAAGACTCGTACCTGTTGTAGACGAGAACGGTCTTAAATATGACAAAGAATTCTTTACCTTCCCAAGTGCAGAAGACATTGCAAAACTCAGCGAAGATGACCTTGCACCAATCAGAGCAGGATTTCGAAATAAATATATAATTGATGCAGCACAAAAGGTTGCATCTGGAGAGATAGACCTTGAGAAACTAAAAAAGCTCCCGCTAGCGGAAGCAGAAGCAGAACTTTTAAAGATTACAGGTGTTGGCCCAAAGGTAGCACAGTGTGCCCTCCTTTATGGCTGTGGTCAAATCGATGCCTTCCCAGTTGACACATGGGTAAAAAAGATTATGGAAGAGCTCTATCCAAATGGATTACCAGAATGTACGACGGGTACACGGGGTATTGCTCAACAATATTTATTCCATTGGAGAAGAAATATATAGTCCAGGATATAAAAAAAGAGATGGCTTAATGCCATCTCTTTTTTGGTGACCCGGACGAGATTTGAACTCGTGTTACCGCCGTGAAAGGGCGGTGTCTTGACCACTTGACCACCGGGCCACAATGGGACCGCTATTGCGGTCCCTAAACGCTGGTAGCGGGAGTAGGATTCGAACCAACGACACCCCGGGTATGAACCGAGTGCTCTAGCCAACTGAGCTATCCCGCCATTTGTAAAGCGCGAAAGTTATTATAACGTACAGAGTATAAGTTGTCAACAACTTTTTCCGCGCTCTAAAGCCTACTACAATAAGATTTTTCTCAAATCGTCAACTGTCGTTGCAATGTAGTCTGCGTTATGGTCCTCAAACTCCTTACGATGACCAAAGCCATATTCTACACCAATCGATGTAACGCCAACCTCGTTGGCACCATCAATGTCATAGAAACGGTCTCCTATCATTGCGACGCGCTTTGATGGCTCAATGCCAAGACGCTCACACGCTGCCCTAACAAGGTAAGCCTTGTTAGCCTCATGGTTTTTAAGTTCTGGGCCAACTACTTCTTCTATATGCTTACCGGCGCCAGTCTCACGAACACCTATCTCCAAAAACACAAGTGGTTTTGATGATGCAATAGCAAGTTTTACACCAGCTTCTTTTAAATCAGAAGCAAGGTCCAAGATGCCATCATATGCCTTGCACTCATGCACACCTCTGTCTGCATAGTAAACTCGATAGGTGTCAACTATGTCACTTGCAAGCTCTGGTGACACACCATACATTCTCTCAAATGTAATGTAAAGAGGAGGACCCAAAAACTCATTTAGTCTTTCCTCGTATATTGGCATTTTATATTCGTTTAGTGCATACCTTACAGCATTGCGGACACCTTCACCCGTGTCGGCCACAGTGCCGTCAAAATCAAAAATAACTGCATCAAATTTCATGTGTTTATCCCCTCTTTGGTTTGCTTGTAAATTATACACGAATTTGCTATAATCGGCAATGGTGATAATATGAACATCTCGAAAAATCGAATCGCTCTTCTCGATGAAATTCGAGGTTTCTGCGTGCTTTGCATGATATTCTATCATGCGTTTATTTTTATGTATGAACAGTACGATGTTCAGTTTGGATATGACGCTTACACGTTCTTTCTTCCTGTTCAGCCTTACGTCTCATGCATGTTCCTATTTATCTGTGGCGTTTGCTGCAGGCTCTCACACAGTAACCTAAAACGAGGATTGAAGCTTTCTATATTTGCACTGGGTCTCAACTTTGTCTCAATCATCCTGCTACCTAAAATGGGATTTGTAGACTGTGAGATATGGTGGGGCGTACTTGACTTCTTTATGGTATGTATACTTGGCTATGCACTCCTTGAGAAGCCTATAATTTCCAAAATTCCAGCATGGCTTGGATGCCTTATTTCAATTGCACTTCTCTGGATATTCAGGGAATGGGAACAGAGTGGAACTATTTCAGTTTGGGGTGACATTGCTTGGCAAGTACCAGAGACTATCTATGAGCAAAAATGGATCTTCCCATTTGGTCTCCAGCCAGACGGTTTCTTCTCAGCTGATTACTTCCCACTTATTCCTTATGGATTTGTTTTCTCGCTCGGCACATATGTGGGTGTTTGGGTACATGACGGCAAACTACCAAGCTTTGCTTACCCAGTTCATTCAAAAGTACTCATGTGGCTTGGTCAGAAATGCTTCCTCATCTACCTTATAGAACTACCAATTCTCTTTGTACTATTTGAGTTTATCAAATGGATACTTGGAGTCTTATAATCGGTGACTTATATGACTAAAAAGGAAAGAGCACTAAAAGCCGTTGAGGCATTAAAAGCGGAATACCCAGATGCTGAATGTTCGCTTGTTGCAAGCGACCCATTCCAGCTCCTTGTTGCCACAAGGCTGTCCGCACAGTGCACAGATGCCAGGGTTAACCTTGTTACACCTGCACTCTTTGAAAAATATAAAACAATAGAGGACTTCGCAAATGCAGAACTCTCAGATGTTGAGGACCTTATCCGCACCTGTGGGTTTTATCATGACAAGGCAAAAAGCATAATCGGTATGGCGAAGGGTGTGCTTGAAAACTTTGATGGCAAGGTTCCAGATACTATTGAGGACCTCATAACACTTCCAGGTGTCGGTCGCAAGACCGCCAACTTGATTGTTGGCGACGTCTATAAAAAGCCAGCAGTTGTGGTAGACACCCACCTTATTCGAATTACAAACCTCTTGGGCCTTGTTGATTCAAAGGATCAAAAGACAATAGAGTTTGAACTTAAAAAGATTTTACCGCCAGAGGAATCAAACGATTTCTGCCATCGCATTGTAATGCACGGCCGCGCAGTATGTATCGCGCGCCGCCCACAATGCGACAAGTGTTGCATGAGGGATTTCTGCAAGAGCGCAAAATAGGATAAAAGTAAGAGGCAGTTCAATGCGAACTGCCTCTTTTTTATCCGATATTAGTGACAACTGTCATGCTCGCCGCAGCAATCATGCTCACCACAGGAGTGGTCGTGGTCATGATCCTCGCACACCTTGTCGTTGTCATAGTCAAGTGTGCCTGCAACGAGGGCAGCGATTGCATCATCTGTCTTGCCTGATACGCCTGCATATACTTTAATGCCGATTTCTGCAAGTGCATCACGTGCGCCTTGGCCCATTCCGCCACAGATAAGCTCATCTACTTTAAACATAGAAAGGAAGCCTGCAAGCGCGCTATGTCCGCCACCGTTGACTGGAACTAAATGAGCGCCTACAACCTGACCGTCCTCTATGTCATAGAGTTTAAAGTGTGTTGTGTGTCCAAAGTGCTGAAATACTTCGCCGCCTTTGTAAGTAACTGCTACTCTCATTTTGTCTCCTCCTTATATTGTTTCAACCTTGATAAGGTTAGTGTTTCCTGATTGAGTTGATGTGCCACCAGTAATGACTACAAGGTCACCTGGCTTTAAATCAAACTGTTCCTTTATCTTCATCTTGGCTGTATAGAACATAACATCAGTTGACTCATACACATCAACAAGTGCCGGTGTAACGCCCCATGACAACGCAAGTTTATAGTAGGTCTTGATATCAGTGGTAAGTCCCAAGATATCAACTGTTGGCCTGAAACGTGAAACCATTCTAGCAGTTGTACCCGAGTGTGTGCAAACTGCAATTGCCTTTGCACTTATGTCAATTGCCATACCCACTGTTGAGTGGCTTATAGCATCTGCTGTATTTCTAATAATAAAAGAGTGGCTGTCAAAGCGATTAGCGTACTCTATGTTCTCCTCTGTACGCTCTGCAATCTTTGACATCGTCTCTACGCACAAAACTGGGTACGCGCCAGATGCTGTCTCACCAGAGAGCATTATGGCGCTTGAACCGTCGTAGACAGCATTTGCGACGTCAGAGATTTCGGCACGCGTTGGGCGTGGGTTTGTTATCATGGACTCAAGCATTTCAGTAGCTGTTATTACGCGCTTGCCGAGCATACGGCAGCTTGTAATCAGCTTCTTCTGAACTGCTGGGAGTTCCTCGAAAGGAATCTCCACGCCCATATCGCCACGGCCAATCATTATGCCGTCGCACTCCTCACAAATTTCATTGATGTTATCAATACCAGACTGATTCTCAATCTTGGCAATGATATTATCTGTTGGTGTATAACCAATAGATGCCATATATTCTTTGAGGTCCAAAAGGTCCTGCTTGCTTGATACAAATGAGCAAGCAAAGAAATCAACTTCGTTCTCAATACCAAACTTGATATCTTCCTTGTCAGCATCAGACAAGAAGTCCTGCTTTAACACTTTTCCAGGGAAACTCATTGACTTTCTGTTTGAAAGTTCACCGCCAACAACTGTTTTACAAACAACATCTTGGCCGTCAATTTTTGTAACTTCAAACTTTAAAAGTCCATTGTTAAGCAATATTATATCGCCTACATCCAAGTCCTCGTGAAGTCTTGGATAGCTTACAGATACTACCTCTTGATTACCAACTACATCACGTGTAGTGAAAGTAAAAACATCGCCATCGTTTAATACGATTTTGCCGTTTTCAAAAGTCTTGATACGGTACTCTGGTCCCTTAGTATCAAGCAAGATTGCAATTGGAAGACCGAGTTCTTCTCGAACTTCTTTTATCTTATTAATTTTATCTAAGTGCTCTTCATGTGTGCCGTGAGAAAAGTTAAGGCGTGCAACATTCATACCAGCTTTTGCAAGAGCAATCAACGTTTCTTTACTGTCACTTGCTGGACCAATTGTGCAAACTATCTTGGTCTTTCTCATGTAAAGCCTCCTTAAATACTAATTCCTAAGAGTTCAATTAAAATACCAAATACAACACCAGCGCCATAGAGTATTCCTATAATCTGGGCGCTTTTCTTTTTGTCCTCATTCATACGAATAAGGATAGCAATGCCGATACCCGCTCCAACAAGAAGGCCACTCATCATTGCGCCAAAAGAGAGCGCACCCTCTAAATAGAGCTGAGTGATTACAACTGATGCAGCACAGTTAGGGATGAGGCCAATAAGGCCTGCGATAAGTTCGCCAATGATAGGCTTGTTTGTAATAAAGTTTCCAAGTGCTTCTGCACCAACAAACTCAATTACAAATCCAAGTACTAGCGATACAAGGAAGATAAATCCAGTAATCTGAAGTGTGTGGTGAACGGCAGACTTTAATATACCTTCCTCCTCACAGTTGCAATGATCATGCTCACAGATATGATGAATATCCATATCATTGCCCTTACCACTCTTGAAATGGCGAACAGCAAAGTCAAGCATAAATCCTACTACAAGGCCTATTACAACCTTGATGGCAAGTATCTTTAAAATATCAATTGCTGGTACTTGCTCTGATATAAAGATAGGGAGCATCTCATCAGAAGTTGAAAGGTATACCGCAATAAGCGTGCCGACAGTAATTACTCGGCCCGCATAGAGGTTCGATGCTGCAGCAGAGAATCCACACTGCGGAACAGCGCCAAGCAGTGCTCCGACTGCTGGACCAAAGTTGCCCGCCTTTGCTATTCTCTCCTTTGCCTTCTCACCTGCTTTGTGTTCAACATACTCCATCAAGAGATATGTCAAAAACAAAAACGGTACAAGTTTCAACGTGTCTTTACACACGTCAATTAAGATATCAAATATGAGTTCTTTCATTAGTAAATCCTTTGCCTGTTAACTAGTTGTCGCGTTGCTGATTCTTTCTCTGGAAAAGAACAGCCCATATTGTCCAAACAAGACTTATACCAAGTGCGATAGCAAGCGCATATTGAATAGTAAGTCGTGCGAAGTACCAAGCTTGTATCAAATCCCTCTGAACCAAACTGCTCATTGTGTAATAAAGAGCAGAACCTGGGATTAGAGGAATAACTGACGGAATAAGAAGTACCGTTGCAGGTGTCTTTTGTAGCTTTGACAAAATTTCTGCATAGAAGGTACAGAGAACGGTTGCTATCAATGCTGCAGCAAAGATATTTTCCGTATATTTAAGTACTAACAGATATACGCCCCAAGTGATTGCGCCACCAACGGCAGCAAGTGGAAGGTGCTCTGGTCTAAGCCTATAGAGAAGGGCAAAGCCAATTGAGCCGAGCGCAGCTGTTAAAATTTGAATCCAAATACTCATACGCTCACCACACAATCCAGAAAGCAACAATGAAGCCAGCAGCAAGCGCTCCTGCCCACATTACTGATTCCACAAGACGCATTGTGCCTGACACTGTATCTCCAACAAGAATGTCGCGAATCGAGTTTGTCATCGCAACTCCTGGGATAAGCAGCATGATGTCGCCGATTAAAATCTTGTCCAAGTTGAGTCCTGGAATAAATTTTGCGACAAGACACACGCCAAGGCCTATTACGAATGAAGATAGAATATTAAAGACAATTGGGTTTGGGAAGAGAGAAGATAACTCACGCTGGAAGAAGCATATGAGTGCTCCAAAGAGTGCTGCTACCAATGCATCAAAAATAGTTCCACCAAAGAAAACGGCAAAAGCACCAGCAGCAAGCGCACTTCCGATATACATACGGATTGGCTTGGTTGTTGGGCGAATTGCCTTGATATATTCTTCCTTTAAATTTTCAACTGACAACTTACCTGCACAATAATTTCGACTTACGTCGTTAATACGGGAGAGCTTCCTAAAGTCAGTTGAAAGAGGGCTGTTAATACGTCTGGTGAGAGTGATAGAGTTACCCTCGCCAAGTTCCATAGTTACAACTATGGAAGTAGTAATAACGAATACGTTCATCTCATGTGCGCCATAAGCGAAACCCATGCGCCTTATCGTATCCTCAACACGGTTAACTTCTCCGCCGCACACCATAAGGGATTCACCCATGTCAAGTGCTACAGACAAGAACTCATACGCGTCTGCTCTGCTTCTATCCACTCTCTCACCACCTTTTTATATAATAAAGCATAGGAATATTAACACGTTTACAATGTAATGTAAAGTATTTTATATATAAAAGACGAAAGATGCGACTGACGAATCAGCCGCACCTTCCGTTTTTCATTATATCTCCCTAGAATAATTCAACAATAATTATTCTTCTTCAGACTTGTAAGCTTCGATTACCTTCTGAGCTACTTCATTTGGACACTCGTCATAACGAGCGAATTCCTGTGTGAATGAGCCTCTACCCTTAGTTGTTGAACGAAGTACTGTTGGGAAGTCTGAAAGTTCTGCCTCTGGAGCCTCAGCAACGAGTTGCTGCATACCAGGCTTACCAGCTGCTGGTTCCATACCAAGTACACGACCACGACGCTTTGTAAGGTCGCCCATGATGTCGCCCATGTTATCGTCTGGAACAAGAACGTTAAGGCTTACTACTGGCTCAAGAATTACAGGGCTTGCCTTTGGAATACCATCCTTGTAAGCAAGAGAAGCTGCTGTCTTGAATGACATTTCTGATGAGTCTACTGGGTGGTAAGAACCATCGTAAAGAGTAGCCTTAAGACCTACCATTGGGAAGCCAGCGAGTACGCCGTGCTCGATAGAATCCTGGAGACCCTTTTCAACTGCTGGGAAGAAGTTCTTTGGTACTGAACCACCGAATACTTCCTCTGCAAATACAAGACCTGGCTCGTCGCATGGTTCGAAACGAATCCATACATCGCCGAACTGGCCATGTCCACCAGACTGCTTCTTGTAACGACCCTGAACCTCTACTGTCTTCTTGATAGCCTCACGATAAGCTACCTTTGGAGCCTTAAGTTCAACGTCTACGCCAAACTTAGCCTTAAGTTTGCCGATGATAACGTTAATATGCTGCTCACCAAGACCCTTGAGAACCTGCTCTTTAGTCTCAGTGTTTGTACCAAATGTGATTGTTGGATCCTCGTCCATAAGTTTGATGAGACCCTGAGCAATCTTTTCTTCCTCGCCCTTCTTTGTTGCATAAACTGCCATTGGCATGCAAGGTGTTGGAAGGTTGAGACCCTTAAGTGTTAATGGCTTCTTCTCTGATGAGATTGTGTCACCAGTCTTGAGACCATCAAGCTTTGTAAGGATAGCGATATCACCAGCTGTGATAGATGTGCCATCTTCCTGCTTGCCACCGTGTGGATAGAGGATCTTACCAAAACGCTCTGTCTTACCTGTGCGAGCGTTGTAGATAGGTGTATCAGCCTTAATCTCGCCAGATACAACCTTAACATATGAAAGCTTACCTACGAATGGGTCAGCGATTGTCTTAAAGCAGATAGCTGCAAGTGGGCCTGCTGGGTCACACTTAAGAGCTACTTCCTTCTCATCAGCATCCAAAGCGATTTCGCCTGTCTTAGCTGCTGCTGCAGGAAGAAGATTTGCGATACCTGAAAGAAGAAGGTCAACACCTTCAAGAGTCAAGCCTGAGCAAGCAAATACAGGATAGATGTCACCGTTTGTAACACCATCAAGAAGACCCTGCTGAACCTCTTGCTCTGTGAATGCTTCGCCCTCAAAGAACTTCTCCATAAGTTCCTCTGATGCGCCAGCTACTGACTCATTAAACATGTCGCGCATAGCGTCGAGCTTTGCGCTTGATGGCATTGCAATTTCAGATGCCTTGCCATTTGCATATGTGAAAGCCTTGTTCTGACCGAAGTCAACAAGAGCCTTGATTTTTCCGTCTTCAATGTATGGAACTACTACTGGGCAAAGCTTTGTACCGTGGATTGCCTGGAGTTCCTCAAAAAGATCACCAAAGTTCGCATTTTCAGCATCTGTCTTGTTGATTACGAACATTGTTGAAAGATTACGTGCCTGAGCTGCTTCGAAAGCCTTCTCAGCACCAACATCGTACTTTGCTTTTTCAGCGTCAGTTACGATAACCATACAGCCAGCTGCTCTAGCTGCTTCTGATAAACCACCTGCAAAGTCAAAAAGACCCGGAGTGTCGATAATGTTGAGTTTAATGTTCTTCCAATCGAGGCTAGCAACAGCACTCATAAGGGAAGCGCCACGCTTCTTTTCTTCTGCATCGAAGTCCATTACTGTGGTTCCGTCTGCTACCTTACCGAGTCTGTCAGTTGCTCCGGCCACATAGAGCATTGCCTCACAAAGAGATGTCTTACCGCGTCCTGCGTGGCCAGCTATCGCAATATTTCGGATATTGCTTGAACTATAAGTTTTCATAATGATCCTCCTTTATGTAAATCCATACAAATTCCGCATAAATATAGTAAAAATAGTTTAGCATAATATGTAAGGTGTTTGCAATGATTAGAAGGGTTTAAAGGATAGAAAATAACGTTAATTTTTTGTGTACATCTTATACTTTTCTAGTGCACAATAAACTACACGAAAACGTTTGCAACTTTTTTATGTACATTTGAACACTTTCGTTGACATATTCATTAAATGGGGATAGAATATAACCACCTTAATTTGGAAACTATTTAGTAAGGAGATTGTTCATATGAAAATTTGTATGATCGGCGGCACAGGCCTCCTTGGTGCTGAAGCTGCAAAAATTATGATCGCTCAGGGTCATAAGGTATCTACACTTGCTCTTCCTCCTCTTCCAGAGGGAGCTCCAATCCCAGAAGAGATGGAAATCATCTTCCAGGATATCAACAAGTGGTCAGATGCTGACATCGAGAATTGGCTTAAGGGTGCTGACGCATTCGTATTCGCTGCTGGCGTAGACGAGCGTGTAGAGATGGAAGCTCCTGTACTTCCTAAGTACCACAAGTTCAATATCGCTCCTCTTGAGAGAATCTTCCCAATCTGTAAGAAGGCTGGCGTAAAGCACGCTACAGTACTTGGTTCTTACTTCGCTTACTGGGCAAAGATGCATCCAGAGAAGCCAGACTATCGCAGCGATAGAAACCCATACATCCAGTCACGTCTTGCTCAGGAGCAGTTCTGCAAGGATTCTTGCGACGAGAACTTCTCAGTTGACGTACTTGAACTTCCATACATCTTCGGCACACAGCCAGGTCGTCGTCCAGTATGGACAATCCTCATCGATAAGATCAAGATGATGGATAAGTGGCCATTCACAATGTACCCATGGGGCGGCACAGCTATGCTTACATGCCGTCAGGTTGGTGAGTGCATCTGTGGTTCAGCTACACGTCAGTCAAAGGGTTACGAAGCTCTTCCATGCGCTTGCTACAACATGAAGTGGGCTCCATTCCTCAAGATCGTTTACAACGCACGTGGCATGGGCGCTAACCGTCCAATCCTCTATGTACCACCAGTAGCAATGAAGCTTGGTCTCTTCGGTATCCTTAGAGATTACAAGAAGCGCAACATCGAGTCTGGTACATCACTCTTCACAACAGCTGATCTTATGGGCGATGATATCTTCATCGACACAGGTATCGCTGAGTCTCTTGGTGCTACACCAGATGACATCGAAGCTGCTATCTTCGATTCAATTAAGCTTTCAGTAGCTGCTGTTGAAGGCACTGCTAAGCTTCTTGGTATGAAGGGTGAATAATTAGAAATCTAATTAATCGCAAAACAAAAGACCCGCTCTTTTCGAGCGGGTCTTATTTTTTATCTTATTCAGCTTTTTCTTCGCGATGTGTTACTGTGATTCCAAGTTCCTCAAGCTGAGCGTTATCAACGCTGCTTGGGCAAGATGTCATAGGCTCTATGGCATCCTTGTTCTTTGGATAAGCGATAACATCGCGGAGTGTCTCAAGGCGAAGCATCTGCATGATAAGTCTGTCGAGGCCAAGTCCCATACCGCCGTGAGGTGGTGGACCAAACTTGAAGGCATCGAGAAGATAACCAAACTTCTGCTGAGCCTCTTCCTTGGTAAGACCAAGGAGGTCAAATATGCGTGACTGGAGCTCTGGATCTGTTATACGGATAGAACCAGAAGCGAGTTCAACGCCGTTGAGTACAAGGTCATAGCACTTAGCGCGTACCTTTGCCTTATCTGACTCGAGATACTCGAGGCAATCATCCATAGGTGCTGTGAACGGATGGTGCATAGCAACGAATGTCTGAAGGTCCTCATCCCACTCGAAGAATGGGAATTCTGTGATCCAAAGAAGGTTGTACTTATCCTGAGGGATAACATCAAGCTTCTTTGCAGCCTCTTGGCGAATAGCGCCAAGAATGCTTAAAACATGAGTGTTGTTAGTATCACCAATGATAAATACTACGTCGCCCTGTTCTGTATTCCCAGCCTTTAAGATGGCGTCCATCTTTTCCTCTGAAATGAACTTACCAAAGGATGAACTGATGCCATCATCGGTCCAACGAACCCATGCAAGGCCCTTGGCACCGATACCCTTTGCCATCTCTGTAAGTTTGTCTATCTCTTTACGTGAATATACTGATGATGCGTTCTTAGCAGTGATTGCACGTACGCTACCACCACCAGCAATTGCTGATTCAAATACACCAAAGCCACAGTCCTTTACGATATCTGAAAGGTCGTAAAGTTCCATGCCATAGCGTGTATCTGGCTTATCTGAACCGAAGCGCTCCATAGCTTCCTTAAATGTGAGACGTGGAAGTGGAAGAGCAACATCTACACCAAGTGCTTCCTTGAATACGCGAACCATGAAACGTTCGCCCATATCAAGAATATCTTCCATATCAACGAAAGACATCTCAAGGTCAATCTGTGTAAACTCTGGCTGACGGTCAGCACGAAGGTCCTCGTCTCTGAAGCAGCGAGCAATCTGCATGTAGCGGTCAAAACCTGCTACCATTGAGAGCTGCTTGTAAAGCTGTGGAGACTGTGGAAGCGCATAGAAGTCGCCATTATGAAGTCTACTTGGAACAAGGAAGTCACGTGCTCCCTCTGGTGTAGACTTGATAAGCATTGGTGTCTCTATCTCAATGAAACCATTCTCGTCAAAAAAGTCACGAACAATCTTTGTGATCTTGTGACGCATCAAAATATTCTTCTGAAGGTCAGGACGACGAAGGTCTAAGTATCTGTACTTTAAGCGGATAAGTTCATCTGTCTTGCAGTCCTCAACTATTTCAAATGGAGGAGTCTCTGACTTACCAAGAATTCTAAGGTCGTTTACGAAAATCTCAACTTCACCTGTTGGGATTTCAAGGTTCTTAGATGAACGCTCGCGAACAACGCCCTTTGCCATAAGTACGAACTCTGAACGAACAGAGAATGCCTTGTCAAATATTTCCTTCTCAGTTGAATCGTCAAAAGCAAGCTGAACAATGCCTGTGCGGTCGCGCAAATCGATGAAGATAAGTGCGCCAAGGTCACGCTGCTTTGCAGCCCAACCGCAAACTACTACTTCTTTGCCTATAAATGAGGAATTAAATTCACCACAGTAATTTGTCCTCTTAAGGCCATTCATGTTATCCATTAAAGCTTGCCTCCAAACAGTGAATTAAAATCTATACCACTAACATCAACATTTTCAAGGTCCTCACCCAAATCAAGATTTGCTACGGACTGTCTAATTGATATCTCTACAAAATCCTCTGCGAGTGTGTCGAGTTTAACCTCTGTCTCCTCACCAGAATCCATGTTCTTAAGTCTTGCAACACCAGTACTTAATTCGTCATCGCCTATTACTACTACGTACTCGGCACCAATTTTGTTTGCATACTTCATCTGTGCTTTGATGCCACGATTTGAAACATCAAAGAGTGCAAACACACCCTCCTGGCGAAGGTTTGTAACAAGGCCGGCGGCATAAAGAGCAGCGGCCTCACCCGCTGGTGCAACATAGAGGTTGCACTTTTGCTCCTCTGGAAGCTCAATGCCCTGTTGCTCGAGTACGAGCATCAAGCGCTCGAGTCCAAGACCAAAGCCAAGTGCTGGTACATGGTTACCACCAAGCTCCTCACAGAGGCCGTCATATCGACCGCCGCCGCAAACGGTGCCCTGGGCACCTATACCTGTTGCAACAAATTCAAATACAGTCTTGGTATAGTAATCAAGGCCACGAACAATAGTAGGATTAACCTTGTATGGAATACTCATAGCCTCAAGATATTTCTTTAAACTCTCGAAGTGAGCACTACAATCATCACAGAGGTAATCAAGAACAACTGGAGCATCCTTTGCAATCTCAGAACAAACTGGGCTCTTACAGTCAAGGATTCTCATAGGATTACGATCAAGTCTTGAAAGACATGTCTCGCAAAGCTGATCCTTCTTGCTCTCAAAATATTCCTTTAAAGCTTCTTGGAACTTTGCCCTACAAGTTGGGCAACCAATTGAGTTTATCTGGAGCTCCAAGCCCTCAATTCCAAGGAAGCCAAAAATCTCACTTGCAAGAGAGATTACTTCTGCATCAGCGGCAGCGCTATCAGCACCAAAGCACTCAACGCCAAACTGATGGAATTCACGAAGGCGACCAGCCTGTGGCTTTTCATATCTGTAGCATGATGTGAAATAATATACCTTCTGTGGCAATGCATCATTAAAAAGTCCATGCTCTAAGAAAGCACGAACTGCACCAGCAGTACCCTCTGGGCGAAGAGTGATTGAACGTCCACCCTTGTCCTCAAAAGTATACATTTCCTTTTGTACTACGTCAGTTGTATCACCAACTGAACGGTTGAAAAGCTCTGTATGTTCAAATACAGGTGTGCGAATCTCACGGAATCCAAAATTTCCAGCGATGTCGGCAAGTGTTGCTTCTACGAAGCGATTTTTGTAGCTCTCACTTGGAAGTATATCCTCCGTGCCCTTGATTGCACTTGTAAGTAATGCCATGTTTAAGCCTCCGTCGTATACGATTAAATATAAAAATAACGCGTTAATTATAATACAAGAGCCGTGCTTTTGCAATAAAAAGCACGGCTCATTTTCGCTTATTATTAGTTGTTCTTTGGGTTTACAATATCACGCCAATCAAGGTCTCCACGTGCAAGTGAGTGGATGAGTGCCTCTGCTGTTGCAATGTTGGTTGCTACTGGGATATTGTGCACGTTACAAAGTCTTAAAAGGTTAGCCTCATTAGGCTCGTTTGGCTTTGGATTAAGAGGATCGCCAAACATTAAAAGAAGGTCTATTTCGTTACAAGCTATACGAGAAGCTATCTGCTGCTCGCCGCCCTGAGCTCCACTTAAGAATCTTTGGATTTCAAGACCTGTTGCTTCTGATACGATTTTACCTGTTGTTCCTGTTGCACAGATAGTGTGCTTAGATAGAATTCCACAATAAGCGATGCAGAACTGTGTCATAAGCTCCTTTTTTACATCATGTGCAATGAGTGCGATGTTCATTAGACTGCCTCCTAATAGCAAACCATACTAAGTAAAGAGTATTTTAACATAAAATATGCACGTTAACAATATGTTTTTGTAAAAAATATACAATAACTTAGAGCTTGAGAGGAACGCGCTCGCCATCTAGACGACGTGCTATACGTTTCATTGCTTTTACAGCCTTGCTGTTTGGATCAACAAGCTCACCGTTTTGCATTGATAAAACAAGACCTTTGTCCTCTGGTACTACACCAACAAGTTGAACTCCAGTTGCATCAACAACCTCATCTATGTTAAGAGCACGTCCACCATGGACAACGCCCTTTTGGAAACGGTTTATTATAAGCCTTGTCTCAACACCTGCATCGGCAGCTTTCTCTGCTGCAACACTAGCACTTCTAACACAGACATTGTCCGGTGTTGAAACCAAAATTGCCATATCAGCGACTCCGAGTACTGCCTCAAAAATTGGGCCTACGCCTGCTGGGCAGTCAAGGATTATATAATCAAACTCATGGTCATAGATTGAAATGAGTTTGCGCATATCAGCAGCCGATACATCAACATCATATGTAGGAGCCGCAAGGAGTTTTGGTCCACCTGTTGTAATAAGGGCCGACCTTGTGTCAACATTGCCCTCAATAATATCATACCAGTCATAGAGCACAAGGCTACTAACTGAGAGCATAATATCAAGAGTTCTAAGCGCTACATCACAGTCTATCATCAATACCGAATGGCCCTCTGCACAGAGAACCTTGGCATAAGTGGTGGAGAGAGTTGATTTACCCACTCCGCCTTTTCCGGATGTAAACAATATTTTCTTTCCTGACAAATCACGCATATCATTTACCTCCTTACTTGATAATAGTGTTGTACTGCTGAACAGTTTGAAGTTGTTTCTCTGAGAAGTAGTACTGATAGATATCCGCTGCAATTGATGCTGTCAAAGCACCTTGGTTCGCTGTCTCAACAACGATAGCGATTGCTATCTCTGGCTTGTCATATGGTGCATATGTGATAAGGAAACCGTTGTTTCCTTCATAGATTACACCATCAATTTTCTTGGCAACCTCTGATGTACCAGTCTTGGCTGCAGCCTTGATTGGAAGGCCATAAAACGCTTCCTTACAGAAGCCTTCGTTTGCAACCTTGTACATACCCTCTTGAACCATCTTAAGGTTTGCTTTATCAATGCCAAGCTCCTTTTCAACTGCTGCTTCCTTTGTCAAAACTGTCTTGCTATAGTCATAGGTCAAAACTGCCTTTACAAAGTGTGGAATATACTTAGTTCCTCCATTTGCCAAAGTTGCGCAATAGTTGCACATCTGGAGAATTGTAAACTGGTGATCAGACTGACCAATAGCAGCCTGAACTGTATCACCTGGGTGCCAAGTGCCACCCTGTGACTCACGGTATTCCTTACCTGCAAGGATACCTGTTGCTTCGTTTATCTCAACACCTGTCTTGGAACCAAGTCCAAAAGCAGATGCCCATTTATCAATCTTATCAATACCAAGAAGTCGACCAGTTTCAAAGAAGAAACAGTTGCATGACTTATTTATGGCTTCGGTTACATTAACCTCACCGTGTGCCGCTCTATGCGCACAGCCAAACTCAACGTCTGAGAAATATCTGTACCAACCGTCACATTCCCATGTGAACTCGCCATCAATAATACCTTCTTCAAGGCCTGCTATTGCAACGACTGGTTTAAATGTTGAACCAGGCTCGAATGTACTCATTGTTGCACGGTTCCAAAGTGGAGAACCGAGTTTGTCATCAACCCAATCTTGATAGTTTTCTTCCCAAAGTGAGTTGTCATATGACGGATAAGTTGCACAGGCAAGTATCTCGCCATTATGAACGTTTTCAACAACAACTGCCGCGCCTGCAGATCCCTCTGGCAAGTTGGTATTAACGTTAAGAGTTGAAATACGGCGTTCAAGCGCCTGTTGTGCTGCACGCTGGAGGTTCGCATCAATTGTTGTAACTAGGGTGTTGCCCTGTTCTGGTGCAACTGAATAATCCTCAGTTGCGCCACCATTTGAATCGATGAGAACCGTCTTAACGCCTCGCTTACCGCGAAGGTATTTCTCCATAGCGGACTCAAGACCGCCGCTGCCTATCTCATCATTCATCGAGTACGCATTGCGCTCAATTGCTGCAATTGCACTCTCTGACTTGCCATTTGACTTGGCCTTTGCCACAGCATCTTTTGTCTTTTCCTTTTCGTCCGCATACTGCTCAGCAGAAATCTTGGCAACGCGTCCCATAATATGTGGCGCAATGTCACCCTGCTCGTACTCACGATAAGGGACAATCAAATTTTCAACGCCTTTATAGAAAGATCCATTTTCCATAATGATGGAAACCAGTTCCATTGGTACATCTTCTGCAAATGTGTACTGAGTTGAAATTGAGAAATTGACATGCTTCATCTCTGCACATACAGATGCAATCTTAATAGCATCTGCTGGTGCATAGTCTTCAAGCGCATAGCGCTTGATAAGCGCTTTCATACAGTTGTCTGCTGTTGCATAACTGTTGAGGCTAAGCATCTCAGATGACTTAAGCCACTTGATGTCCTCTTCTCGCTCCGGTTCGAACGAATAAGAATTGCCCTCTATATCATCCATAAGGATTGGAAGATTATCGATATACTCAACCCCATATTCATTGCAGAGATTGATGAGTGACATTATAATCTCGTTGCGCATTTTTTGATCTGTTGGGAAAAATGCGTAGTTAAATACAATTGAGTTGCCCTGCCTGTTTGTTACAAGTGGAGTGCCGTTTCTATCAAGGATTTCACCACGTGCCGCCTCCACGTTGACGCTATATGATGAAACTGTGCTCTTCTTGTAGTTGTCGGCTTTCACTATCTGAATTTTTAAAAGGGTGCCAGCAAAGAATAAGAAAACAACCACTAAAATAGCAAGAAGCTCATAGCTTCTTCTCTGTTGCTCAAACATGCTGACACCTCCTATCACTCTTTAATTTTTCGAAGCACCCAACGCAAAAGTGTGTAAAAAATAGGTGCAAAAACAAACGTATAAATTGTCGATGGCAAGTAGAAAGAGAAAAGCGTTACTATGCCACCAGTTGCTCCACTACAGATTACAAAAATAAACCAGTGTAACAACGAATAAAGTACTATTGCTGCGCCAGATATAAGCAGTGCTGTGGACATGTTGTTTCTCATAAGATAATTTATGAGCAAACTTGTTATAGTCGCAAAGCACATAAGCACCAGCGCATTATAGCCATCACCCTTTGCAAGAGTTACATCCCAAAGTGCACCTGCAAACCCACCAAGCAATGCCGCAACAAGGTCTGTCTCAAACATTCCAAAACAGATAACCAGTGGTATAAGCAAAAATGCACGCGCACCAAATATACTTGGGAAAAGGTGCGGTACGTTTTGAAGCATAGCAACCACTATTATTGCAACCACAAAGATTATTCGCCTTGTGTATAGTGCTTGCTTCTTTTTTGATAATCGTCTTTTCATGAGCCAGTCACACCCTGTCCGTCAAAGCTCGTGATTATCAAAACATTTTCGATATCCTTAATATCGTTTCCTGGTTCAACAACAAGGAAAGATGAAATATTGTGTTCATCATCCTTGACCTCTTTAACAGTACCAATGATGAGATCTCTTGGATAGACACCACCGATACCACTTGTGCAAACTACACCACCTGCTGTAACTGATGTCTTTCTGTTAAGACCAGTTACCTTGATGAGTCCGGATGCAGAAAGAGTAGAACTGTTTGAAACATAACCGGTCTCACGAGTTCTAACCTCATACGCACTAACCGATACTTTTGGGTCAAGAATTGTTGATACAACGCAATACTGCTTTGCTACTTTCGATACTATGCCAACAAGCTGTCCCTCTCCGCACATTACTGGATCATTTACTTCGATACCATCTTTTGTGCCTTTATCAAGAGTAAAACTTGTATAAACATCTGCAGCGTCACGACCGATTACCGATGCTGCAACGAAAACAAAATCTGGATTCTTCTGTTTAACTCCGAGCGCGTTTTCATAGAGCTCGGTTTTTTGCTTTAACTGCTCATAATCCGCAAGCTCTTTCTGATAGCCAGCGATTTCCTTTTTGAGGCTCTTTATCTCCTCTTCATAGGCTGACTTTGTATTAAATGCACGGGAAAGACCTTTTCCAACTTTTGAAGATGCACTTGATACAGGTTTTGTTGCAGTTCCAGCAGCTGAAGACAGAGGAGAACTACCCTTGCTACCTGCTGCAGCATAGATAATTAATACAAACAGCATAACAAAGATTGCAACTATAATTTTAAACCATGTACTTTTTACAAATCTGTTCAAATGAACACCGCCTAATTAAATACCAAAAGGGGCTTTAAAAGCCCCTATAGTTTAGTCATAATCGTTCAAACCTGTTGCAGCAAGCAAGTTGTTTTCAAGACAAGCGCCTGTACCAAGTACTACGCAGTCAAGTGGATTGTTTGCTACATATACTGGCATACCAGTTACTTCTGAGATAAGTTTATCAAGGCCACGAAGTAATGCGCCACCACCAGTTAAGATAATGCCCTGATCGATAATATCAGCCGCAAGCTCTGGTGGAGTTTTTTCAAGGCTTGTCTTAATTGCATCGAGAATTGTTGCAATATCATCCGACAGTGCCTCACGTACTTCCTCAGAAGAAATCTCTACGTTCTTTGGAAGACCGTCTACAAGATTTCTACCCTTAATATCTATTGCTCCCTCTCCCTCGTATGGGTAAGCCGAGCCAATTTTAATCTTGATATCCTCAGCTGTACGCTCACCGATGAGAAGGTTATATTTCTTCTTTACATAAGCAATGATTGCATCATCAAAGCTATCACCTGCAACACGTGCAGAACATGAAGTTACGATGTCTCCAAGTGAGATAACAGCAACCTCTGCAGAACCGCCGCCGATATCAACAACCATAGAACCAGTTGCATCGGCAACAGGAAGACCTGCGCCAATAGCGGCAGCCATTGGCTCCTCAATAAGAGAAACCTGCTTTGCTCCAGCGGAGCGGGCAGCATCGTGTACTGCTCTGCGCTCAACTTCTGTAACACCAGAAGGAATGCAAATCATAACGCGAGCTTTATTAAGTGGAGAAGAACTCATAGCTCTTCTAATAAACTCTTTCAGCATGTCGGCACAGATGTCAAAGTCAGCAATAACGCCGTCCTTAAGTGGACGAACAGCTGTGATTGAACCAGGGGTTCTTCCTATCATTTCCTTGGCCTCTTGACCAACAGCCACTACTCTATTTGGAGTCGACCTAACATCAACGGCAACAACGGATGGCTCGCGAATTACGATACCTTTTCCCTTAACAAATACAAGAGTATTTGCTGTGCCAAGATCAATTCCAATGTCCTGTGTAAACATAAATTAACTCCTTTTTTGCTTAACGCCGCACTCCCTTAGATACCTAACGACCGGCGCAAGTGGGAGACCTACTACACTGTAGAAGTCACCATCAATTCTTTTAACAAGGGTAGAGCCTCTGCCCTGGATGCCATAGGCACCAGCCTTATCAAGAGGCTCACCAGATTTAACATATTCATCTATTTCCTCATCAGTGAGGTCATAGAATTCAACATCGGTCTTTACAACACTTGTATAGACATCTCTTGCACTTACGAAAGCAATTCCAGTATAAACTTGATGGACCTTGCCAGAAAGTTCATGGAGCATGCGCTTTGCATCATCAGCATCGGTTGGTTTCAGCAAAACCTTGCCGTCACAAACTACCACCGTATCAGCGCCAAGTACAACAGAGTTGAGCTTGGTGATAGATGGCAATCTGCCGTATGACTCGCGCGCTTTACCAAGAGCCAAATCTTCTACCCCATGCGCCGGATGCTCAAGACTTACTGTGCTCTCATCAAAATCTGATGGTACAACAGTAAACTCAAAACCAGCTTCTTTCAGTAATTGGCTGCGTCTTGGAGACTTCGAAGCAAGAACAAGTTCCATAAATAATCCTTCTTATAAATGCAAGGGCACCGACATTATGTCGATGCCCATATGTTTTCCCTGAAATTAGTCCTCAAATTCAATTTCGAATTCAAGCTTTTCTCCACAGTTAGGGCACTCTACGCTACCCTCTTCAAGGATGCCTTCGTCAACGCAAATTACTTCATGACAAGCTGGGCATTCAACTTCATAGTACTCTGTGTCGTCTTCGTCCTTTGAATCATTCTCTGCTGCGCGAGGTGCTGGCTCTGCATCGTGATGATGATCACCACATCCGCAATCGCACTCGTCATCTTCGCACTCGCACTCACATGCTCCATAGATAAGTTCCTCAACCTGTCCGAGATCCTCATCTACTTCGTCAAGCTGTGCACTAACGAGATCGAGTGATTCTGCTAAATCATCTTGGCCCTCTGCGAGTTCCTCAAGAACATCCATAATAGCTGAGAACATCTTTGTCTCTGACTTTTCAGAATTCAAGTTAAGTCCTTCAGCAAGACCTCTAAGATAAGCAACCTTTTCTACTACTGTCATTTGAATACCTCCAAATAAAGCTGTGCTTATGCACGACCCATGTATTCACCTGTTCTTGTATCGATTTGAATCATTTCACCCTCATCGATAAAGAGAGGAACTTTAACCTCAGCGCCTGTTTCAAGTGTAGCTGGCTTTGTAGCATTTGTAGCTGTGTCGCCCTTGAAACCAGGATCTGTCTGTGTAACCTGAAGTTCAACAAAGTTTGGTGGCTCTACGCCGAATACCTTGCCCTTGTAAGAAAGAACACGGCAAATCATGTTTTCCTTAACAAACTTGAAGTTGTCAGGAAGATCTGATGAGTTGATTGGAACAAGTTCGTAAGATTCCTGATCCATGAAATAATAAAGATCGCCATCAGCGTATGAATATTCCATATCCTTTCTCTCAATGAAAGCTGTAGGGAATTTAGCTGTTGGGTTGTAGCTCTTTTCAATTACGGCACCTGTAAGAACGTTCTTTGTCTTTGTACGAACAAAAGCAGCGCCTTTACCTGGCTTAACATGCTGGAATTCAACAACCTGGAGAACCTGGCCCTCTTCCTCAAATGTTACACCGTTTCTGAAATCACCTGCTGATATCATAAGTAAACCTCCGTTTATAGATATATATTACTTTAATACGCGTTATATTTTATATTAGTCTTGGTCAATTTTCAAGCCTTTTATTAATATTATATATTTAAAGGACGATTAGCTCCTTTGGAAGTGAGCAGAAATTCCGTGCTCCATCCTCCGTTATCATGAGCATATCTTCAATCCTAACGCCAAATTTTCCTGGCAAATATATGCCTGGTTCAACGGTCACAACGTGACCAATGTTTAAGATCACTTCTGCCGCGGCGCGGGAGGAAAGGTTTGGCAATTCGTGGATTTCAACGCCCACTCCGTGGCCCGTTGAATGTCCAAAGAATTCGCCATATCCTGCCGCTTTAATGATGTCGCGGCAGACAGCATCGGCATCCCTTGCTGGGAGGCCCGCTTTCAGTGCATCCACGCCTGCAAGCTGTGCAGAAAGCACGATGTTATAGACTTTCTTCTGTTCCTCTGACACAGAACCTACAGCGAAAGTTCTGGTTGTGTCAGAGTGATATCCCTTATAAATTGCGCCATAATCTATGGTGATAAAATCGCCATTTTTAATGGCGTAATCACCTGGCACGCCATGTGGCTTTGAAGAGTTTTCTCCAGCCACAGCTATCGTGTCAAACGACACGCCGAGTGCACCAAGTTTTCGCATCCGATAATCAAGTTCAGCTGCAACGTCGCGCTCTTTTACGCCCGGTTTGATAAGAGGCAAAGTGTCGAGCAAAGCCTGCTCGGCTATTTTTTGCGCGCCGAGAAGTTTCTCATACTCCTTCTCGCTTTTTATCATCCTTTGCTCATCTATCAGTTTGTCAAGCGTCGCCGAAAAATCAAGCTCATAGTCCTTAAATCGAGCCTTGAACCTCTCGCCTTCTGCAATCGACAACCTCGATGCCTCAAAGAGAATCTTTTTTCCACCAAACTCATCTATCGTGTCAAAAAGCTGTGCATAAAATTCATCGCCAACCTCTGAAAGCTCGACAATACAATCAACCGACTCAGCTGTTGCAGCCTCAATATAACGGCTATCAGTGATAAATTTTGCCCCTGTCTTTCCGACAAGCAAATATCCATCAGACGCTTCAAATTCAGTGAAATAGAACCTGTTTACCTCTGACACAATCAGTGCTACAGAGCCCTCGGGGAGCGCCTTTTGAAGAGCAATTATATTCATTTACTCTCTCTTCTTTCCAAAACCCAAAATACTACTTTTTCAAGAAATCTCTTAATTGCGAATCCAAGTTTTTGCGCCACTTCTTTACCGACTGGTTTACAATAAATTGACTTAAATCCAAGTATATTTGCACCCATAATATCGGTGAAAAGTTGGTCGCCAACCATACATATTTCTGATGGCTTTTTGCGCAATTTTATAACCGCTCTGATATATCCAAACGGGAGTGGTTTGCATGAAAAACCAACAACAGGAATGTTATATTGATCAGCTAAAATTTTTGCTCTCTTTGTCTTGCCATTAGAGAGAAGAATTACTTTAATACCGGCATTTTTAACGCTCTCTACCCATTCCTTTGCACCAGGAATTGGAGTGGTTGTCCTATCAAAAGAACTTGTGTTGTCAGCGTCCAGTGTCACAGCTTTTACACCGAGTAACTTCAAGTCATCCACCGTTATTGACAACAGACTGTCCTTTTTCATATCTGTTTTAAACATCTCTTCAAACGTAATCAAATTATCTTCCTCCACAATAGGTATAAATGTATTATAGCAAAAACAAAACCGGTTGTACAACGTACAACCGGCTGTTTTGATTATTTGTACTTACGCTTACGAGCTGCCTCTGATTTTTTCTTTCTCTTTACAGATGGCTTTTCATAATGCTCTCTTTTACGAACTTCCTGGATAACACCGTCACGAGAAGTCTGTCTCTTAAAGCGTCTAAGTGCGTTGTCGAGTGACTCGCCCTCTTTTACTTTAACTTCGCTCATTTATGTCCCTCCCTCCGAAATGTAGGGTTAATATCAAACATGTCTACCGAGTAGACTGCTAAATTATATAACAAGAGTGTTTTAAAGTCAATTGTTATTTGTCGGTTTTTTCCTCATAGATACTTACACTTGGGAATGCGAATGATGCACCGTTCTTTTCAACTATATCCTTAATCTTAAAGTTGATATCCTCTTGAACCCTAAGGCTTGGGTCAAGTGCAGTTGTCTTTGTGAAGTATAAAATTCTAATATCTTGACTGCTGTCGCCAAAGCCCTTAAATGCTACAAGTATGCGGTCTTGCTGAATCTCAAGATGCGCCTCAAGCATTGACTTTATGTCCTCAATTACGTTACGCAAAGTTGCTGCATCAGCATCATATGTAAGGCCGATTGTCATATCAACATAGCGCTTGTTCATCCTTGTTGCATTGGTAATTGGCTCATCAACAAGCTTTGAATTCGGGATCACAACCACCGTGTCTGCGACAGTTCTAACCCTTGTGCTGCGCATTGTGATGTCCTCAACTGTACCCTCAAGAGAAGGGGTAACAATATAATCACCAACATCAAATGGCTTGTCTGCAACGATAGAAAATCCAGCAAAGAGATTTGATGCCGTGCTCTGCGCCGCAAGTGAAAAAGTAAGACCACCAAGTCCAAGACCTGTGATAAGGCCTGTGATGTTATAGCCAAGTTCGCTGATGATAACAACTACTGCCAAAGAAATAATAATTACCTTGAGCACATTGGCAATAAACTTGATGGCTACGGCGTTTGCGCGCTTGTTTGTCTCTTCCATTTTTATTACGGTTGAAGTAATAAATGGAGTGAAATTTACAAGCGCCCAAGTGATCAAAACTATGTTTGAAATCCTAAAAATCTTGTTAATAAAATCAACAACAGGTGCTGGGAATCCCATAATAAGGAAGCCCAAATAAAAGCCAAAAATAAAGAAGAATGACTTCAGTGGTCCTTGAACAGAAGTCCTGATACCCGCTCCAATTACAAGATTATTTTTAAAGATTTTTGTGAAAATATTTGAGATGTTTCTAGAAAGCCACTTCCTAAAAAGGAGGAAGAGAATTATTACTATAACTCCCAAAATCATCTGAATATAGTTGTTTGAAACGTAGTTTACGACATCCTGCCAAAACTGCTGCATATTGTCAATAAAGCCAATATTTTCACTGGTTGTTTCAACAACTTCTTCTACTGCAATATCATTCATAAAGTTTCACCTTTATTTAACTACGATGTTTACAAGGCGTCCTGGAACATAGAGTTCCTTAACAATTGTCTTACCTTCAACCTCTGCAGCTACCTTTTCATCTGCCTTTGCAAGAGCAATAACTTCGTCGCTAGTAGCAGTTGTAGCAACCATGAGTTTTGCACGGATTTTACCGTTAACCTGAGCTACGATTTCAACTGTATCGTCAACGCACTTTGCTTCATCCCAGTCTACCCAATTGCCATTTGCAAGCATTCCACCAAAGTTTTGTGCTTCCCAAGCTTCCTCTGTGATATGAGGAGCAAATGGATTGAGGATTGTAAGAAGTGCTTTGTACTCAGCAACGTTAATCTTACCGTTGTCGTAGATATCATTAAGAAGTGCCATCATAGCAGCGATTGCTGTGTTGTACTTCATATTTTCGATATCCTCTGATACCTTCTTGATTGTCTTGTTCATTGGAACTTCAAGTTCCTTTGAGAATGAATCTCCTGGAACAAGGATGTCCTGAAGTGCCCAAACTCTTTCAAGGAAACGCTTACAGCCCTTAACTGATGACTCAGACCAAGGAGCTGCCTTCTCATAATCACCCATGAAGAGTACATAGGTACGAAGTACATCTGCACCATATTCATTAACAACGTCAAGTGGGTCAATTACGTTGCCCTTTGACTTTGACATCTTTTCACCATCAGGACCAAGGATAAGGCCCTGTGCTGTACGCTTAGCATATGGTTCTTTTGTTGGAACTTCGCCAATGTCATAGAGGAATCTATGCCAGAAACGTGAATAGATCATATGACGTGTAACGTGCTCCATACCGCCGTTATACCAGTCAACCTGACCCCAGTAATTGAGCTTGTCCATAGATGCGAAACGCTCGCTATTCTTTGGATCAATATAGCGAAGATAATACCAAGAAGAACCTGCCCACTGTGGCATTGTATCTGTTTCACGCTTTGCGTCGCCACCACACTTTGGACACTTGCAGTTTACATATGAATCAATCTTGGCAAGTGGGCTTTCGCCGTCCTGACCAGGCTCAAACTGCTCTACTACTGGCAATTTAAGTGGAAGTTCCTCATAAGGAACAGCAACCATGCCACAAGTTGGGCAGTGAACGATTGGAATTGGTTCGCCCCAGTAACGCTGACGGTTGAATGCCCAGTCCTTCATCTTGTACTGAACGCCCTTTTCACCGCAACCCTTCTGCTCAAGAACTGCAATCATCTTATCAATAGAATCCTTTTTGTTTGTAAGGCCATTGAGTTCACCAGAGTTAACCATCTCACCGTCGCCTGTGTAAGCTTCAACTGAGATGTCGCCACCCTTGATAACCTCAATAATATCAATGCCAAACTTCTTAGCGAAGTCATAGTCACGCTGGTCATGAGCAGGAACTGCCATGATAGCGCCTGTGCCGTAACCCATCATTACATAGTCAGCTACATAGATTGGGATTTCACGACCATCAACAGGGTTGATGCCTGAAAGACCAGAAATCTTAACACCAGTCTTTTCCTTTACGAGCTGTGTACGCTCGAACTCTGTCTTCTTTGCGCATTCAGCACGATATGCCTTAATCTCATCCATATTAGAGATTCTATCTGCATACTTATCAATCATTGGATGCTCTGGAGCCATAACCATGAAAGTTACACCATAGAGAGTGTCTGGACGAGTTGTATAAATTCTAAGCTGCTCGTTGTCAGAGCCCTTAACATCAAAGTTTACGAAAGCACCAGTTGATTTACCAATCCAGTTAACCTGCTGAAGCTTGATGTTTGGAAGGTAGTCAACCTCCTCAAGGCCTTCAAGAAGTTTATCTGCATACTGAGTAATTCTAAGGTACCAAACGTCCTTTGACTTTTGAACGATGTCGCTGTGACATACGTCACACTTACCACCCTGTGAGTCCTCGTTTGAGAGAACAACCTTACAAGATGGGCAGTAGTTTACAAGAGCCTTATCACGGAAAACAAGGCCGTTTTCAAACATCTTGAGGAAAATCCACTGTGTCCACTTGTAGTATCCCTCTTCTGTTGTATCTATTACACGGTTCCAGTCGAAAGAGAAACCAACCTTCTTGAGCTGTGTTGAGAAACGCTCAATGTTCATGTCGGTAACCTGACGAGGATGGATACCTGTCTTGATTGCATAGTTCTCGGTTGGAAGGCCATAAGCATCAAAACCGATAGGGAACAATACATTGTATCCCTGCATACGGCGTTTTCTTGATACAACCTCAAGGCCAGAATAAGCCTTGATATGACCTACGTGCATTCCTGCACCAGATGGATATGGGAACTCTACAAGTCCATAAAACTTTGGCTTTTGAGAGCCATCCTCTGCATGGAATACGCCAGTTTCTTCCCATTTAGCCTGCCATTTTGGCTCGACTTCTTTAAAATCATACGCTTTCATTTATATTACTCCTCTATGGAAATTTCTTCCGCATCTGCCCAAAGCTTTTCAAGGTTATAATGTTCACGTGCATCAGGGGTAAAGATGTGAACTATAACGTCGCCAGCATCAATAAGCTGCCAGTCCTGCGCCTTACCTTCAAGCTTTACGTCCTCTTTTGCCTCTTGAAGTTTAAACTCAACTTCCTCAGCAAGAGATTTAACCTGTGTTGTAGAAGTACCGTTTGCAATAACGAAGTACTCTGTAAGAACTGTCAAATCAGCAATCTTTAAAACCTTGATATCAATTGCTTTTTTGCTGTCGAGTGCATCGACTATAAGTTTTATTTTATCTGTCATTTGTTGCGCCTCTTTAATAATTAAAATACTTGCATACTTCATTGTACGCATCTATTGTATCTTGATTGATTACTCTACCTTGTCTGAGCAAATCCTCAAGTGTAAAGCGTGTACCAATAAGCACTGCTTCATTTATATCACGAAATGCTGCTTCTCGCACTTCATCAACCCCAGGATAGTCACGCTCATCTGAAATAAAGTCAGCTATGTAAATAATCTTTTCAAGCATAGTCATATTAGCCTTTGCAGTTGTGTGATATTTAATAGCTGAGACCATCTCTGGGTCAGTGATTCCAAGTTCATCACGAACAAAAGCGGCACCGGCAGGTGCATGCCAAAGTTTTGGTGTGGCAACTACCACTTCTGGAATATCATCAAACCTTAGCATATATCCCTTTTGTTCTTCCTCTGGGGAATTCTTTTCTACATCATGAAGTAGACCACAAATATATGCCCGCTCCTCGTCTTCGCCATATCGCTTCGCGAGCTCAAGTGCTGCATCCGCGACATTAAGCGAGTGCTTAAAGCGTTTTTCTTGGAGTTTTGCTTTCAAAACCTCAACGAATTCATCCTTGCGTTCCATCATAAATAAAGTCCCCCTGATTCAATATATTCAAGTGTAGCTGGTGTCACAAGGCCCTCAACAGATTCACCGTTCTTACGCTTTACGCGAATCTCTGTTGAAGAGAGTTCCAAAGGCTCAATTGGCATAAATTGAATCTTGCCTTCTAAAAACTCTGCAGGGAAATATTCCTTCGCATAAGCTTCCAAATCCTCAAGCCTCAAGTCATCACTTCTTACAGTTGAGACAATAGTGCAATAGTCAAGGATTCCTTTTGGCTTATGCCATGTGTGAAGTGACAACAGCATGTCGTCACCACAAAGGAAATAGAACTGCGCTTTTTTATAAAGTCCTTTGAGCTCAATCAAAGTGTCATAAGTATAACTCTTGCCTTGACGCTCAATTTCAATATCACTAACTTCAAAAATAGGATCAGAGAATGTGCGACGGCACATCTCCATTCTATCCTTTGCTGGCACAAGGTCAGGGGTAACCTTGTGCGGCGGAACAAAAGTAGGAATAATCAGCACACGGTCGAGCTCATATTCCGCCACAAACTTTGAAACAATATTAAGATGTCCAACGTGTGGAGGATTATAAGTTCCACCAAAAATGCCTATTTTTTCCATTTGTCCTTGTCGTACCTTCCGCCATAATTGTTACTTGCAGCATCTTTCTTAGCCTTTTTGATGTTTGCTGCCTTCTTTATAGCTTTCTCATGGAGTGGTTCGCTATAGCGATAAAGTATAATAACGCCACCGATAACGCCAATTACATCAGCGCCAGTTTTAGCGCTAAGCTTATCAGCAACTTCGCGTGGTGTTTCTGGGCATGATTCAAGGAGTACCTTAACCTTGATGAGTTCTTTGGCATCAAGTACTTCCTCTGTCTGAGCTACTACTGGCTCAGTTACACCGTACTTGCCAATCTGGAATGCAGGTGTCAAGTTGTGAGCCTCTGCTCTAAATTTTGCTCTTTCTTTACTAGTCATACAAAACCTCATTCAATATATCGCACATCTTATGAAGTGCTCTGCTTCTGTGGCTAAATGAATCTTTTACATCAGGGTCTATCTCGCCTACTGTCAATGTGCCAGGCTCTGCGCCCTCTGTTGCTTCTGCTTCAACATTGATAAGTACAAGAGGATCATAACCAAAGCCGTTAGTTCCTCTCTCCTCGAAGCCGATGTGTCCAAAACAGTAGCCTTCAGCGAGATACTTTCTGCCATCTGGCATTACGCAGGCGATAGCGCAAGTATAATGCGCTGTGCGTTCCTCCATTGGAACGCCTTCAAGTTCACGCAGCAACTTTTCATTGTTTGCCTTATTCTTGTCCATTTTTGCACCTGCTTCATCTCCGCTATAACGTGCGGAGAAAATTCCAGGTGCGCCACCCAAGGCATCAACACAGATGCCCGAGTCATCGGCAAGTGTTGGCAAACCAGAAAATGCTGCGCCTGCCTCGGCTTTGAGCATTGCATTCTCTTTAAATGTAGTTCCTGTCTCATCAACCTCTGGCAACTCAAGGCCAAGTTCATGAGGCATTTTTATTTCTATTCCAAGAGGTCCAAGAATTCTTGAGAACTCAATCATCTTGTCCTTGTTGGAAGTCGCAATTAAAAAAATCATCCTTCATACTCTCCTGAGCCACTAAAGAGTCCACTGAAGAAACCTTTCTTCTTCTTTGGTTCTTCTGCCTTCTTTTCTTCCTTTGGCTCTTCCTCAACTGGCTCTTCAACAATTTCCTCTACAGGTTCTTCCGATTCGTCAGCGAGTTCTTCCTCAATAATTTCAGGCTCTTCGATAGTTTCTTCTACAATTTCTTCATGCTCATCTTCGATTACAATAGCCTCTTCTTCCTTCTCTTCAAAGGTAACAGAGTCTGACGACTCTTCAACTATATCGCTCTCATCAAAATCATCCGCAGGAAGATTTTGAGACTCGAGTTCAGCTGCTGCCGCTTCGGCTTCTAACCTTGCTTTCTCAGCAGCTTCCTCTTCGGCCTGCTGGCGAGCGACTTCACGAGCGGCAGCTTCTGCTTTGTCGCGAGCGAGGCGTTCCTCGTTAACTGTGATAATAGGCTCATAGTTTGAAGCGTCCTCTGGTGCCTCAACATCAAAGAGGGACGCTGCAAATGTCTCAGCAGAGAATGGCTGGAGGTCATCAAGACCTTCGCCGACACCGATGAATTTAACAGGAAGTTTGAGGTCGTTAGTGATAGAGAGAACAACGCCACCGCGAGCGGTACCATCGAGTTTTGTCAAAACGATACCAGAAACTTCTGTTACACCCATGAATTCCTTAGCCTGGCTTACAGCATTTTGGCCTGTTGTAGCATCAAGTACTAAGAAAATTTCACGGTCAGAATATGGAAGTTCACGATCAATTACTCTAAAGATCTTGTTGAGCTCATCCATCAAATGCTTCTTGTTATGAAGACGACCTGCTGTATCAATGATGATAACATCAGCGTTTCTGTTGATACCAGCATTGATAGTATCAAATACAACTGCTGCTGGATCTGCGCCTTCCTTGTGCTTTACTATTTCAACGCCAGCACGCTCAGCCCATACTTCGAGCTGGTCAATCGCAGCCGCACGGAATGTGTCGGCTGCACCCAAGATTACTTTCTTGTCCTGCTCTTTGAAATAGTGAGCCATCTTGCCGATTGTAGTTGTCTTACCAACACCATTTACACCAACAACAAGGATGATGGCAGGTGTTGTAACGAAGTCAATCTTCTGATCCTCGCCAAGCATGTCAGCAACTACTTCTTTGATTACGGTGCGAACCTCTGTTGGGTGCTTAATACCCTTCTTGCCGACACGATCTTTTACTTCATCAACAATGAATGCTGAAGTAGATACACCAACGTCGCCCATGATTAGAACTTCTGTAAGTTCATCATAGAGTTCGTCGCCTATTTCATCAAAAGCATCAAGGACGTTATCAATGTTGCTTGAGAATTTATCTCGAGTCTTGGTAAGGCCCTTGTTTATCTTTCTGTTAAAAAGTCCCATAAAGGATTCTCCTTTTAGTTAAGGCCAAGTTTCTTAGCCATTTCTGCAGTTTTAAGTTCAAGGAGTTTTGATACGCCCTCCTCTTGCATTGTTACACCATAGAGGATATCTGATTCCTCCATTGTGCCGCGGCGGTGAGTGATGAGGATGAACTGCGTATTGCTTGTCATACGGCGAACGTACTGAGCGTAACGAGTTACATTGATATCATCAAGCGCTGCCTCGACCTCATCGAAAATGCAGAATGGCGCTGGAGTTACCTTGAGTATCGCAAAGAGAAGAGCAATTGCTGAAAGGCCTTTCTCACCGCCGGACAAGAGATCGATATTTTGAACGTTCTTACCAGGTGGCTGAACCTTGATCTCGATTGGTGACTCAAGTACATCGAGCTCGTCCTCTAAAAGAAGCTCTGCCTTACCACCATCGAAGAGTTCAACGAATGTCTCACCGAATGCTTTGTTAATTCTTGCAAACTGCTCTCTGAATTGAAGAGCCATATTTGAAGTGAGCTCTTCAATGAGTTTGATGAGTTCTGCCTTGGATACTTCTATGTCTGATACCTGAGTGCTCATGAATTCATAGCGCTCAGATACTTCCTTATATTCTTCTATTGCACCGACGTTAACAGAGCCAAGTGCTTTAATCTTGTTCTTAACCTCAGCAAGGTCAACCTTGGTCTGCTTTGGATCCTCAGCTGGATCAGAGATTTCAGATGCTTCACGTCTTGTAAGTTGATACTCCTCATAAAGCTTGTTCTCGGTCTCCTCATACTCACGAAGCATATTCGCTTTCTGTTCTGAAAGACGAGCAAGGTCAGATGAAAGGCGCTCACGCTCATTTGTCTTGTCGCGTTCAAGCTGACGAAGGCTACCTGAATCAGCCTCTGCCTTTTGACGCTCTTCTGTGAGTTCTTCAATCTTCTGTTCAGAGGCGATGTTACCATCTTTGATCTCTTGAACTTGAACCTTGAGTTCCTCCATTTCCTTGAGAGCGGATTCATTGAGGTCTTCAAACACTTTGATTTCAGCCTTCAAAGAATCCTCTTTGCTTGTTGAACTCTCGGATGCCTTCTGAAGGTTTTCGATTATATCGCGATTTGCCTGGATGTCCTTTGAAAGAGCCATCTCTTCCATCTCAAGAGCCTTGGACTTCTCGGCAGCTTCCTCACGCTTTTGACGAAGGTCTTCTTTGCTACCAGTAAGTTCTGCTATCTTGTCTTCAACATCCTTAGACTTTGCAACAAGTTCATTCTCTTCCTTTTCGGAAGCTTTGATAATCTTGTCAAATTCGTCTATACGAAGCTGTGCGTTTGCCTGCTCCTCATCAAGGTCACGGATTGCATCCATAACACCTTGAAGTTGACCTTCAACAAGTTTGAGTGCGCTCTCCGCACGAACCTTTTCTTCATTTGCAGTGATGAGGTCTGCCTCTGATGCTTCAAGCTCTGCCTTTGCTTTTGCAAGTTCCTCAGTTGTTGTCTTGAATGCATCCTCAAGACCAGCGAGTACATCCTTCTGCTTTAAGAGTTCAGCTCTAAGCTGATCGATATTACCGGAGCGGGCCAAGATACCAGCATTCTGAACCTTGGAACCACCAGTCATTGAACCGCCGGCATTAATTACTTGACCATCAAGAGTTACTATCTTGAAGCGGTTCTTATATTTCTTACCGATAGAGATTGCACTATCAAGGTCCTCTGTTACAACTGTTCTGCAAAGTTGAGCCTTGATAATCTCATCGTACTTTTTATCAGCTGATACAAGATTGCTTGCGATATCGATATATCCATAGCAATCATCAAGTCCCTTCTCATCGAGTGGCTTTGACTTGATTGTTGAAATAGGAAGGAATGTAGCACGGCCTGCTTTGTGTTCCTTGAGGTACTTGATTGCAGCCTTTGCATCAGACTCGTTGTTTACAACAACGTGCTGGATAGCTGCACCAAGTGCGGTTTCAATAGCAGTTGAGTACTTGTCCTTAACGCTGATTATCTGAGAAAGTGGGCCATGGATACCAGGAAGTTTACCGCCTTTTGACTCCTTGATAACAGCTTTAACACTTCCGGAATATCCTTCCATGTTTTTCTCGAGTTCCTCGAGCATAATTATTTTCTCTTCGCGAGACTGAACCTCAAGACGCTTTGCCTCAACCTCAGACCTTTGTGAGTCAAACTTCTCTTGGCGCTTTGTTGCGCGAAGTTTATATCCATCGATGGAGTTTGTTACGCTTGTGATTGTATCAAGGCAATCATCAAGTTCCTTCTTTGCAGACTCCTGCTCTTTCTTAAAGTTGTCGATTACCTTTTGACGCTCAGCACGGTTCTCATCCACATTCTCATTACGAGTGATGATTTCCTCTTTACCTGAAAGTGCCTCTGCTTTGCGAACACGAGCGTCAGCTATTTTTTCTGAGAGCTCAGTAAGTTCCTTTGAAAGTTCGATTGTCTTGTCAGAGTTTTCATCATCTGCTTTTGTAAGACTCTCTGTGTCGATAGTCAAAGCAGCCATTGCCTCTTGCTTTTCCTTTACTTGACCTTCAAGCTCGGCAATCTTTTCCTCTGTCTCTTTTATCTTGTTTTCTGTTTCAGCACGCTCACCAGTTGCTTCTTCCATATCCTTTTGAATACGCTCGATTGACTGGTTATTGTGTTCGATAGAGTTTTCGTTTACAGCAATCTTGGCGTTTATCTCACCAATCTTCTCCTCAGCGCCAGACATTGATGCGCGGATGTTTTCAATTTCACAAGTGATTTCCTGTGAACGCTCAAGTATCTCATCTGTCTTCTTCTCAATTGATTCAAGTTCCTCAATTGCAGCCTTGTACTGAGAATCAGAAAGTTCAATCTTGTGCTCTTGATCACGAAGGCGCTCCTTCAATGTGTCAATTGTGTAGAGCCAAAGACTAATCTCAAGTGTCTTTTTCTCATCGGCAAGAACAAGGAACTTCTCTGCCTTTTCACTCTGAACCTTGAGTGGGCCAACACGGCTCTCAAGTTCTGAGAGAATATCACGAAGACGGATTAAGTTTTCCTCTGTCTGGTCAAGACGACGCATAGCGTCAGTTCTTCTATATCTAAAGTGAGAGATACCTGCTGCTTCCTCGAGCATATCTCTGCGCTCTTTTGATTTTGCTGATACCATGTCAGCAACCTTACCCTGGCTGACAATGGAATAACCGTCACGACCAAGACCTGTATCCATGAAGAGTTCGTTTACATCCTTAAGACGTACTGTCTGGTCATTGATTCTATATTCACTTTCGCCTGAGCGGAAGTAACGTCTTGTTATAGCAACCTCATCGCTGTCATTGTTGAGACTTCTATCTTTGTTATCGAGACGCAAAGTAACCTCGGCGTAACCAAGAGCCTTTCGAATGCTCGTTCCGCCGAAGATAACATCTTCCATCTTTGAACCACGAAGGTTTTTTGTTGATTGCTCGCCAAGAACCCAACGAACCGCGTCAGAGATGTTACTCTTACCAGAACCATTTGGTCCGACAACGGCAGTCATTCCCTTGTCAAAACTGAGAACAGTTTTGTCTGGGAAGGACTTAAATCCTTGCATTTCGAGTGCCTTTAAAATCATTCGTTAATCTTCCTCTATCAAAATTTCGTACTTATTCAAACTAGAATTTGAAAATACATTACAGATGTAATTATTATCTTTTAATTGTACTATATTTTGTCTCTTCTGTCCCGTCATTTTTGAAATTTCTTTAGGATTTACAAAAATTTTATATGTGTGGTCATTGCCACCCTCAAACTGGGACAATTTTTCAATTGCTTTTTCAAAATAAATCTGGCCTTCGACCAGTTCACGGAATGCTGGGTGATATGCGCCAGCAATGTATCCGTCCTCTACATTTCCGCCTGAATGGAGTCCCAAACGGATTACTTTTATTCCTGCCTTTTCAAACATTGGCAAAAGTTTTGCACAAGTTTTGACGGCACCGTCTAAAGTTTCCGGCTCATACTTTCCGGCACTATAAAGGTCAGCAAGTTCTGTACCCTCTAACACAACAGTTGGATAAATTCTAACTGTTTTTGGACCTAGTTTTATGAGCTCTCTTGCAGTGAAAATGGCTCCCTCTTCTGTGTCACCATAGAGGCCAGTCATCATCTGAAGGCCAAGCTCAAAACCGGAATCTTTTATCAGTCTTGACGCGCGGCGGACATCGTCGGCCGTATGGCCACGACGGTTGAGAGTGAGGACATGGTCATCCATGCTCTGCGCGCCAAGTTCGATAGCCTCAACGCCATACTCTTTCAGTATGGCAAGAACTTCGCTATCGATAGCATCAGGGCGCGTAGATATGCGGATTCCTGTGATGTCACCTCTCTCAACATACGGCTTCGCCGCGCTGAGAAGTTCCATCATATATGGCCTATCAATAGCGGTAAAACTTCCGCCAAAAAAAGCAAGTTGGCCGTCACAGCAACCGGAGTCGAGCGCAGTTTTTACTGCCGCGTCAACATCACCTGCTGTGGCGGTCTCTTGTTTACCTGATATTATATGTTGATTACAAAAGCTGCACATGTTTGGGCAACCGACATGGGCTACGAACAGTGCAATGTTCTTGTGACTCATAGACCCATTAACTCCAATGCTTCGCGAGCGGCTTCCTGCTCAGCATGTTTCTTTGTTCTGCCCTCACCACGACCGATAACATTTGAGTTGAGATGAACCTCAACTTCAAATTTCTTGTCGTGATCTGGGCCTGACTCACCAACAAGTACATAGGTGAGTGTCTCCTCAGGATTCTTTTGAATTACCTCCTGCAAAACAGTCTTGTAATCCTTGAAAGTAACCTGGTGCTTCTCAATTGCTGGAATGATGAAGCGAAGAATAAACTTACGTGCTGGTTCTAGTCCACCATCAAGATAGATTGAGGCAATTACCGCCTCAAAAGCATCAGCAAGAATTGACTTGCGCTCTCTACCACCTGTCTTTTCTTCGCCCTTTCCAAGGAGCATAAATGCACCAAGATCAATTTCCTTTGCATAATCAAAGCAGGCGTCTTCACATACTGTTGCTGCACGAAGTTTTGTGAGCTGTCCCTCTGGCAAATCCTTCATATTATTGAAGAAATAATCAGCTGTTACAAAGCCCAAAACAGAGTCGCCAAGGAACTCGAGACGCTCATTATACTTATGTCCATTGCCTTTTTCGTTGGCATATGACGAATGTGTAAGAGCTGTCTCAAGAAGTTTTAAATCCTTATATTCATATCCTAATGTCTTTTCAAAATCATGAAGATCCATTACTCTTTTACCGCCTCTGTGATTATGTCTATAGCGCCACTTTCTGCATAATCTGCAATCTGCTTGATTGCATATTTAAATGCCTTTGCATCAGATGAGCCATGTGCTTTCGCAACTGGCTTTTTAATGCCCATAAGTGGTGCTCCACCATAGACTTTATAGTCCATCTTCTTTTTGAATCCACCCATCTCTTTTTTAATGCAGAGATAGCCAATCTTTGTAAGAAGATTTGTCTTAAAGATACTCTTGATGTTTCCAAGGAGTGCGCCTGCAACTCCCTCGTACATCTTGAGGATGACGTTTCCTGTGAAGCCTTCGCAAACAATTACATCTGCTCCACCATATGGAATATCACGAACCTCGATGTTACCAACGAAGTTGTAATCCTGCTCGCTCATAAGCTTATATGCGTCACGAAGAGTCTCTGTACCCTTTGACTCCTCAACACCGATGTTTGCAAGTCCTACTCTTGGATTTTCAACACCAAAAACGCTCTTCATGTATGCTACGCCCATAATGGCAAACTGATTGAGAACCTCTGGCGTACATGTGAGATTTGCGCCACAGTCCATCATCAAAAACTTGCCTTCATCATTTGGCATAATGGCAGCTGTTGCAGCCTTATGAAGTCCAGGAATCTCACCGATAAATTTATGAGTAGCAAGTACATAAGCACCTGTTGAACCAGCAGTAACAAAGCCATCTCCACGGCCTTCGGCAAGAAGTTGTACGCCAAGGCCCAGTGATGAATCCTTGTGTTCTCTAAGAATAGAACGAGGACTATCATGCATGCTGATTACATCCTCTGTATGGACAATTTCCATAGCAGAGATATCAATATTGTTCTCTTTAGCACAGGCTTTAATTTTATTCTCATCACCTGTAAGAATTATGTCATAACCAAATTCATTATGTGCATCTACTGAACCCTTGATAATCTCAAGTGGGGCGTTGTCGCCACCGAATGCATCTACAATAATCTTCATCTTTAATCCTTCTTATCAAAATAATCAAGTGAGCGCTGTGCGAGTGCTGCATAGCGTTCCTTCTTATCTCTAATGTGTGGCTCAATTGGCGGAAGTACGCCAAAGTTTGCGCCCATTGGCTGGAAGTTTTCCACACTTTCATCACTAATATACTGAGAAAGTGCACCCATCATTGTCTCCTTTGGAAGGATCAATGGTTCCTCGCCATTTATCATCCTTGCGGCATTGATACCGGCCATAATACCACTTTGAGCGGATTCCATATATCCCTCAACGCCAGTGATTTGACCAGCGAAGTAGAGACCTGGAACTGTCTTGTACTGGTAATCTGCACCAAGGAGTTTTGGTGAGTTGATAAATGTATTTCTATGCATTACGCCATAGCGTAAAAACTCTGCATCATGAAGAGCAGGAATCATTGAGAATACACGCTTCTGCTCGCCAAACTTCAAGTTGGTCTGGAAACCAACAAGGTTAAACATTTCGCCATCCTTTGTCTCGCGACGAAGCTGGAGACATGCCCATGGGCGATGTCCAGTCCTCGGGTCACGAAGACCAACAGGCTTCATAGGGCCAAAGCGCATAGTGTCTATGCCACGGTTGGCCAATACTTCGATTGGCATGCAACCTTCATAGCCAGTCTTGCGCTTGTCAAAGTCGTGCTGAGGCGCACCTTCGGCATTTATCAATGCCTCATAAAATGCCTCATACTCCTCTTTGTTCATTGGGCAGTTGATATAGTCATCATCACCGTGATCATAACGTGATGCTGCAAAAGCATATTCCATATCAATGCTGTCACCAGAAACTATTGGTGCAGCAGCATCAAAGAAATGAAGTGATGTGCCACAGAGCTGCTCTATCTTACCTGCAAGAGCATCTGATACAAGAGGACCTGCCGCAATGATAACTGCATCAGCATCAACGCCAGGTTTTGGAATATCTAAAACCTCTTCACGATGGATGATGATGTTATCCATTGCCTCGACTTCGTCTGTTACCATCTGGGCGAACTGTTCCCTATCAACAGAGAGGGACCCGCCAGCTGGTACGCTGCACTTTTTCGCACAGCGAACACAGACAGAGTCGAATCTTGTCATCTCCTCTTTCATAAGGCCTGCAGCGGAATCAACTCGCTGCGCCTTGAAAGAATTGGAGCATACAAGCTCTGCAAAATTTACATTTTTATGAGCGGGTGAGAAGCGCACTGGCTTCATTTCATAGAGGTGAACCTCTATGCCTGCTTTCGCAAGTTGCATAGATGCTTCTACGCCAGCGAAACCCGCTCCGATAACAATAGCTGTCTTAGCCATTCTTTGAGCTCCTCTTTCTTGGTGCGGCTACTTCGTATCCGCAACCTTCCTTTAAGCAAACATAGTTTGCTCTATGCTTAAACAAACTGCTTCCGCACTCTGGGCACTTCTCTCCAGCAACTGGAGCATCCCATGTGCTAAAGTCACATGTTGGATAATTGCTACAACCGTAGAATACGTATCCTCTCTTTGACTTTCTCTGGATAACGTCGCCACCGCACTTTGGACATTTAGCGCCTGTCTCTTGGATAAGTGGTCTTGTATTCTTACACTCTGGGTAACCAGGGCAAGCAAGGAACTTGCCGAAACGGCCAGACTTAACTACCATCATTCGTCCACACTTTTCGCATGGAATGTCAGTCTTGTCTTCCTCGAGTTCAATCTTTACGCCTTCCATCTCTGTCTTAGCCTTTTTAAGTGTGCTTTCAAGATCATCATAGAAGTCGCTGATAAGTCCAACATATTCAATCTTGCCTTCGGCAATTTCATCAAGGCTTGTTTCCATCTGAGCTGTAAACTTAGTGTTTACGAACTTAGGGAACTTAGCCTTTAAAAGGCCAGTTGTTGCCTCACCAAGCTCTGTTGGCTTGAGAAGCTTGCCTTCACGTACAACATATTCACGTGAGAGAATTGTTGTGATAATAGATGCATAAGTTGATGGTCTACCAACACCATTTTCTTCGAGTGCCTTAACAAGAGCAGCCTCTGTGAAACGTGAAGGTGGCTGTGTGAAGTGCTGATTTCCGCCAAGCTCTTTGAGCTTGAGCTCATCGCCTTCAGCAAGTTCTGGAAGCATTGCTTCTTCCTCTTCCTCTGGATCTGTGTCATAGAGTACTGTGTAACCATCGAACTTAACGCTATAACCATTAGCAGCAAAGATACAATCATTTGCCTTAACTTCAACCTTAACTGTGTTCTGAACACAAGTTGCCATAAGGCTTGCGATAAAGCGCTGCCAAATAAGTTTGTAAAGCTTGTATTGGTCAGATGTAAGAGAAGCCTTTGCCTCCTCTGGAGTCAAAGTAACATCTGTTGGACGGATTGCCTCATGAGCATCCTGAGCATTGTTTCTAGACTTGAAGTAACGTGGCTTCTCTGGGAGATATTTATCACCATAAGTTGCCTTGATGTACTTATCTGTCATTGCGCGAGCTTCCTCAGAAATTCTGAGTGAGTCAGTTCTCATGTAAGTGATAAGACCAACCTGGCCACGGCCAGCAACGTTAATACCTTCATAGAGTTCCTGTGCAACCTTCATTGTACGCTTTGCCTGGAAACCAAGTCTGCGAGAAGCGTCCTGTTGAAGTGTTGAAGTGATAAATGGAGGAGCTGGCTGCTTCTTTCTAATGCCCTTCTTTACTGAATCAACAATGTATGTTGCTCCATCAAGTCTCTTTAAATATTTATCTGATTCTTCTTTTGTCGTAATTTTTACCTTACCAGTTTCGTCACCTATGAAACTAGCTGCAAATGCTTTTCTTGCACCATGAGGAATAAACTTGGCGTCGAGTGTCCAATACTCCTCTGGCTTAAATGCGCGAATTTCCTCTTCGCGGTCAACGATAAGACGTACAGCAACTGACTGTACGCGTCCTGCTGAAAGACCACGTCTAATCTTTTGAGATACAAATGGGGAAAGTCTGTAACCTACAAGTCTGTCGAGAATACGACGAGCCTGCTGAGCATTAACAAGGTCCATATCAATCTTGTGTGGATCCTTGATACCTGCCATGATACCAGTCTTGGTAATCTCGTTGAAAGTTACTCGATTAGCCTTGTTCATATCAAGGTCAAGCAAAGTTGCAAGATGCCAAGAAATAGCTTCTCCTTCGCGGTCCGGGTCAGTTGCGAGATAGATCTCGTCTGCCTTTGCAACTTCCTTCTTGAGGTCGCGAACGAGGTTTTCCTTTCCTTTTATTATTGCGTACTTTGGCTCAAAGTTGTTCTTTACATCAACATTGAGCTTAGCAGCAGGAAGGTCACGAACGTGGCCCATTGAAGCAACTACGGTGTAATCTTTACCGAGATACTCCTTAATTGTTTTTGTCTTTGTAGGTGACTCAACGATAATTAGTTTTGACATTGCGAAAACCATCCTATTTTATTACATAATTTGTGTCCGCTAGAAGTTCGACATATCCAAATACTTCAAGCTCGGTCAAAGCACCGAGCAAATCAGTAAGTGGCATAGCCATTGTTTCCTCTAGCTTGTTTATGCTTAACGGATCCGCTCCAAAGGCCGCGTATACACGCCGCGCATTTTCCGATATGGGATCCGTTATTTCCCTTTTTTTAGACCTCTTACGCCTAAGCTCTTCCTCTTTGATTTCTCGATCTGCCGTTTTAATCTTTTTAAATTCCTGATTGTAGTTCACAACATCGTTTCCGATAGTTGTCAAATCAATAGACAAATCAACTGACTCATCAATCGTTATTTTATCAGCGAATTTATTTAAATAAAATCCTACAATATCGAGAGGCATTTGGAACACATTGGGGATATCTTCAATTTCGACTCCTGGCAACGCCATTACATCTCTGCCCTGGTCGTTTGCCCTATTTACTGTAATTAAAGATCCACTTTTTTTCTTGGCTTCAACTACAATTGTTCCAACTGTCATTCCCGAAATAATTCGGTTCCTAATAGGAAAAGTTCCTTTATGAGGTTCTGTGAATGGAGGCCACTCCGATATCGTTGCGCCATTCTTTGCTATTACATTGCGCAACGGTTCATTAGTCTTTAGGTATTTTGAACCATGACCACCACCGAGTACGGCAAAGGTCTCTTCGCCAACACTGATTGCTCCAGTGTGGGCAGCAGAATCTATGCCGATTGCTCCACCACTGACAACTGCGAATCCACATTTCGACAGACACCTTGACAGTTCTGTCGCTGCAGTCAATCTCTGTGGCGTAGCATCGCGTGTTCCAACAATTGCAATTGGAATTTTACGCGATAAGGTTTCAAGACTTCCCTTAACATAGAGAACAATTGGAAAATCAGATATTTGCCTTAGATAATACGGATAGGAATTATCCTCGTAGGTGACAATATCAACTCCAAGAGATGCACACTGTTCAACCGTTTTGTATGTATCCTCAAGATAGAGAGATTCCATCTTTGATATCTGTGCTGGCGTAAATACGTTTGCCATTCGCCTCTGCATAGGGCTGTCCCTGTAAATTTCTTCTGCACTGTGATACATTTCAAAAATGTATCCAGCATTACTTGGAGCTATACCAAGTGCTCCTTGTAACCATAAATAGTAATTAAGATTTGTCATTTATAGGCTTCACCATTTCCCACATAATAATGGAAGCAGCTGCTCCCGCATTAAGTGACTCCGCTCTGCCTGTCATCTCTATCGTAATACTATTCTTACAACCATCCATAGTGCTCTGGGTTACACCGTTTGCTTCATTTCCTACTACCACAATAACGCCATCACTAAAGTCAACATCAGTTATACTTTCTGCATCCTCACGTGGTGTTGAAGCATATGTCTTCATTCCCCTTTTTTGAGCATCTTCAATTGTCATCCTTACGTCATCAGTCTCTATTACGGGAATCCTTAGCAATGCGCCCATGGATGCACGTAACGCCTTTGGACTATAGACATCACAACCACCGGAGACAATAAGTCCTGTAATTCCAAGCGCCTCTGCCGTACGGCTGATGGCGCCCAAATTTGCAGGGTCCTGTACGTTCTCGAGCAAGACATATTTGCCCGCTCCATCAATTTCGTTGTCACAATCATTTCTTGCAACAACTGCAAAGATACCCTGTGGGCTCTTTGTGTCAGACATTTTCTCTGCGACACTGTCGCTTATCTCATAGCTCTCGTCTGAAAGAGAAATGAGCTTTTCAATATCATCGGTATTATTAATATATAATACCTTAGTAAAATAGAGTTCTTTTATGGTACGTCCACTGCGCACAACATCCAAAACGAGACGAAGTCCCTCAAGCACAAAAAGACCCTGTTCCCTGCGCTCTTTGGCGGAAGAAACGAGTTGATTGTACGCTTTTACTTTTGGATTTTGTAAGCTTGTGATTGAATCCATAAAATACCTCTAAAAAGCAAAAGACACGCCCACGTACGCGAGCGCGTACGGGCGTGTAGCTTTCAATTATTTTGCAAGAGCTGCCTTTGCCTGATCACAGAGAGCTGTGAATGCAGCTGGGTCAGCGATAGCAATTTCTGAGAGCATCTTTCTGTTGAGGTCGATGCCAGCCTTCTTGAGGCCATTGATGAATGTTGAGTAGTTCATACCATTCATCTTGCAAGCAGCTGAGATTCTTGTAATCCAAAGACGACGGAAATCTCTCTTCTTCTGCTTTCTGCCGAT
>JAGHVH010000018.1 GCA_018064455.1 Candidatus Limimonas egerieequi | reverse complement strand
CTTCTTGGAAGGATCTTAGCGCGATCGCTTGTGTACTTGCGAAGGCGAGCTGTGTCCTTGTAGTCAATTGTGTCGATCTTCTCAACACAGAATGAGCAAACCTTTTTACGTGACTTTCTACCGCCACGAGCGTTTTTATCAAAAGCCATTGCTTTTTCCTCCTTAATTAGAATGGTAATTCGTCTTCCATGTCAGCTGCCTGGAAATCGGTAGCAGAAGCTGTAGAGAATGATGGTGCTGGCATATCAGGTGCAGGAGCTGCAGCCTGGAAAGAACCAGTGCCTGCCTCATTCTTAGAACCACAGAATGAAACGTTGTCAGCAACGATTTCAACTGCTGTACGCTTAGCGCCTGACTTGTCTTCATAGTTTCTAGTTTGAATAGAACCCTGAACTGCAATCATAGAGCCCTTGTGGAAATAGCGAGTTACGAACTCAGCTGTCTGTCTCCAAGCTACTACGTTGATAAAGTCTGTCTGACGCTCTTCGCCAGGTCTAACATATGAACGGTCAACTGCTACTGAAAAGCTTGTTACGCTGATACCAGAAGTAGTTGTTCGAAGTTCTGGGTCTGCTGTTAAACGACCCATGATTACTGCACAGTTAAGCATTTGTGATACCTCCTGTGATTACTTTGAAGTGTTGAGGAAACGAAGAACGCCGTCTGTGATACCAAGAACACGTTCAAACTCAGCTGGGAACTCAGGCTCAGCTGAATACTCAACAACATAGTAGTAACCTTCTGACTCGTAGTTGATGTCGTAAGCAAGCTTACGTGTACCCCATTCATCTACGTTGCCAATGGTACCATTCTTTTCGATAAGTGCTTTGAACTTTTCGAAGTTAGCTTTAGCTGCGTCTTCACCATTCTTAACAGAGAATACGAGCATAGCTTCATAATTGTTAGCTGCCATTGTTTTTACCTCCTTATGGTCTCTGGCCCTATCTCTTACATCGGATAGAGCAAGGATAGCGCGTTTATTTATACGCGCGAGAATGTATTATAACTAAAAACATCTGTAATGTCAAATCACTTTTTAAGATTTTCAAGTGATTGCATCTGAAGGTAGGCATTGATGAAACCATCAATGTCGCCGTCCATTACAGCGTTAATGTTACCCATTTCAAAATTCGTTCTTGTGTCCTTTGCAAGTGTGTAAGGCATAAATACGTAGTTTCTAATCTGGTTGCCCCAAGCGATTTCTGTCTTGGCGCCTTTGATATCCTCAATTTTGTCAAGGTGCTCACGCTCTTTGATTTCGATGAGTTTTGACTTGAGCATTCTCATACAAACCTCACGGTTTTGGTGCTGTGAACGCTCAACCTGGCAACATACTACGATGCCTGTTGGCTTGTGGATTAAACGAACTGCGGATGAGGTTTTGTTAACCTTTTGTCCGCCTGCACCAGATGCACGATATACTTCCATTTCGATGTCCTCTGGACGGAGGTCAACCTCAATGTTGTCATCGATTTCTGGCATAACTTCAAGGGCTGCAAATGAGGTGTGACGACGTCCAGCAGCGTCGAAAGGTGAGACGCGGACAAGACGGTGAACGCCAGCCTCGGATTTCATGTAGCCATAGGCGTTTTCGCCCTCGATGATGATTGTGGCAGACTTGAGTCCTGCCTCATCGCCATCGAGATAGTCGGTCGTTGTAACCTTAAATCCGTGGCGTTCACCCCAGCGGTTGTAAAGGCGGTAGAGCATTGATGCCCAGTCTTGGGCCTCGGTTCCGCCGGCACCAGCATGGAATGTGAGGATGGCGTTACAACTATCATATTCGCCGGTAAGGAGAGTAGAAAGTGTCATAGTATCGAGCTGTGATTTAAACTCGTTTACACTTTCAGTACACTCGTCAAGGAGACTTTCGTCCTCCTCCTCATCGGCGAGTTCAATCATTACAAGTGCGTCGTCATATGACTGCTTTAAAGCTTCATATGATGCGACTTTATTCTTGAGTGCGCTTGTGCGCTGAAGTACCTTTTGGGAGTTCTCTAAATCATCCCAAAAGCCCTCCTTTGCGGCAGCTTCCTCAAGCTCTTTTATTTCCTCTCTCATTGCATCAAGACCGAGTGCAACCTTTAGTTCCTCTAAAGGTTTCTCGTTCTCGAGAAGTGAGAGTCTAAGTTCTTCGTATTGGAGCATTCAAAATCAGTCCTTTCACGCGTTTTCATATTATAATAAAAAACATTTGGGTTGTAAAGAAAAATAGTGTATAATTATAAGGATATTTGCACCTAGAAGGAGTAAAACTATGAAATACGATGGTGTTCAATGTCCTGTCTGCCTCAAGGCTTTTGATAGCAGTTCAGATGTAGTAGTTTGTCCTGAGTGTGGTACACCACACCACAGGGAATGCTACGAAAAGACAGGAGATTGTATTAATGCGGCAAAACACAGTGCTGATTTCGCTTGGGTAAATCCAGTACTTCCAGCAGTAGCTGAAGTAGCAAAGGCGCCTGAAAAGCCACAGACTATAGACAATCCAACAATCCTTACAAAGGAAAACATGCCAAAAAATGGTGTCATCGGTGAAATGCCAGCTGACCCAATGGCAGGTGGCCCAATTTATCGTGAGATTAAGGGCAATGAAAAGATTGGTGAATACACAGTTGATGAGTATGCATCAGTAATCAAGCAGAACGTTCCAAAATTCATGCCGAAATTTATGATGTTCTCAAAGACAAATAGGAAAGTATCTTGGAACTGGGCAGCATTCTTCTTTGGCCCATTCTGGTTTGCATACCGCAGAATGTATGGTTATGCAGCAGCTGCTTTGCTCCTCGTTTTCTTTATCCCATTTGTATTCTTCAACTCAGTTACTGACTATTACAACGACGTAACATCAGTGTATGGCAAAGCTTTGACTCAGCAGGCATATACGAGCGCTGAGGATATGAACAAGGCAGCAGAGGCACTCCAAGATGAGATGCCAGAGCAGCCATTTGCACTCACTGCTTCGTCATATGTTGAGATGGCAGTTGACGTTATCTGTGCACTCTTTGGTAACTACCTTTATATGAAGAAATGTACCAAGGTGCTTGATAAAGCAAAGACGATTGAGGACGCTGAAAAGCGCAAGGTGTTTATCGCAAGAAGGGGCGGTCGTACATTGCTTGGCATTGTACTTTTAATCGTAGGCTTCTACCTTGTAGCACTTGTTGTTGGCCTTGCAACAGCTACTCTTGGCACAGATCTAGCAACGTTTTTACAGAAGTTTATAAAATAGAGGACTAGCGTATGTTTATTATCGTAGGCCTTGGAAATCCAGGCCGTGAGTATGAACAGACGCGCCACAATATAGGCTTCATCGCAATCAATGCCGTGGCGGAGGCGCACGGCGTCAAGATTGACCACTTAAAGTTCAACGCTCTGACGGCGTCAACCATGATAGGCACCGAAAAGGTGCTTCTCATGAAGCCGCAGACGTATATGAACAACAGTGGAGAAGCCGTAGGTGAAGCGGCGCGTTTCTACAAGGTCCCGCCAGAGAACATCCTTGTCATATCGGATGACATCAGTCTGGCACCTGGTACCTTGCGCATCCGTCGCAAGGGTACAGCAGGTGGTCATAACGGACTGAAGAGCATCATTAACCACTTGGGTAGTGATGAGTTTCCACGCATCAAGATTGGTGTTGGGGAGCGGGTACATCCGGATGAGGATCTAGCGGACCATGTTCTTGGTAAGTTCAATCGCGAGGACATCGACCTGATGAATGAGACAATTAAAAAGGCGGCAGCAGCTGCTGATTTGATTGTGGAGGGTCAGATGGCAGAGGCGATGAACCTCTATAACACCAAGAAGAAAAAGAAAACTGAAGAAGATGAAGACACCCCCGTTTGAGAAAAACGGGGGCTAAAGTCATGTTAAAGGAGAAATTATGTCAGGCTTTAGTAGAGCACTCCTTATGAGTGAAGACTACAAAAGAATAAATGATGATGTCATAAAAAATGCCCTACCTTTGGGCGTTCTTGGCGTGTCAGCCATACACAAGGCACTCGTTATTCACTCACTACTTAGTGAGCAGAAAAGACGTGCCTTTGTCATCACGCCTGATGAGGCTACAGCAAATAAACTCTGTGATGATTTAATGAGTTTTGGCACAAAGGCTTTGGTCTTCCCAGCAAGAGATATCACCTTGCTGTCAGACCAAACTCGCTCAATGGAATATGAGCGAGCACGTATGGGGGCACTCTCAGCATGGTCGCAAAACCAGTGCGATGTCATCGTACTCCCTGCCGTTGCTGCATGCCAAAAAACTATTCCTCAATCTATCCTTAAGGACAGAATGATTGACCTTAAAGTCGGCAATGAAATAGATATGGATACACTCCTTCTTTCATTTGACGCTGCAGGATACAAGCGTGCTGATGAGGTAGAAGGCAACGGCCAGTATGCCGTTCGTGGTGGCATCGTTGACTTCTTTCCACCAGATAGAGAGAAGCCATATCGCCTTGAACTTTGGGGCGATGAAATCGACACAATAGCAGAGTTCGAGACAGAGAGTCAAAGGCGTACAGATAACGTAGATGAGGTAAAAATCACACCTAGCACAGAGATATACTGTGCTGATCTCGCTGACAGACTTGAGGCAATTGCCAAGAAACTTAAAAAGGACAATGCCAAAGAAAAAATCTACAAAGATATTGAGAAACTGAATAATGGTATTTCAATAGTCCTTGATAAATATATCAACATCGCATATGAGGAGTCATCAACTCCTCTTTCATATATGTCAGAACGCGATTTGCTCTTTGTCGTTGAAACATCAGCCGTCAAAGAACGCACAAATGCCGGTATCAAAATTCACCATGAGGAAATCAAGGAGTCCCTTGAATCAGGTGACTATATCAAGCAATTTGGCGACTTAATGATTAATTTCACAGCCCTCACTGAGGACTATAAAAATGCAAATACAGTCTACCTTGATAACTTTGCAAGAGGTAGTTTTGATACGCCTGTCAATGCCCTTTATACATTGAGCCTTGGCCAAATGCCAGCGTGGAATGGCACTGTCTCTGCGCTGACTGAGGACATCCTCGAAAAGGGCGCAACAACAGTGATTGCCGCTGGCACAGAAAAGGGTACCAAGGCTATTGCGGAGGATCTTGAGGAGCAAGGCTTCAAAGCCTTCTTCTCCCTCTATCCTCCAGCAGAGTTCCCAAAGGGCAAAATTACAGTAATCCCAAACACATTCTCAAGTGGCCTTAGGATTCCAGATGGAGACTTTGAACTCATCACTCATGGTCAAGTGAGTGGTGGAGTAAAGAAGAGATATCGCAATAAATCAGAGAATGCTTTCCACAGCCTTGATGAACTCCACAAGGGTGACTACATAGTCCACAACATCCATGGCGTAGGCGTTTTCGACGGTATCGAAAATCTGAATGTTCAAGGTGTAACAAAGGACTATCTCAAGATAAAATACGCCAAAGGCGACGTCCTTTACGTGCCAGTTACTCAGCTGGACCTTGTATCAAAATACATAGGTCCAAGAGAGGATACCAAGGCCGTAAAACTCAACCGCCTTGGCGGCAAAGAGTGGGAGAAGTCCAAGCAGAAAGTTCGTATGGCAGTTAATGACATGGCCAAAGAACTCACTGAACTTTATGCAAAGCGACTCAAAACACCTGGCTACGCATTCTCAGAGGATATCGATATGCAGAGCGACTTTGAACGTCGTTTTGAATATGATGAGACAGAGGATCAAATTCGCTGTATCAATGAAATCAAGAAGGATATGGAACGTCCAGTTCCAATGGATAGACTTCTCTGTGGTGATGTTGGATTTGGTAAGACAGAGGTTGCGCTCCGTGCAGCGTTTAAGTGCATAGCGGAGGGCAAACAGTGTGCAATATTGGTGCCAACAACTATCCTTGCTTTCCAGCACTATAACACCATAGTTAAGCGCTTTGATGGTTTCCCATTTGAAATAGAAATGCTGTCCCGCTTCAAGACTGCGGCACAGCAGAGAAAGATTATTCAAAACATCAAAGCGGGATATACCGACATAGTAGTCGGTACACATCGCCTCATCTCAAAAGATGTTGAGTTTAGGGACTTAGGCCTCCTCATCGTCGATGAGGAACAGCGCTTTGGTGTAGCGCAGAAAGAGAAACTCAAAGAGAAATTCCCTAATGTTGATGTCCTAACTCTTTCCGCTACCCCAATTCCAAGAACACTCAATATGGCAATGACCGGTATCCGTGATATGTCAATAATCGAGGAAGCGCCACTGGATAGGCATCCAGTACAGTCATATGTACTTGAATATGACCCAGGCGTCATTGCCAATGCAATAGAAAAAGAACTTCGCCGTGGCGGCCAAGTTTACTATATGCACAACAACGTAGAAACTATTCAGAGTTGTGCAGCCAAGATTCATGAGCTTGTCCCAGATGCTAGGATTGGCATTGGTCATGGCAAGATGAGTGAAGAGGAACTTTCGGAAGTTTGGCGCAAACTGGTTGAAGGAGAGATAGATATCCTTGTCTGCACAACGATAATTGAGACAGGCGTTGACGTGCCGAATGCCAACACCCTAATTATCGAAAACTCAGATAGGTTAGGCCTCTCACAGCTTCACCAGATACGCGGTCGTATTGGCCGTTCTTCACGCCGTGCAACGGCATACTTCACCTTCTATGGTGGCAAGGAACTCACCGATATTGCATATCGTCGTCTCACCGCCATTCGTGAGTATACCGAGTTTGGCTCCGGCTTCAAAATCGCCATGCGTGACCTTGAACTTCGTGGAGCGGGTTCGCTCCTCGGTGCTCATCAGCATGGCCACATGGAAGCCGTAGGATATGACATGTATTTAAAGATTCTTGCTGAAGCAATTGAGGAAAACAAGGGCATCAGTGAGGGCAAAGAGGTAGAAGAAAAGCCTGAGTGTCTCATCGATATTCAAATCGATGCACACATCCCAGACTCATATATTGAAAGTGTTCCACATCGCCTTGCAATCTATCGCCGTATTGCTGACGTTCGTACCAGTGAGGATGCGATGGATGTAACGGATGAACTTATAGACCGCTTTGGTGACCCACCACAGTCCGTACTCGGACTTATTGAGGTCTCACTCCTTCGTAATACGGCGGCATCTATTGGCATATATGAGGTTGGTCAGGTTAATCAGAACTTACTCCTTTATTGGAACAATATTGATATGCGTGCGGTGACTCGCCTTAATGAGGCAATGCGTGGCAAGATACTTGTCAGCGCTGGTTCGCGTCCTTATGTATCTGTTAGGGTTGATAACCCTAATGATACCATCAAGACGCTAAAGCATGCGCTGATGATTCTTGCTGCCGCACAGAAATAAGCCGTTCTAGGAACAATCTTAAATCTTTGCTTCGCTACTGTTTATTGAAAAGTCATGATTTTTGCCACAAAATATTATTGAAAAGTTGCTTTTTTCGCCCTTAAAAACTATTGAAAAGTGGTCATTTTTATGCTAAAACTCTATTGAAAAGTCATAAGTCGGTATCTGCTGGTCAATCCGCGCTTACACAATTACGTGGATACGCTGCGAATTAATAAGGGCTCTTCCGAGCATCAATCCGAACCCTTGACAAAAGCTTTTTTGAAAGGGTGAATTAAATAAGCAAAGGACTCAGGAACAAAAAATGTTTCTGAGTCCTTTTTAGTTCATCTATTGTACTTTCAAAAAAGCCTTAGTAAAGGGCCGCGTAATTTGAAAGCTGCAGGATCTAGGAACAATCTTAAATCTTTGCTCCGCTCTCCAAAATACAGCAAGGATCGAAATCAACCTTTCCATCAAGCCAGGTTGGGACACCATCCACTAGGCTAACTGAACTGAAGATTTTTTCATCCTGCAAAGGCTTAAAAGCCTCACCAAGATTGATGATATTAGAGAAGTCATAATCTCTTATATCACCGGTATTAAAAGTGCAGCGTAAAACAAAGTTTTCGTGTACTTCAATATTGGTTATTTTTGGAACTTTCTTCTTAAAAAGCTTCATTGCTACTCCTTATATGGATCAATGCTGTCAAACTCCATTCCTCTAACAGCTTTGTTCCAAGCATCATATAATTCTTCTTCATGAATTTTAATCCATTTACGAACTTTTCTCAACTGTTTTCGTGGTATATCGCCTCTCAGTTTAGTACCATCAATTCCAAGTATTACTTCTTGGCCGTTGTATTTAACATGGATGTGCGGTTTGTGGTGCTTATCATTATCCGTGAAATACATGTAAATAATGATGTTGTTGAAACGGGTTAATTCTGGCATAATGAGTCCTCCTAATATCATTAATTGGCTTGCCAAAATTGGTGTCATAAAATTCAATTGGTAGATATGCTTGGCAAGTCTTTTTACACTAATATTATAGCAAACATTTGTGCATATGTCAACAAAAATCGGCGCACCTACGTTGTTTTGGCACAAAATTATTGAATGCGACTAGCAAGGTTTTCCTTTGCTGGTGATGTCTAGCCACGGTGCGAGAAAAACGAAATGTCAAAGCCTTTAGAGCAGAGCGTGCCTTGATATTTTGGTTTGCGAGCACCACAAACAGCGGACGACCAAGTTGCTATATGTCCGCATCCGTTTGAACGGCAGAAACCGAGAAAAATTAGAGCCCCGTGGAATCTGAAGGTGTAAGATGAAAGTAGACACTTAAAAAAGTGTCTACTTTCTTTTTTGTGTAGCACAACCAAAACAGAAGTAAAGGTACGCTTTGCTCTAAAGACC
>JAGHVH010000015.1 GCA_018064455.1 Candidatus Limimonas egerieequi | reverse complement strand
GCAAGCACGCAAGCCCGTGCTCTGATAATAATAATCGCTATAATACGTGCTTGAGCTCGCTCCTACTTCAGAAGTGATTCTTGCACAAGGATAATTTGCGTCAAAACCGAGCGTTTTTGCATATCCGTTTGTGCCAGCGTTCACATAGCCCAGTGCGTGATAATCACTCGTAATGCTAGAATCAAATTTGCTCTTGTCGGTGCAGATATATCCTTGGTAATCGTTAACAAGCATTCCGTCTACCCATTGCCATATATTTCCCCAGAGATTTTCTACGCCCCTATATACCATAGGGTGTCTATTATCGGCTATGCGTTGCCCGCTAACCTTTACGTCATCTGAGTCTCCGGTAGGCCATGTGCGTGTAGATATATAATTACCCACAGCCATATTGCTTACCGGTGTTTCTAATGTGATTGTTGTTCCAGACACACTAGCAATCTTAACCCAGGCTGTAATCTGGGTACCGTTCTTGGCGGTGCCAATGCATATACCTTGTCCAGCAACATATTTACCGGCATTGTCACAAGTGAACTGTGTAGTGCTGATTACAGACGCTATCGTATGTTCTTGGTTATATGCATCGCTCATTCCTGCGGCACCATACATAACACTTTGGGTATTAATAGTTGCAAACTCTGTGCAGAACAATACCGCCATACAATTCCAGTCGTCAATATCTATCAACTGACAAACACCGTCAGTGGCGCGAGCTTTAGTTCTAAAATTAGTGAGAGACGTAGATATTAGAGGAGTCTGCCCGCTCACCGATTTTAACTTGGTCGAACCATCTTGTACTGAGTTATAACATCCAATATATCTCTTAGGGCTATATATCCAATCTTTTACGGGGCCCGCGCACACACCGTATGTTTCGTACCCGTCATATAGATTAGACGGGCAATAATAGAACGACGGTATTTCTACGACAACCTGACCATTGGTGCCGTCCCTCTTAAAATTTGGATCCCCGTCATATGCGTTTACGATTATTTTCCCGTTATCAATTGTGATATTGCATGTCCTCATCATACTCCACGGATATATAGAGTCAAAATCGTTATCCACAGGCGTGCTGCCAACAGAAACAGCAGCATTTAATCCTACCGAATCCCAGATTCTTGTTAGCGTAGGGTTACTAGAAGATAACGACCTTTGCGCGCCATATTTTGGAACATAGCTAAGCAAAGCATCAATTTTATCACTAATCATGTCCACCGAATTCTTCTTATATGGTATGTTATCTCCAGACATACTGTTAACTCTAGATCTAATTTCGTTCAAACTAGCAGAATGTGCTGCTAACTCCTTAGCAATACTAGCACTAACAGACGGATCTGATCCAATCCAATATTCTTCACTATTAGGGATAGGCAAATGAAGCCCGTCCTGTGCGAACGTGATTGTGCCACCATTCTCAACTTCAATAGTAGTACCATCAATGTAAGTAGAAATGTCTGTTTCGATAGGTGTTGCTAGTTCATAGTAGAGTATTACACCTTGCATTGCTTCTTTGAATGAAGGAGCATCCGAATATGAACTATCATTAATAAATATTTTTTGTGTATATGCACAAACGGTCTTGTCTATTCCACTTCCAGCGACAGGAGAAGTATTCGAAGTGTATTTGGAGGTTATTACATTGGTATGAAAACCGCTAATTAATGAACTTATTTCAGAAGAACTAAATCTGTTAACTCCACCGACCACTCCATTAAATCCCCAATTCAACGTACCCAAATCAACACTACCAACTCGTTTAATAAACTTCTTGTTAACAAAGTTAACCTCGTTGTATACCGAGCCTGCCGACCAGCCGTATCCGTCAAGGTCTTGAATTGCTTGTGGAATAGGGTGGTCTATTGCCTTGTATGGTGAATATGATGTTGCACTAGAACCAAGTTCAATTTGTGGTTGTGTAAGTGTAATCGTTGCAGGAACAGTAGCACCAATAGAAATGGCTATGTAACATTCATTATTAGCGATAGTTATAACATTAGCAAATGTATAATCATATGATGAAATTTCTATTTTCCTAATTATTTTGTAATCTTTATCTAAAGTATAAATAGATGCTCTACAAGAATTAGTACCAGCATTTGATGCAAATGGAACTTTACACTTATATGTTTTACCAACTTGTAATACATCACTAACAAATGCCAATGAACCCCAAGATGATTTTACATCAAAAGTAATATTGCCATTATTTAATACAGGAGTAGTAGTGGTTGAACCTGTATACTGTGGAAGAGTTGTGCCAACTTCAGCATTGTACATACCACCACGCAAGTGAGTATGACTTAATCTATTCTTACCTACACTTACTATCTTACTTACTTCTGCACTTTCAAGTGAGCCTGCATTATATGGAATATAGTCTGTGCCGATAATTGCTTCAACTTCTGCAACTGTGCTTGGCTCGTTGCCTGCGCCGAACATCTGGGTAAGGTCTATACAAATAACATTTTTAATGTGAAATTTATCACCGACGTTCATATTTAATGTTCGTGGATAAATTCTAATTTTATCATTTCCACCTGTAGTTGAACGTGTAAAAATTCCACTACAACGTATCCAAACATTAAGAGAAGAAATCTCAAAACCTACACCACTATATCCACCACTTCCAATACTAATTGGTGTATTAGGCAATGTATCGTCATATTTTATAGAACACATAACACAATACTTATGGTTCAAAGTAGTCCCAAGCACGTTGCCCTCTATATATGAAGATGAGTCTGGTGTTGCAACTGAACAATCTAAAGTATTATTTGCAATTCCAATATTAATTCTGCTTCCTGCCCAACCACTTGCGCTTGCAAAATTGCCATTTTGCACTAACTGATTAAAAGCAACTGTCTTTCCGCTAATGTATTTCATTGCGCCACCCATGGCACCACTTAAAACCGACTTGGAATATGCTACTATGTTGTCGGTTTGGATTACTGTTTTGAGTGATTCAACGTCGTCTTCTATACTATCTATGCTTTCTTCCATTTCTTGAATACGTGGTTCCCAGGTTTCAGCCTCATCTATCAATTGTTCAAGAGCCCTATACTCATTGCTAGACGGGATAGCTGAAGATGAAACTAAACTTTTATTTACATTAATAACAAACGCAAATGTACTTATGTATCCATTGCTGTCTGTACACTGAAGTTGCGCCAATGCTGCTCCTACTGCAGCGATTGATTGAGATTCGAGTGGCGCAACTATATATCCATTTGTTCGATCTATCGTACAGTTAGAATATGTTTCCGTGTTGTCAGGCTTTTTGACATATATTCTAGCAGCAGTTATTGTTGATAAATCCAGGTCAGTATAACAGTGCAAAGATCTCGCAGAGTCGCTTTGAACAACGTTGACCACTTTCTGAGACCTCGATGTTAATGCGCCCAGATATACGTCTTTATATTGCATATTATTCCTCCAATCTTTAATTATTGTTATACTATAATCTACCGCGCTCTAAGGATTAGCCATTTAACTCTATACCTTTTACCCCGGTTATTTTTACAAGTTTTGAATCTCTATCCAAACAAGTAGTACCTGTTGTGTTAGCAAAACTGTAATGAAAATCTACACTCGTCTTATCCGCACTAACTGCTACCGACGAACCGTATTTAACACCGTTATCTTGTGGGTATGGCATCATCGAGCCACCGACAAACATATTTGAACGAGGTGTCTTCATTGATTCTTGTAGGTCTACTCTAACAACATGTGACGAACCTTCTTGGTCATTATTACCACCTTTACATCCTTGTATATAGCAAAGAATGTATCTATATGGAGTCATATCTAATCCAGTAATATGCCAAGATGGACTACGAGCTTTATTTTCGGTTGCCTCAAGGCTTCCCGTCCACAATACATGTTCTCCTAATCTATCATCTACATATGCTTTTAATTCATCTAAATTGTCTTTTACTAATTTAGTTGTAGGGTATTCGTTATTATTTACAGAACCCCAAGTTGATACTTTGTTATTAATATGTTCAAAATCTGTTGTGTAAAACGACGCTGAATCATAAGTGATGATTGCAGATTTTGTTGTGTCTGAATCGGCGAGTCCTACGAATTGGAATGAATCCTGATGTGTACTATGTCCATTGAAATTAATCCAAGACTGTAGTCTCATTACCGACACTTGTCCCGCTTCTGTAATTTTTAAGTATACTGTGTGATTACCTGTGACACCATCAAAACAGTCATTATACGCTGTACTTGATACATATAATTCTCCGTCTTCGTAGAAACCAGTTATCCAAGTTATCGAGCATAAATCGTCAACGTACTGTTTAGTCGCCGCATCATGATTGTTTACGGGCGTGCCTACATTTTCAATCGCTGTGTAGTATGATGTATTGTCGGCGTGGCCCCTAACATTGAGTATTGTACCTCTGTTATTATCAAGTCTTGCTACTAACTTTACGCCAACATCGTAATCTTCGTCATCTACCGATAATTCAGGTACTCCTAATATTTTACCGCCTGATTTATCATATTTGTTGTTTAATTCGGACTTTATTAATTGTATTAAATGTTTTAAGCCATCATTATTTACATAATCGATTAAACTCATAGAGGGTTACACTCCTTTATGAATTGTCCCAATCCGACTGAATCTGACTATTTGTAATTGGCACCAATTCTGTTTTTTGTACGTATGAAGATAGGTCGATTGTTCCTCCTAAATCATCCCATCCAGTACCATTCCAACAATAGTTCTTGCCGTCAGATGATACGTTATATGTATCGCCCGTTACATTTCCGGTGCTAGGCAAATTTGCATATGCTGTTACAGAACCCCTATATGTCATAACAGCACCTATAGATGCGAGTTTGTTTTTCTCCTGAGTTGTAAAGTCTTCAGTCGACAAACCTTTTCCCGCTACTTTATCTACCTTTAAATCCAAATCTTCTTCGTCGGCTTTAGTGTCCAATGAATTTTTAATCAACCCAACAAGGTATAAAAGTCCATCATTGTTCAAATAATCATAATTACTCATATCTTATTCCATGCCTCCAATATTTGTTCGTTTGTTAAATATTTAATGTTTAAATCTTCTAACTGTTTATTGCCCATAAGTTCAATTGCATTAATTGACGGTTTATCCAGTATTTCTTGCCAAACGTATTCAGGCTTATTAGACTGTTTTGCCCAGTCTGGAACAGTTGGGTCAACTTCAGCAATATGCGATACCCCCCCCCGTATGTCGCCTGTAATTTCTTGTGTAGTTGTTTCGCATTCAAGTTTGTAGAGTACACCTAAATCACCAGTTATGCCATTACAACTTGTTATATCTCCAGTTATACCTGTAGTATTAGTTATGCTTCCCTCTATTTTATAATTGTCTATGCTACCAGTTATATCTACTGAATTTATCATAGCACTACACTCCGTAAACTATGTGAAAATTTGATATCGCACTTCCATTACTACTAGGTATTTTTATAAATGTATCTCTGTTACCGTCTGCATAATTTAATGTTATGTCACAATAGTAGTTACCTACCACAAGCAGTTCACTGTGCTCGTCTGTGATTGCAATTTCATTATCCGCATCAGCAACGATTGTTACTAATGCTTCTCCGTCAGCAGTTTTGCTAATTTTTAAATCAATAGTATCTCCGTCTTGTAGTTCATATTCTTGTCCATCGATTTTTGGCGTAGCTTTAAATACGCCAGTATCATTTTTTACCAACACAAAATCATAATAATGTTCGTTGGACGGAGTCCTCTTTTTTGTTATACTAATCAATGCTATTCTCCTTTATTTAATATAATTTTCTGTCATTGTAATACAAATGCGCAACGCTTGTACCGTTGTATTTTATCGCTGTACACGGCGAGTCGTTGCAATACACTTTATATGATGTAAAATATCCAGTTGATGGATTGGCGTAAGTTACGTCTGTCTTGCTGGAATCATATGCAATTGCACCACGCAACGATGTGCATCCGGTAAACAGTCCCCACTTAGTTGCAGATGAAGGAACCATAGAATTCCAGTTGTTGGGACACACTATCGTTTCAAGATTGCTCGAGTTATAAAAAAATACACTAACGTCCGTTGCTACATTAAATGTAAAACTAGTTAAATCTACTTCGGTCAGAGAAATACAGTCTGGCATAAAATATCCAAAGTCCGTAACTTTAGATGTGTTGAATGATTTTAAATTTAGCTTTGAGATAGAAGAACAATATCTAAACATTGAATGCATATTTGTGACATTTGATGTGTCAAAATTTCTAAGGTCTAATTCTCTAAGTGACGAACAATATGCAAACATAGATTGCATGTCTGTAACTTTAGATGTGTCAAAACTTGATACGTCAAGTGACGTGAGCGCATTACATCCGTAAAACATATAAGCGGTATTTGTTACATTTGACGTATCAAAGTGAAGCACATTTAGAGTCGTTAAAGATTCGCAGCTATTAAACATCCCGTTCATAGTCGTAACAGAAGATGTAACATAGTTATCAATATTTATCGACTTTACCGACGTGCATTTAGAAAACATATCTCTCATATTGGTTATATTATGAGTATCAAACCCAGATGCGTCTATTGATATAATTGAACTGCATTGATAGAATAATTTCTCTGCAGATTCATCTAAATCTACGCCGCCGCTTAATACCACTGTTTTAAGGATTGTCTTATATGTACTGTTTTGAGTAATTTCCAACTTCAGTTCATTAATCGTTTCATATGTCGCCGTAACTTCGGTACTGCTTTGTGTGGTAGTATATTTTATTGTCAGCATGTCACCACATCCTTATCAAGTATACAAATAAAGAGTAGATCCATCTAACCTACCTTTTAACATTGCTACCCATTCTCCATATGTAATAACTGCAGACCCGTTAGTACTTATACTTCTCCTATATAATCCAGAACCGTCGTAAGTTTCATACTCCTGAATTAAGTAAGCCCAGTTTGTTGTGACGTCAAAATTTGGTTGGGATGCAAATACATATAACCTTCCCGCTTGCTGTGTAGGGATGTGACTTATTGTAGCAGCAGTTGAGTTGCCATTTACCATCCAAAATCCAGGAGAAGTGTAGTTGTTTAAATCGCCATTTGTCGGAATAGTGGAACTATCGTACAACGATGCAGTAATATCTATTGGGGTACCTACTCCTGGCCTCTTAATGTATAGTCCGTTATTGGCATATGCGGTAACATTAATCCTAAAGTCATTTTGACCCCAGTCAAATACTGGTACACCTACGCTCAATCTCTGTGATTCTGTGACAACTGGATTATCGGCAGTGTATATCTTATCTATTGCCCTGAACTGAAAATCAAATGACTTGGTATAATCAAATGAGCTTCCCAATATAATACGCTCGGCGGAATAAGTTTTAGTGCCAATCGTATATGACGAAGCCGGTATGGTTGTCCATACATTAGGGTACAACGAATCAGTAGATTCTTTGTACCTGTATTGAATCTGAAGCGTGTTAGAGGTTGTTCCGAACGAACCTCTAAAATAGTTTCCGTTAATCTGTGCCGCAGCTTCACTTCCAACTTCCGAAGTTCTGAACACAGTTGCGTTTATTGTTAAAGGTATATACTGTATTACGGTTAAAGATTTTGTATAATCAGTAGTGTAATTTCTGGAATCTTGAGCACTAAACTTAATGCTCGTAGAATTATCCCACGGAGCATATATCTTTGTTGTACCCGTAACCATTGATCCGCCAATAAACTTTTTTATGAGTGTTGCACTATGTTGTGGGGTTGCGGTAATTGTACACAAAGCGGTAGACTCATAGGCAATTAACTTGGACGAATCTCCAGTTAGCGCTATGGTATCTTCGCGTGTGTCCTCAACGGTTCCCGTGACGGTTGGTTGCGCGTCCGCCTGAACGGCTTTGGCCTCAAATGAGTAACTATTAGAACCAAGACTAGTATTTCCGTTGTACGTAGTGATAGTTAACGTTCCCGTACCACTAGTGGCGTTAGGAATTTGGGAATATAGATCAGTAGCGCCACTATTAGGTAGAGTCCACGATATGGACGTACTACTAGATTTTGTTACGACAGTTCCGCTGAGCGAACCGAACGCCCATGTTATAGTGTGTGTATAGCTTGTCGAATATCTAGTTACCGCAATCGTCATTGCACTTCCTATGTTAGTAGGAGGACAACTTGTTATGATTGACTTCAGAGGGGTTGCGGTAGCAGCTACGGTTACATTTCCAGTAACCGTGGTTGAGCTTCCTGACGTAAAACTAGTTCCATTTACGGTAAGCGACGATATAGAATAGTTTGAGCTAGGAGAAGCGGTGATTTTCAACGTATCACCATAATACAATTTTTTAGCACCCGCGCTCATATCTCCGGTTCCACCGGCAGGAGAAGAAGTTCTATTTACGGTAATATTACTTCCGGTACCCTGGCTAATGGATAATGTATACACTGGGTTGGCGGTGAAATAAATAGTTGAACTTCCTGTCATATTGGCAGCTCCGCCGCTATATACGTTACCCGACACAGAACATGATACGCTAAGCTGACCCAGAGAATTGTGACTAATATATCCAGTGCTTCCGCTTCCTAGCAAAGTATCTTTTTTGACAGATTTTGGTGAACCACTATATACAGCAACACCATTAATGTATGCGGTAACGTTATATAAGTTAACATACTTAGTTGTACTGCTTGCAGTACTTCTTGCATACAAAGACCAACTTACATACGATCTGTTATTAGCAGAGTCATTATGTGTTTCCCAGTTTAATTCAAGATATCTTCTGTAGTCGGAACCGGCTCCTCCGTTTGCTTCGCTACTTGTTAGTTGCCCCATAAGCTAACCTCCTTCCGTTCTAATTATCAATAAAGTAGCACGCTGTCCTACGAGAGTCCGTGCCGTTATTAAAGTTTTCAAATCTACTATAATCTCCAACAATGAGGTACTTTCTAGACGTGAGGTTGAGAGCATTAACGCCGTCAACATCAGCCCTAAGAATTTCTTCATCGTCGGTAGTTCTTGTAATATACATTCCTCTATTATTAATGAGGTTTTCAATTTCGTCAGTCGACTTATTGATCTTTAATCCATTTTCATCAAATGTAAATCCAGTAGTTGTCTCAACGTGATTAACTGTATTAGTGGTATCATCATTTTCGTTTCCGCTAGTGATTATATTAATTCTCTTTCTCAGTCCATCATTCTCTTCTTGAACAGTACTAATACGTTCAACATAATCATTAGTCAATCTTTCACTTTCGGCCGATACACTAGAAGTAATCTTACCGTCAACGGCAGAAAATAATTCCTGACCGTCAGAATTGTATATAACTAAGTTTCTTCCAAGAATTACATCACCAATTAAAACCTCAGCATTGATTCCATATCTAGATTCCACATCGAGAGTGTCGGGGTTGGTATACTGGAATAAACCTACCGCAGTCTTACAAGTTTCCCAAGCATCGTCGGTAAACACCATAGACTTACCTATAATCTTTACCTGGTGTGGGTCGTATTCTCCGTTTTCATTTTTAGACTTTCCGGTATATCCAGATCCGTCAATTACTACTTCCTCAGTATTTGCAGATAGTGCCATACCCATAGTAATGTCCCTAGAGTTCTGGATAGCCTCTTTTACCTGATCAAACTCACCAGATTTAATAGGGTAGATCTGATCCTTAATAAAAGATATTGAATTAGACGACTTACTAATATTGCCTAAAACATCTTCAAATAAAGCCTTGGTGTCAAACCTATTAAATCTATTTCCGAATGTTAGGCTTAAGTTACAGTCTTCATAGTTCACCGTGATATTAGTTAAGAACAACTCAGCTACATCATCTCTGTCGAGTTCAACATTAATCAAACATCCAGTCTCAAGCTGGGACGTCCACTCTTCAAATTCCTTTGCAAATATAAAGTTTTCAGAATCAACAGAAAATTGCTGAGTAGGGGAGGAGATCTTTTTTAGCTGGATCTTAGCCCTATCGTATAGAATCTTCATCTGATCAAACCTATCAGAATACGTCATTACGTCCGTGATAACTACATACTCATCAGTGTAACTGCCTTCGTAAATATAATTCATTAATTCGTCCAAAGAATCTCTATTTCTTGAAACACTAATAGTGTCTCCATTTGTAGGGCTGCCAGAATAATCAATACCGTAATCGTTAAGATCTTCTCCGACATCCATGCTATCCTGTCTAATCCAAGTTTCACTTGTGCCGTTATATGTGAATGTAAGCGTATCGAAGAAATCATCGTCTACTGCAGACTCAAAGTCGTCTCTATCAATAGTCAACCCTGAGATAGTTAACGAAGTTGTAGATACATTGACATCAATAAAGCGCTTCAATATGTTCACTGAATTACGAATGTCTGATATATCTTCATTTAATTCTTGAAGCTCTACATCTAACTCGGACAAGTCGTCCTGTTTGTCAGTCTTCTGATTCTGTAAATTAATAATCTTAAGATCAATTGTATCAAATACATCGGCAATTTCTTTTGGGGTTCTAGTTACAGTGATTGTATCATTAGCAACTGGAGTGCCCTGGAATGTGATACCATAATCTGTTAGAACAACATCCGCGTTATTCTCGTCTTTCCACACTCCGCTTGTGTATTTAAATACCTTATCACCATAGAATGATTTACCTACGTTTTTTACAAATGTAGACTTGTCAACTGAAATAGGCACCGTTGTTTGCGCAGTGGTTGAGATTCCTACTATGTCTATCTCAACTTCGTCTCCGCCAAGCGCGGCGATTACAGCGTTGTATTCCTCCACGTAAGTAAATCCAGAACTAGCTACAATGTTATCTCTGCAGCGAGAATACATGTTTATCTGAGTATCTATGACATCTATGTCTTGCTGAATATTTGAACGTTCTTCTAATTTAGTATAATATTCTAAATTCAAGTCGAGATAATCTTCTTCAACATCCTCTATGTCTTCTTTCCACGATGTAACCCTATCTCTCAAATCTTCGGCCATCCAGTCAATATACTGGTCGAAGTTGTAGATTGTATTTGTTCCCATAGGGTTAACGGCGTTAATTGTAATATTCTCGTCTCCTAAAACAGTTATCGCTGTATATAAATCATCTGCGTTCTCTGTAATATTAAGTGAATTAATAACGTCGTCCTTTGTGATATGAATATCGGTCTTGTTAACATAGTTATCCTGATCATATACACTAATCGTTCTAGTGATACAGTTAAATGTAAAGATACATTCATATGCATCCTGAAGATTCTCCAACATAAATCCAAGAATATTTAAGTCTTCGCTTACGTCTTCAAATGTTCTAAATTTAGACGCAACCGAAGCGTCTATATGGTCTACAGTCCACATAGGTAATGATTCCACAAGCGTGTTTAAAATACCCTTATTTTGTGGAGTAAGCGGGTTGGTGAGAAATCTATATGTGCCGTCTGCAATATAAGGCACTTTCTTATTCTGAATCTCTGCTTCACACGACTGCGCAGAAACAGATTTTGTTTGAAGCCCGTTACTATACACATCTTCAACATTCGAAATAAGAAAATATCCAACGTCGTCTACGAAAATTAATCTCCTATTTTGAACTGCTTTATACATATCAATCTCACACTCTTCGCAATTATCCTTGTCGGGATATGGAAGTGTGAAGTTAATTTCTGATATTGCATTAAAGTTATAAACAGCCTCAAAGTCGTCTACTGTATTGAATATGCCAACAATGTTGTTGAGAGTTCCGTCGGTTGTGGAATAAACACTACCCGGATTACAGAGAGTCAACTGAGGCTGCTCATATCTATTGAGAGCATCATATTTAATATACATATGAAAACCCCCTTAAATGTATTTTCGATTCTGAAACTCGTATTTTATTGTCTTTACTTCACCCTTAATCGTGAATCCGTTCGAACCAGGCAATAATCTAACAAAGTTTCTATTTGCCATCTTTTCATAGTTTTGGCCAGATACAGTGTTATTAACACCGTTAACTATAATGATCAAATTACTGGACAGGTCAACAAACTTAGTAAGTCTTGTTGAGTCGTCGGTGTTATTTATAATAGTTAAATCTCCACCATCGTTGCCCATAGTTACAGTGATCTTTGGATATATATAATCATCCAGATCACTATCTACTTTTACAGTAATGTTAGATTGCTGCGAAGTAGTTGTGTGGTTAAGAGTATATGTAATCTCAGTAGGATCTTGCCAAAACATAAGGCTGTCACACTCTACCGTAAATCTAAACCCAATTACCTGATCTCTGCTAGAATAAATGCGAGACGGGTTGATTAATCTGCAATTAAGGTATGAGTCATGCTCATCAATTATTGCAAACTTAGATTGACCTTTTACATATAACTTCCTATATCCACGCTTATTAAATATAGCTTTTTCGATTTCATATGCATCTATATCCTCAAGAGGAGTTGCGCATAACGTAACAATTTCTGCCTCGAAAGAAACAGGAGAGTTTGAATAATCATCGTTGATATAATATATTGCTTTATTTCGTTTATTAAAAATTGATAGAGTGCCAATTTGTCCGGCCATATTTGCAAGCTCAGAAGTATTAACGTGACCGAATATCAAATCATATTTTTCTGAATCAAAGTCACCATAAGTAAAGTAGCTTTCGTCAAGTATCAACGAGGCTCCCTCCTTTCATTAATTAAAATAGCCCCCTAAATTAATAGGGGGCATCAATCTATTTATTAAGCTTATTAAATTCTCTTAACATGTATTCAACATTAGCGCGCTGAGCACGTCTAATCTCGGATACTGTTTGCATGTCTGCGTTGCCATTAACGATTATGTCTCCCATATTAATGACAGGCGTAGATGATGCACCAGCAAGTGCGGGGCTAAATTTAGAGATAGCCATACCAATTATATTGGCAAGAATGTCTCCTCCACCATTTGCAAAATCGTATAAGAATGAAGTTGCATCAGCGTTGAAAATCTTTTCTCCCCCGGATAATAATTTAAACTGACCTCCGGCGCGTGGAGAGAATATCAACTCGTCTCCAAGCTCATTGATTTTAGCAAATCCATAAGGCGCATTACTTGTTCCAGTGTAGAACTTTGAGTAATAGTACTTGGATGCATTCTTTCCAAGCGAGCTCACCCAGTAATTATAGAGCGATCCGTCTGAGGCGCTATTGAGCAATCCTTGAATCTTCTGCTGCCCTTCTGAACCAAACTTAGCCGTAAGTTTATTCTTCCTGTCATCTCCGTTGCCCCAACCAGATTGAGTGCCTTCGCACCAGATAGCTGCGGCAACGCCTTTTGCGGTTGCTTCATCTGCTGTCTTAGTTGTAGGCGATGAGCTTGGAGTGGAAACATTCGGATTAGAAGTCTTTGGAGCAGAAGTGTTAGGGTTTGTTGCCGGCGTAGGGTTAGCAACCGTTTGAGAATTCCAATTGCCGTTTGAAGGTTTTACGTTTGTGGAATTCTCTAGCTTGATACCCTTATACCAGCTTCCGTTCACCTCGTTGTATTCAAGCAGCGCTTTGTAAGCTTCTTCGTATTTATCCTTGATATCTTCGTCGTTTCCGGTTCCGTTTCGGCGATTGTACTCAAGCATTTCTTCATAAAGCTTGTCTGTGTTATCCTTGATATAAGACAGAGCTTTATTATATAATGCCTCAGGATCGTTTATGACTTCTGAGAGTGCGTCCATTTGAGCCTGAAGCTGTTTCTCCTGCTCGTTGTATGCGTCCTCTAATGCGTCCAGTGCTTCTTCTAGGGCGTGATCTTTTTCAAATTGATTGAGTTCTTCTTGTGCCTTATCAAGTTCATCTTGAAGTTCAAGTTTTCTCTTTTGAGCCCAAGCGGAATCGTCATATGCTAGTTGCTCAAGAGCTGCCTGAATATCGGTTACACTCTTGCGTTTTTCGGCTTGATCCTTAAGATATTCCTCTTCATCATAAGCATCTTGGAGCAATTCCTTTTGCTTATCATAAAATTCTTTAAGATAATCAAGCTTTTTATCAAGAGCATCTTTTTGATCCTCTACGTCTTGCTTGAGCATATCTTCTACATAGTCAACGAGATCATCAACCGCGTCTTTTGCTCCGTCTAATGCATCGTCATATATTTCCTGAAGATTATCCTTAGCTGACTGCCATTTGTCTTGAAGCTCCTGAATATAATCATCGTTATCATCTAATCCATATTGACGCGCTTTAGCAATTTCACCTTCGATAGCTTTTATTTCTTCTTTATAAAGAGAAATAATCTTTTGCTTCTCGCCGTCATAATTGCTACGCATTTTAATCTCATGATCAATGTCGCTAATATAATCGTCGAACAATTCGCGAAGGCCACTAAACACTTCTTCGGCATACTTGCGATATTCATCGAGTTCAATTATACCCTCGTTATAAGCTTGCTTATACGCCTTCTCGAGCCAAGCAAGATATGTGGCCTGGTCTTCTTTTTCAAGGTTAACTAAATGTTGATGTTCGGCGTATTGCTTCTCAAACCAAGTTTCAACTTTTTCTTCAGAGCTAGAGGATGAGCTTCCGCCTCCGCCGGAGGATCTTGCGCCTCCACCTCCAACAAAATTGATTGCGCTACCGCCACCACCAGTATATTTAATTGGATCGAATTCAACCGGTTTATTTAATAATTCTCTCGCCTGTGATTCTGTAGCCGCAGACAATCTTGTGAGTGTATCCTTTTGTCTTCCAGTGGCATTTTTAGCACGTTCAGCATATGCCTCTGATCGACCCATTGCTGCTTTTGCGGCTTGCATATTTAATAAAGACGCCGTGGCAACACCTGCTGCGTTTGCGAGAGCTATGCAGTTTTCTATGTCTCCAGATGTGGTTACGGTTGTCAACGCCGCCTGTAGTTTTGCTTGAATTAACCTTATAACCGCGTCGGTTGCAATATCATTTCCCTGAGCCTCATCTAGAAGCGCCTGAAGCGCCACATATGACATATCGGCAGAATATTTCTTTTGAAGTGCGGCATATTCTTCCTGCACTGCAAGTTCATGTTCTACAATTGCAGTAGCATTAGCTACTCCCTTTTGTTCTAACATTGCAATAGCCGCATCTTTATTTTTTATGGTTAGATCATTTAATGCTCCGGTAGATCTTATATATGCAGAGGTCAAATCGTCAAACGATTTTTGACAAGCCTCTATATTCCCAGAGTTGTTGGTAATCGTTTCAACAAAGTCGTTGTAATAATCCCCAAGGTTTCCAAAAGTATTTGCAAAATCGTCATTATTTAAAATTGAGCTCCAATCAAAATTGCCACCATCAGCAACGTCGTCGTATATATTACCTAACGTTTCTAGACCTGACGTGTCTATATCAAAATTATCCAGCGTCCCTTTGAAAGATCCCGAAACTTCTCTGGCCTTTTTTGCAGCGGCATTCATTGCTGATTCAATTTCCTGAGCATAGCTTTCAGCGTCTATAAAGTCCTCAACAATGTCCCTTGCATCGTCTTCTGAAATATCCATAGATTCAGACAACGTAGATATCATAGCGCTACGATAAGCTTCTAGCTCAACCGCATTTGTAGGAGTCCCATTTTCTGACATATAGGCCATTGATGCTACATCATATACAGATTGCGTATATGCGTCTACACCGTCCTTTAATTCTCCTATTTTTGAATTAAGCGTACTTAAATCCGAAGACTCTTTTTCGTTCAACTCGCCATTTCGTTTCTGGGCATCTAAAAGCTTATTTCTGGCCTCAACCAGCTGGTTATAATAGCTTACGACATTATTGGCAGATATTCCCTCATAATGTGCTCTGCCGTTGCTACCCTTAAGATATAAATCTTCTTTAGCAGAATATGTGCCAAATATAGTTTCTGCGTAATCAGACATTACGTCTTTAGCAGTATCACTTTTTAGGCGCACACGAGTCTTATCTCCGGTTATTTTGCTCCAAGCCATTCCCTGGAGAGCATTTATTGAGCTAGCCTTCTCGCGTTCCGCCTCTTGCATGGCTTTCTCTCGTTCTGTCTTAATTAGGGCTTTTAATTTATCATCGTATTCTTTTGTTCCTTGAGCTAATCCGCTTAATGCATAGGCCTGATCTCCAAGTTTGTCGGTAACGCCAGACAACGCCTCAGACATTCTGTTTTGCGTTTCTGATGTCTGCTCTGATATGTTGTAAAGTTTATTATATTCAGAATACACTTCCTCCAACGATTTGGCATTTTCAACCAACCTTGCGCTTTCTTCTGCTGCGTTACTATCGTCAGAAATTGATTGTTGTCTCTTTTTTTCATACGCAGAAATTCCCATTGATGCTGCCGCTAGCAATACTCCAAATGCGCCTAGCGCTAATTGTGCCGTAGATATGCTTGCTGCCACACCGCTAAATCCAGCTGACAATGATTTGGTTGTAGACAGTCCGCTCATTTTAGCGGAACTAAAATCTAATATAAATGTTTTTAATATACCGGAACTCTCTGATAGTTTAAATATAAAGTCCTGAAGTCCAGCAGATAATCCACCAGCTATGTTAATCTTTTTAATTGACGTTAGGTATGCTAGTATTATCGGAAGTAATGTTTTAACCCCGCCAATTTTATCCAAAAGTTTGACTAGCGAATTTGCAAATTCGAGCAACCATCTTCCAATGTCAATGATCTGCGCGATAAAACTGGAATCTGCTATACTTGAAGATAACTCTTGAAAAGCCGCTTTAAATTGATTAAGGTGGGCGGTCGCTGTAGACATATATATCTCGTTAGCACTTGTAGCTACATTTGCCGAATCAAGTGCATCGGCATACGCGCCAGCAGCGTCTCCCCAGTTACCTAGAATACTTGTGATAACCTGCAATTGCCTTGTTCCACCTAGAATTTCAGCAACTCTTGCCTGTTGAGTTCCAGATAGATTATCCCATATTCCAGCAATGCCCTCCATAATATCATAGAGGTCTTTAAATTCTGTGGTAGATCCTTCTACCATAATATTAAATCCAGTTAGTGCCTGAATTTCTCCAGCGTATTTTGAGAAACCCTGTGCAAGATCATCGGTTGATTCTCCTAATTCATCTAAGTCAGACTTAGATCCTCTGATACGCGCTGAGATTGTTTTAAGTGCTGTACCCACAGTGCTAGCGTCTTGAACGGCTGCGTTAGCAGCTGCAATCAATCCCGCAGATTTTTCAAAAGATGTGTTGGTTGCATTTAGAGCAGCACCAGATCTTTCAAATGCTTGCATTAACTCCGAAGCTGATACTGCATATTTTTGTCCAACTTCTACAAGTACATCAGCAACATGTTCTGCGTCTTCAACACCTAATGTATCACCAAATCCCTTGATGATAGACGTCATACCTGTAGTTGCCTCTTCAACACTAACCGCACCTACATTAGAAAGAACGGTAGCCCATTCTGTAAGTTGAGATGCTTCGTTTAAATTATAACCCAAACGAGAGAACGTCTCGATTGATCCGGCCACGTCGGATACACTCTGTCCAAGCTTCTTGGCTAGTGTTCCGGCCGTATCTGCAAACTTAGCCATTTCAGCGTCATTAGCTCCGGTTACAATTTTCAACTGAGCGAACGCATCGTTAAGTTCCATTGACGCTGATACCATTTCTCTGATAGCTCGTGTACCAGCCATAATGAGACTACCCATACTAAACCAAGACGAAAGTCTCTTCGACATAGCCTCGAATTGATCCTTAAAAGATCTTGTGTCATCTCCGGCCTTCCTTATAGCAGCTCCAGCCGCGGCGGACGCTCCCTGTATATTTCTAAATTTTGCAGTTGCGTCGTCGAATGTATACGATGACAAATTATTTGCCAGAATTTGAAGTTCGTCGTTTTGGTTCTGTAGTGATTGATATGCCTCTCTTGAGGTACTATTAGAACTATTCTCGGCCGAACTCCATTTATTTAAGTTCGCCGTGTTTTTCTCAATCTGAGTTTCGATCTGTCTCAGCAAATTACCATATCTTTTGGTTCCCGGTTCCAGTGCCTGAGTTGCCTCGCCAGCTCGTCTAATTTGTCCTATAGCGTCTGCGGCCTCACCGCCAAGTATTTGAAGACGAGAAGTAAACTCGTCCTGAGTCAACTGTCCAGCTTTTAGTTCTGTTCGTAACGATTCGTACGCTTGCCTAAGCTGCACTATTTGTTGATATTGCTGAGGATTAGAATTTTGTGACTGAGTCCAATTCTTCTCGGCAACTGTCAAGTTTGTCAAATCATGTTGCAAAGCTTTCAAAGCGTTTCCGTAAGCTTCAGTACCTTTGGTTAAAACAGTAATGTCGACACTCTTGGATCCAACTTTTACAGAAGCTTTGTTAGACGCCACAGATTTATCTAGCATCGAATTAATCTGACTTTGCATTTGTTTTAAGGAAGACTCGTCAACCTTAACCTTGACCTTGAGCGGTTCAGAGTTGATGCTTCTCATTATACCGTCGAGTGCATCCTTAATTAATTTACCCGATCCGGCATTAACGCTACTTCCACCTAAAACGCCAAACGTCAAGTTAATATCAGCCATACCATCACCTTCCTTTTATTAATCATTTTTATATGTTAAGCGTTGCGTTTGTGTAATATAAGTCTCCATATTCAATATTATATGCGTCGACCGCGTCACGCATAAAATGCAATCCCTCTCTATGAGGCGTGCTTACTGTTTGTTTACCGTGCCATACGCCACTTACGGTCGCGTCATCTTTAGTGCTATATCCAAGTTCAAATAGACTAACAATGTCGTAAGCTCCGCTAGGATATATATCGGGCCTGAGCGACGGCCTATACAAATCGCTTTCATTATCAAAATATATGTCTATGCTATACATGCCCCTTCCAATCGAAATGGGCTTGGTGTGAGTTAATCCTTCTAATGCCCCACCGACACTGTTTATAGCGTTATACGACGGCAACCTTTCATATGCTAAGTCCTTTATGTTTTGAATTAAAATGTCTGCCAACTTATTCATGGTATCAAATGTAACAACATTTTGATTCGGGTGTTTAGGTGCAATGCCAACTACGATATTTAATATGGCGTTCTCAATTCTTTTCTTACCCTCTGGGCTCTTTTGCCATTCCGCAACCTTTGCAGTAATCGAACTCATATTTAGTTGATAATTTGACAATATTAATCACCAGACTTTTGTTTTATATAAGCTTCTACTAATTTATCTTCGTCAAGTTTTCCGTTCGTGATAGCATTAATCAATTCAGAAAGATCTTCGTTGTTGATCCCGCTAAACACGTTCTCAATATTAGAAATCATGTTTTCAACTGTATTCTTAATATCTTCGATCTTTTTATTTACGCTATCAATATTTACCTGACATCTGTGATCAATTTTCTCATCTATAGAAATGCGAATGTTATTAAATTGACCTGCGTCGATATAATTTATAATTTCGTCATAAACATCGGTACACATAATAAATTGATATCTCTTATTAAGATCTTCTGGAAGGTTCATGTTTGCATAATAAGATAAAACATTACTTTTAATTGCAAACTCTTTTACCTCTGGCATAAAGATATCCTCGTCTCCAACGAAACAACTATCCACTACTCCGATTACAAAGGAAATCATATCGTCAAAATCCAAAGTTCTTTTTACCGTAATCTCCATGTCACCGATTTTAACAATGCTATCATCTTCTTTACTTGCCTTAAAATACTTTTCGAATTCGTTAATAGAAACTTTCTTTGTTTTAGCCATTTATTATTCCTCCTTGAAATCCTTGCTCAATTTTCTCTTAGAGCAAACCATATCCTTTAATTCCTCTTGTACCTTTCCATCCATTGCCTTTTGCAATATGCTACAATTTCGTTTGTATCTGCTACATCCGATGCAATTGTTAGAGACGAATGCCTCCAACTGAGGCGCGTCGTCAAAAACGCCTATATAGCTCACAGGATGAATTACCAATTCAATTCTTGGATTGTTACTGTCATAGTAAATCCTCTGTACTCTTTCGCACACTACGTTGTCATCTTTCCAAATTAACTGTGTGTCTGTTATCGCGTCTAATAATATTTTCCAATAGTTATTGCAGTCCATATCTATGCGAGGGAAGTAGAAGACTGCGTCTACATAGATGTTTATTCCTTTGTCTATCGGAACATCCCACCCCTGAGACTCAACTTCCTTCTCTACATATTTAGTGAATTCGGATCTATACTTAACCGCCTCCGGTGTCTTGTATGACATTGCGAGCGGCTTACCATTCTTTATAACAGCGCGATAGGCGAGTCAGAGGTAGTGATTAACCGATGGTGGTATTGAGCTCACCAAGTGTAATTCACTACTCATAAAATCACTCTCCCGTCGTAAAAAAAGGCCACACCTCACGGTGTGACCTAATTATTATTCATCGTCGTCCAAGAAAAACTCTTCCTCGTCCTCTTCCTCGTCTATTTCGAAATCATCATCGCTTTCTTCTTCAACTATTTCAACCTTAGGTTCTGCTTTTTTAGATTTCTTCTTTGAATCAATAGACTTAGCCTTAGGTTCGTCGTCAATGATTTCTCCTCTAGAAACGGCGATATCGTGGAAATATATAGCGGCATGCTCTGGCGAACAACATACGTCCTGCCAGCGATATTTATCAACACTGTAAGCAGTCTTGCAGTATGGATATTCGCAGCCGCAAATTTTACAAATACGTTTTCCGCTTGGCATGTTATTTCCTCCTAATTATTATAAACGATAAATAAATTATCTCCGGTCAAATTAATGACCGGAGAATTGTTTATTAATTATTCCGCGTCTGCTGTCTCTACACCAAAGATTGTGTATGTGAAGAATGAGCTAGCTGCTCCGCAAGCTCCACCAAGTGCTGTAGCTTCGAATGAGTGAACTGTCTGATTGTCACCCATCTCGAATGTAAAGTCACCGCTAAAGTCAGCCTTTGGAACATAGAATTGAATACGATAAACGTTAGCGCACCTATCCTCACCGATAGCATCGATGTAAAGAGCGCACTTGTCTGAATATGTATCACTTTCGTCAGAAAGTACGTCGGCAGTAATCTTTCTCTTATAGAATACTACAAGCTCAGAACCAGCAACGATATCTGTATGAAGTGTAATCTTCTTGCTTGCTGGAGTGTAAGTAAACTTACCAGCAGATACAGACGAAGCCTGCTCAAGCTTTGTGCCAAGTGTACCATCGTTGTTCTTTACATAAAGAGCGTCAATCTCTGCGCCAGTTGTACCGATTGCCTTCCAGCTAGTTGTTGCCTCGTGGCTGTCGTTAACTGTAAGATAATCTGTCCAAAGAACTTCTGTTGCCTTGCTCTCAAACTCAGAACCAGTCTGAAGCTCGAGGAGACCACTAGATACGATACCATTAGTACCAGAGATTGTTACCTGCTTATTCCTTTTAAGAGAAGCGAGCTTGCGGCCCTGCTTACCTGTAATATCTGTAACTTCCTGTGATTGGGCAATAGAAGCGTTCTGAAGCTCATCGAGCACGAACTTAAAAGCTCCAGTTGTGATATTAAACGCTGTGATAGTCTCGAGACTAGTAATTGTAATATCAGCAATATTCATAGTAACTTCCTCCTAAATTATTTATGAGTAAGCCAAGTCAAATCGTCTTGGCTTAATTCTTTTGCGTCAATTGTGCCGGCATATACGCCGCGCATCCTGTTGTCATAGTCAATCTTTTTAATACACTGTCTAACACTTTCATTAAATTGATAAATAGAAAGTTCTCTTGTCCCTTCAAAATCATATTTGTATTGCTCTGTGTTGACCAAAGCGACTATGAGGGATTCGAGCTGAGATTCTTCCTTCTTATGCTTTTTGCGTCGTTGTTTAATCCTAGCTCTTTCAATCAAATACTTCCTTGCTTCATCATTACCAGGTTTACGAGTGTCTCTTTCTAAATGATGCACCTTTCTCAAAGCGTCTGCCATCTGATAGTGAATAGAGCGATCTATAATAATATCGTTCTCTGGATCCAATAAAACTACGCTATGGTTATCCTGGCTCTCCGCTAATTGAAATTTGGTAAGATCTAAATCTCCAAATACTAGGCTTGTATCTTGAGCACTTAAACTTTGAAACATCAGTAAAAATAATTGCCACTCGTTAATCTGTGTAAAATCAATTCCGGCATCGTCTAATGCAACCATTACGTCAATTGGCATCGCGGTTACCAACGATACCACTCCATAATATGACTCTTCATCATCAATTATTTGACCAACAGTAGGTATAATAATTTTGATCTTGTCATTTATTTCTATCTCTGATTTATATAATAAATTTTCGGTAGACAATTAAATACCAAGCCTGCGGTTTGCAGGAATATCCTTTCCGTGGTCGTGTGTGTGTGAAATGTCATCAGCCCTAAACGTCATCATTTTGCCGTTAAAGTCTGTCATTGGAGCGAAGCGTTTGCAGGAGTATAATGATAATTCTCCGAGACCATAATACATGCTACCATTAATTTTTTTACAGATCTCGGCACATAGCTTATCTGTTCTTACCCCGCCCTCGGCGAGTCTTAACTTTGATCTATGTGTAAACACCCATACATAAATTGTAGGTGAATAATACGGCTTCTTTAGTGACTCTTGAATGTCTACATCAAAACAAACATACGTCACTCCTTCCTGAACTGTTTCAGGAATATATTCGTATGGAAAGACTCTCTTGTATGCAAGTGCCTCAGCCGCAGAAACACCAGTACCAACAGTGTCATCAATCAATTTTACTATAGAATCGGTGGTTAGTATGTCTTTCATTAATTGATTTTTGTAATCAAAAAATTCTTGCAAGTTCATTTATAACCACACCGCCTTTCCATCTTCTCTAACTCTAGTTCCAACCACAACGTTGTCTTCGGCAATATACTCGTTTCCAACCATGTTTTCCAAGTTGTCCTCTTCGGTTGCAACTACTTCTTGTAATACAAAACTATATACGCCCTCATTACCATATACGTGACCAACCTTTAATGGTTTTGATAGTGTATATGCTAACTTCATTGTAGAATTTTCGTCGTCAATAATAAACCTATGCGTTCTATTGAACTTAGCGGTCTCTGAATTTCTGGCAATTGTGAGCCCAATACGAGAGTCTCCCCTTGTTACAACAAAGTTTCGATCCTCATATTCACCTGTAAGATCCGTTTCGTTTAGAGTTCTATTGTGCAAATGACCACATATAACCACCTGTAGACTTTCTTTTACCGTTACAGCATTGAGAAATGTGCGAGTGATTTATATGTAGTTCTCTTTCGGCTGCCTGCGCCGAAACAAAAGTATCTATAAGATTTCCGTCTTTATCGTACATATTAATTTTCTTACTATTTGCTTTTCCTATCTTTTGCCTATGATCGTCAGAGAATTTTCTACCTCTAAGACCCTCAGATCTCCTTCGTAAGGTTTCCTCAGATAAGTTTTCTCTGCGTCTTGCTTCAGACAGCTTTCTTCTTGTTTCTTCGGAAGGTATATATCCTGGTGTACCGTCTCCTCCGGATGTCATATTATAACCGTAAACTCTATTCTGTGTGCCCCAGAATGATATCATCATCTTTTCAAGTTCTTTTGCCTGATGTTCTGACAGGTTGTCAAATATCACTATATGGTCAAATCCGTCCCATCCGTATTTTGTTATAGCTTGATATAGATAAGGATTTTCTTTATATCCGCGTCCACTATTCCATCTATGATTTACGTTATCTTTTGAGGTAATTCCGAAATAACACTTTTCGTTATATTTATTTATATGTACATAAAGTTTCCATTTCTTTTCTTCCATCTATTAATCTCCGTTTATATATTGCACAATATCGGGTCGCTAACCCGCTCCGACACTACGTGTCCTTCATATTTCTATGAAGCGCAGACTATATCTTCACCTTGCCACAATGTGGTTTAGGGCTTCCCGTTTCGGAGCGCTTGCTCCTACTCTCTCTGGCGAGATAGTCGTTGAACGTTCTCCTATTCGGAGCTTCGCTGCTGATTGTCCAATCTATATAATTTTTACGCCGTCACACATAGACGTATTTCATTCTTATGTTGTGGCTTATATAGCTCTAAGGAGTTTCCAGCAATTAGGGAAGTAGTTCTTGCATGCCGTTTCCAGCATACCAAACTATTTCGTCGCACAATGCGACGTCTTAATTTTGTTCCATCTTCGACAACACACCATTGCTCACATAACTTGTTTTCATCTGACACCCACTTAAGCAGATAATTACATTGCAGAAGTTTTGCTCTGGTGTAAATAGTAGAATTTGCATCCCTTTCAGTTATGAGCCAGTAATTATCCATCCAGTGGACAAGTCCTCCGGATCTCAAATCTTCTCCAGGCATAGATAATATTATCTTTTCGTTTAGATTGTCTGAATTAATAATCGCAACGTTTTGATCAATGTCATCAATAGTAACTGAGTGATAAGACAAGCTTTCAACTATTTTTCTAGTTAATCGATTTGATGTTCTTTTATAATACATATCACGTTTTGTACTACCGTGTTTATCTAATCTATCTTCGTATATTTCCCAAGCATTCATACATCGATCACCTCTTTGTACTCATATTGTGCTCGTAGTTTATTGCAGACTGATATTGTTTGGAATACCAATCGTCTGACTTTCTTTGTAGAGCACTCTTCGGAGTTATCAACATTATCAATTAAATATTGAAGTATTGACACCAAAGATAGATATGATGGGTCTGAATTAATTGACGCGATTATGTTTTCGGCGCCAAGCAATTCATCCCTTAGATTTATCATATATGTAACAAGAGATTCCTCCCGCTGTTCTTTCATGGGGAGTATCTTGAAAAAACGATTTACCAAACTTTTAAAATAGTTTGAGAGGATCTCAGAGTCAATTTGATTTCCATTAATAGTATCTAACATCATAAATGTAAATCCGTTAGGTCTCCATGATTATATGAATACTCCCTAATCATGTTTTTATAATCATCTTGCGCTTTCTTATAGGCTGCACCAACCCTGTGAAGTAATTCAGCAGGGGAGTACGCTGTAAAGTCACGTGTATTTAAAACGTTTTCTAGCTGCTCTTGTCGATAAACATATGGCTTCAACCACTGCACAAGCATACCTTCAGAAATAATATCAATGAGTTCATCTAAATCACTAGGATCAACTTCTACATCAAAAGATCTAGTTTCGTCATCGCCTGTAGTAAAAAAATCGTATTTACAATTCTTCCTAAATGCTGCAAGTGCTCTCTTCATATAGTCATCGACAATTGATGTTCTGTTTTCCTCTTCGAGCTCAATGAACTCATATTCAGTTATCTTTGATAAGAAAGCTCCTGTGAATATATCGTAAGGAACGCCCATTTTATGCCTCCTTATCGTTCAATTAATTCAACTCCAAGTGCTTCCTCGAGAGCCAAGATTGCCTTATGGGAGTCAATATCTCCGCTTGTAATAAGTTGTCTAGCTCTGTATGATACCGACTTCTTTTGACCTTCAGATAACTTTGAAATTGTAGCTTTAATCTGAGCAGGAGTCTTCTTAAATAGGTCGTCAAATTCATCGAGTTTAATACAGTTTTCATAAAACTTTCCAACGCCAAGATAATCAATTACCCAGGCATAGTCATCATCGAACATGAACCAGTTGTTCTCAAAGAATCCTTTGTGAGCACTTTTTGCGTTACGAAGCTCTCTGAGTTCTATATCCTGTTCGGAACCAAATTCATCCCAAACAAACTTCTCTCCGGTTCTCGCACTAATGTAAATAAGTTTACCTTGAAATCCGTTGCGTACAACGATCATTTGATTTACGTCGATATCTTTAGCTGCCATTGGTTTGGTCTCAGCAGCACTTGTACTTTTTGTAGTATTAGCCATTATAATTCTCCCTTCAATTCGGCGGGCGGAGGTTGATTCCTCCGCCCAAAACAAAAAAAATATTAACTCTAAGTTAAGTCATCTGGTATCTACCAATACCAGCATTACCGCCAGCAAGTACGATGCCCATTCCGTATTTCTCACCATAGAGATACTCTTGAGTGAGATCAGCGTTAGTCATAGGATCGCCCATAAGAACGATAGGATCGCCCTCATAAACACTGTATTTGTTCGGTTAATAATTGATGTTAGTTAAATATTTGTTCCAACGTATTACCGTTGGATACCTTTTTCCATAATCCTTTGTATGAAACGTTTTTTATTTTAGCCCATTCGGCCAATGTGTGTGATTCTCCATTATAGGTGTAAAACGTATTGCTTCTGCGGTTGTTAGCCTGCGCAACGCTATCAACCCACCTACAATTCTCCGGGCAATAGTTTCCATCCACGTTTATTCGATCTATTGATTTAGAATCCGAATAATCATTTTGATTTGCCCACGATTCGAATACTTCAAAATCAGACCACTGGTCACAAATACTTATACCTCTTCCGCCATAATTTGCGTAGTTTGATGAGTTAGGATTAAAACATCTTTTTCTCATCCCGGCCCAAATTTGGTACAATCTTGTATTTGTTTTTCCGTGTGTTGTAAAATTTTCTTTAGCAACGTGTGTCATTATTTTACTGTGTTCGCATCCGCACGATGTAGACCTGCCACTTAACAATGAATTAGCGACTACCTCTCTTTCAGTGCCGCAATCGCATACACATTTCCACACTGTGAATTTATTATTGCTTTTAGTTATTTTATCTTGAGCTCTTTCTATTACCGTCCAACTTCCAAAACGTTGTCCTGTTAAATCTTTAAGCTTTGGCAATATATCATTCCTTTACTTCAAAATCACATCAATTAAATAAGTTCGCTAAACTTAACCGGTGCAATAAAGCACACCTTTATATTTCTATAAAGCACAGACTATATCTTCACCCGGTATGGGTGCCCACCACTTCGCATACCAAACGCTTGTATGCTACTCTCTTGCGAGATAGTCGTTGAACCTTCCTCTATTCGAAGCTTGGCTGCTGATCTTCCATTAATAGTACTTAGGGTTTAACCATATACCATCTCATTAATTTTTTCTGCTTTCGCCGCATTCGCACTTAGATATATTTCATTCTTATGCTGTAGCTTAATGAGCTTTGGGAATTTCCAGCAATTCAATGGGTTATTATTCGAGCACATTTCTGTGCAAGCAGTCTATTTATGCAGCACACATATTATTGTGCGTTGCCCTAAACTTAATTGGCTTGTCGTCGCCAGCAATAATGTGAAGAACCTTATCGCTGAAGATGAACTTCTTTGTGCCAACCTCATGACGCTGAGGCATAGCAACAACATTAGAACCATAGAACTTACCTACGTAACCGAGGTTGTCAATTGTGTTCTTTCCGTCTTCGCCCTTTACAGATGCCATAAGAGGCTTAAGAGCTTTCTTAGTACCTACGATAGTAGCTGTCTTGCCGCCAGCTGCTGCTTCAACGTGAGCGATAACCTCAAGGAGCTCATCCTCATCATAGCCACCAGCTGCTGGGAAGTACTCGATACCACCGAGATCTTCATATGTTGCACCACTCCAAAGAGTGTAAACGTCGTTAAGGATCTTCTGGCGGAAAGACTCAGAAACCTTGTTGATAAGGTGATTGAAGTCTACACGACCAGAAAGAACTCTATTGAGCTCCTCATAGATGCGTACCATCTTCATAGATGTAGGGATAACTGCCTCTGTAGAACCAGCGAGTCTCTGGCGACGAATACCCTGAGTACCGTCAGCTACGTCAGAAATAACGAAGAGATTGCTGTCTTCTACTACGAATGTGTTCTCGTCGCCTTCAGCAACATTGCGGAAGTCAACAAGAGCGTTGAAGAACTCGTCACCAGCGAGACCTTCGATAACTACGTTGCTAAGGATTTCTTCGATAATTGCGAAGAGACCGTTGCATTTACCGTCACGAATGTTCTTATAGTTCAAAACAGTGCTGCCACCATTAGCCTCGATAAGAGCTTCGCGGAGTGTGTCTTGTGCCTGAGATACAGAATACTTCTCAACGTTTCCGCTGTAAGCATCGACTGCAAGCTTAACAATTTCATTAATTTCAGTCATTACGATTTACCACCTTTCTCTTATTAGTCTACCTGGATAGCATAATATGTATACTTACCAGCGTCAGCAACTTCGATAATCTTGCCAACCTGAGTTGAACTAGATGTTGCCTCAGAAGCTACGTTTAATTTTGTACCAGCTGCAAGCTCAACAATATCGCCTACTGCTGGATCAGATGTACCTACAAGTGCATCCTTTGTAACAGAGAAAATATCATTCTCGTGAAGATAATAACCGCGAACGATTTTACCAGCCTCATTGATGAACTCATCGAGGTTGTGCTTTCTCTCGTCATACATTACCTCAGGGCTAGCTACAAGAACGATGTCCTTAAGAGCATCGTTAGCTGCTGGAGTAACTGCTTTGTAAATTTCGCGCTCGCCAGAAACGAGGCTATCAAGCTTGATAACGTTACCGTTTTCAATAGCTGTTGCACTAGAACCAGCACCCATATACTTAGCAGAAACTAAGCCAGAGCGAACGTCTGTGCCAAACATTTTGTCAGTACGAACTACTGCATATGCCATAACAAATTCCTCCTATATTATTTCTTTGAACCAAGGTACTTCTCTACGATGCCACCGTATGGTTCATTTTCAATATTTGTCTTTTCTACTTTGATTTTTGGAGCCTTAGATTCATAAGCGAACTTAGAACCGTTTCTTCCTCTAATAGCAAAACATTTTTCTTCGAGAGTTTCAGCGTCATATTCAGCGCAGTTCTCACGAAGTGCTTCGAAAGCCTCAACACCTACTAAATCTTCAAACTTAGCGAACACACTGTCACGCTCAGCCTGGATAGCTCTAGAGTCTGCGTCATTCTTAAACTCACGAAGCTCGTCGAGCTCGCCCTGCATTGACGCAATCGTGTCAGAGGCAGCTTGGTATTTGGATTCACATTCCTTTAGGCTATCTGCCATTCTCTTGAATGTACTGATATTCTGAGAAGGATCTTCTCCCTCATCAAACTCAGCAATAACACACTTCATACGTTTCTTGCCTTCGAAATCAATTTCAATATTGTCTCCATTGCAAACAAATGGGAAGCCGTAAAGCAATCCATCGCAATCGTCATAGGCGTATACCATAGAGAGTTCGAGATCGAAATCGATCATCCAATATCTAATCCATTCGCCATACTCGTCTGTATACTTTTCTTTTATGATGCAGCGATGAATTTCGCTTTCAATATTGCTATTTAATGCGAAATCTTCGCTAGGCTCGTCCTGAGAATCATCAGATGCCACAGGATCTTCGGATACCTCTGGCTCTGCAGGAGCAACTTCTGGCTCTTCAATAGGAGCGTCTTCAGCAGCTGGATCTTCTGGAGTAGCCTCTGGGTCTTCGTTGGCCTCAAAATCTGCGTCAACAGGAGCATCTTCAGATGGCTCAACAGGATCAACTGGAGCCTCTTCTAAAACTGGTTCCTCTGCAACTGTATCAACGATCAAATCTTTATTGTCTTCCAATACCTCTTTCCCTCCTTCCATCGAATAGTTGTGTGGGTGTATATTGCCAACTTCATTTGAAGTGTCAACCAAATTAAAACTATTATAATCTTGCATCATCTCGGATATTTGCTGTTTAAAATCTGCTTTTGAAAATTCAAGTGCGGCAGACTCAAAGCAAGGCTCAACACCGATGAGAGCAAAAGCTGTAAATGTAAAATCATAAATATGATAAATTCCATCTTTTGATTCTCCGTCGTTAACGGTAATTTCCATACTCTGTGCCGTGATGCCGTCTTCTTTTATCTTCTTGTATGCCTCTTGTCTTTTCCACAGCAATACCTCTGTAAACAAATATTCATGCTCAGTTCCGTCTTCTTCCTCGATTGTTTCCCACCAATTCTTAGCCTGGTATGGAACAAAACCGACGGGTGTAGTGAGATTAACCAATCTAAGGTCACCCTCAGAATCTCTCACTACTTCCATGTCGTGTCCGCCCAATGTATCAGACTCTCTATCATAGTGACAAACTACAGGGCAACCATACATTGTCTTAAGAGCATTCTCAAATACTTCCTTTGATATGCTGCTCTTATTTCTGTTGTCTCCATGGTAAGCAATCTTTAATACCCCGGTATCGAACGAAGGATTTACTTCGCATAAATCGGTTAAAGATGATGCGTATGTTACATTTACGACTTTATCCATCTTAACCTCCTAAATTAAAAAGCCACGTTAAACGTGGTTAAAAAGTTAATGTATTTGAAGGTATATAACTTACATTATTTAATGCAAATGTTTGAGTTTGATTTGGAGATTCAACTCCTTCGAAAACAAATATGTTATTGCGGTCGTCTGACTTCAACATAATGTATCCTGCGTTAATCATTGCGTCTCTCGCATCTGTATTAAATACATATATAAATTTACTCATATAGATCATCCTTTTATTCTACCAGTCGTCGCCATCTTCTCTGTTCTGTTCGCCAGAATCTGTGAGATCTCCGATATCTTTTTGGGGTGCTCCGCCATCAGGAGTAGCACCATCTCCTTCAGAGTTAATCTCGTCAGAACTCATCTGAGCAGAGTTGCGCAACGGCTTAAACATATCTACAAGGTTAAGAACCTCTCCTTCTAGATAGCTCATTGAATCAAGTTCTGCCTGACCAAGACCCTGGGATGCAGCATAAAGAGAAATCGTAGGGAGTCCGTATGATGCAGCCTTTAAATAAGCATCACCTTGCTCCTTGCGATTATAAGGAGATACATCTAAGAATGTTACTTTGAAATTCTTACCGTAGCCCTGATACTGAATATATCTATTCACCATATCTTCTATGCTCTTAACAATTCCAAATGTAATTGCCTGGTCAGCCTTGATTGAGAGCAGCAACGCGTTCGCGGATGCCTTCTCGTTGTTGAACAACAGCGAAGATACTCCGGCTGCTGTAAACAAATTTTGCTCTGCGTCCGCAATTGTATCAGTATCTCCAGTGTGGCTTCTCTCAAAACTAATCTTTTCAAGATCCATCGGAGTCAATACAGAACCTACTTCCTCGGGCAATACAGCATCGAGGTTGCCCCAGAACGCTTTTGCCTTATCATAATCGATGAGATAATTTCCCTCGTCGTCCATAGGCAATCGCATCATTATCATTGCATAATTTTCAAGCGCTGTTTTAGTAAGCTTCATTTGCTTATAATCTTCCAGGTCGTAAACCTCTCTCAATATACCAGCAAATGGTGGTATCGCATAATCTAAAATGTCACTGTTTGCCTTAATAGCAAATGATGTGGGAGCATCTAGTTCAATCCATCTCTTTACAATGCCGTCCTTATATTTGCGATATTTTGCAGCGAACTCGTCAGGATAAAAATCTAACAACTCTGGATGTGCATCAAAATATTGGAAGTTAAATGTTACATTAGGAACATTGCCCTCAATAGTAGAGATAGAACAATAGTCACTAGGGAGCTGTTGTATCGTAATACTGTCCGGAGTGATATGCATCGTTCCGTAGAATACATCCTCGCGCAAACAAGTAACAAGTATTCTTGGGAACTGAGTTTTGATACTCATACTAGAAAGAACGTTCAATACCTTTCTGTAATTGTTATTAGTGATTCTAACGTTGGCCTTTTTAGGATCAATCCTGTAAGGAGATACAATATACGATAGGTCGTTTAACCCGGCAAAGTATTGAATAAGCCTTCTAAAGTGTGGGCTTGCGCCATATATATAAACTACTGCCTTTCTGAGCTGCTTCTCATATTTATATGGGTTTGACAAATACTTTGTAATATCGTCCTTCGTATACAATGTAAATGAAGGTGAACTTCTATAATCGTTTAAATCCCTAACAATCATTTTGTTCATAAGAAGAAATTTCTCATCCCTGATCAAACCGTCAAGGTCAAAATCTTTCTTACCAGTGGTGGCCTTTTGTTCGTCCATTTTTCGCGTTCACCGCCTTTCTACCGTAACTTGGTGGCCTAATTAATAGTGAATCGATTGTGTTTATTCCAGATGAATTTTTCTTTGTAATCTTATTCTCAATTTGTAGAGCCACATAATAATTATATGAAAGACTGGAGTATCTATCCTTACGAGCTCCAGACTTTTCGTGTATCTTCACCTTACCCCCAGACTCTTCGTATTGGAGGTTAATAAGTTCGTCTATTAATAATGTTGTGTGGATATATGGTAGCTGTAGCTTTATCTTATCAGAAGTTTCTAGAGAATTGTATCCTCTTATTTCGGATAATGCCTCTTCTGCGTCATACTCCGTTTCTAGCAATCTAATTCTTCCACTCTTGAATCCTTCTCTAAGCAACAGCGCGCAACTTGAGTTCCATTGTGCGCTAGCCTTAACAGACCATATCACTTTAGGAGCACCTGGCACGGCACATCTGCTAGCCATCTCCGCATCATTACAACATGTGATTGCCGGGTATATTTCGCCACTCTCAGGATCTACGATATCTTTAATTAGACAGTCGTAAATACCAAGGCCAATTCCCTGTGTATCCAAAACAAGATAGTCACAGCTGTACTCGTCCACCATTTTTCTTATGATTAATGCCTGCTCGTCGGTTGTTAACCCCTCATTGGAATCTGTGTAAATAATATTACTTACATATCGTCCGGCCTTAGTAGGCATCATCTGATTGATGAATATGGCGGTTGCGTCGTTGTTATGTTTTTTACTTGACATCAACGCAATATCTGCAGACATTATTCGCACCTCTCCATTTTGTTTAGGTACAATTTTAATTTGCTGCGCATTATTTAATTTGTTTGCGATTTCATTTGGAACCATTGGATATCTAATTTTCCTATTTTTAGATATTGATGCAAAATCAAAAAATGCACCATTTGCAACGCCATAAAACAATGCTTCGTACTCCATGGCAAAAGTTATCTCGTTATAATCAGATTCGGCCATTTCGTCAGCAACCGTATCAGCGTCTAACAAACCTTCGCTAATTGATAATTGATAAGGCAGTCCACATACAAACTGATGCTTGCTGTCGTCTATCATAAATCTGCAAACGTCCTGACACTTTGTATACGACCAGTTATCAACCCAATATGCTGAGCTTAAGTACATGGTCATATTTTTTTCCTTATCATACTCTTTTGCCCTCTGTTCTTTTGTTAGTTCAGAGTATCTAGGCATTCTTCTCTGTGTTAAGAATTTTCTCAATATAGTGTCAATTACTTCTTTGGATATTAATCTAAACTCATCCAATAAAAGAATGTTTGCACGATTACCACGAGATGAATCGGAGGACGTAACAACCTTTATATAGCTGCCATTATGAAAAACAATCTGAGCATTAGTACCGTTTATTTTGGTTTGTTTCTCATCTATCTCTCCGGCCAACTCTCTCGAGTTAGGCTTTAGTTCCATCATTATCTTCTCGAGGACATTTAACGTTATTTATTAATTACATTACGTCTGTTACGAGATTGAACGTCCATACTTACCCATCTACAATTATTGGGTTCGTAATTTCCATTCACATCTATTCTGTCAATTGTACACTCAAACATAGGAGCGTTTTCGTCATATCCATTTTCTAGCGCCCATGTCTTAAAAGAGTTATAATCATTTAACCATTCGTCGCATATTGTTATTCCGCGTCCACCGTAATATTTATAATCTGATGCATTGGTGTTATAACACCTGTTTTTCATGTTCGCCAACACTTTGTACAATCGGTCATAACGACCTCCGTGAGACGTGTTGGTGCCATTATTAATTACATCTTCGTGTAGACATCCGCAAGATTTTGTATGCCCTCTCACCAAAGACGAGACATCGACAATTACGCTATTTCCGCAATCACATTCACATAGCCAGCGCACATGATGCTTTCCAGATGGAGCTATATAATCTTCTGCTCTAGATACGACAGTAAGTCTGCCAAACCTTTCTCCAGTATGATCCTTAAAGCTTCTCATACTATTTATTTCTTTGTTCAGACATCCACACGACTTGGTGTGACCATTTTTCAAACTCTTTTCTAATACAATTCTTTCATTTCCGCAGTCACACTTGCACAACCATTGTGATCTGCCGTCCTTGCTTTTTTCAGCCTTTTCGAGTACTGTAAGCCGGCCAAACTTACAGCCGATTAAATCAATCGGTTTCTTCATAATATTACCTCGTAATTTATTTAATATAATTGACGGGAGCCACCCCATCACTACGCCTTTCGGCGCAGACTAGACTATATCTTTACCCTTGCGGGTATCCACCGCTTCGTAAAGCCAGTAGCTTGCTTTACTACTCCATATAGGATAGTCGTTGAACCTTCCCCTGTTCAGGGCTTGGCTGCTGATCTTCCAATCCATATTATTTTTAACCGTCACACTTGCCCATATTTCATGACTATGTTGTGGTCAATATGGCTCTAAGGACTTTCCAGCAATTCAATGGATTATTTTTCGATTGCATTTCTGCAAAAGCGACCTATGTTACTAAGCCTGTCCTCTAGTTCCTGAAGCGACACATATTTTAGTGCCCGGATACAAAATGCATCTGATAGTACAAAATAGTGCGCTCAGGTATGTTTTACCTATGCCACGAGATCCTATGAATGCAACAACATTGCACATGTTCATCATTACTAATAGTATCTTTTGAAATAGCTTTAACTCAACGTGCAAATAATCTTTTGCGAACCTGTGCGGGTTATGCCTATAAAAGGAAGCCCAACACGCGGCTCCTTCCATGATACGATCTATTCTGCTGTCAGACATTAAGACCCATCCGTAACATTTCCGAAGATGTCATTAAATACCGTTTCGTCATCTTCATCTTCGTATTCAGGTTTGTCTATTTTAAGTTTAGCTATTTCTTCTTCATATAATTTACAATATGTATTTCTGATTCCAAGCATCTTGCATAAGTGTCCCAAAAACCATATTGAAATATATTTTACAATACCGTCGACATCTTGAAGTTCTGGGTCAACTTCTGGGATAGGCCGACTATCTTCCCATTTCTTTATCCACACTCCATAAGGTGTGTTCTCTATAATCTGATCTAGCTCGTCAGATTTCTTTTGTGTAGGCTTTAAGCTGGCACTTCCCAGTAGATTATTAAGTGCACTTACACTTTTTTCTATAGACTTTCCGGCTGCTCGGTCTCTGTTAATATCAATCTCAAGGTTACAAATTTGTCTAATGATAGCCTCGGTACCAATATCTAATCCATCCTCTGAACTGTTAGGAAGTTTAGACATCCAGTATTTCCTTCTTTGTTCTAGCTCAAGATACATATCTGAGTTATATCCAGGACCCCAGAAATCCAGTACCTCTTCAGGAATATCTATATCCTCTTTTGGATCTGGCTGAACAACGGGTTTGCTTGCCAAAGTTTCTTTGTTAACAACAAAGTCCCAAAGAGTTCCTTCTTGTTTGAGCGTGTCGTCGTAGCTCTTGTCGGCGTATGTTGCAACGGTAAGTTTAGATATGTATGTACTCATAACAGACTTAGATGTTGACTTCTTTAAACATGTGTCGAACACCTTGTCGTTGAAATACAAATCCAAACACCTACAAACTTGTCTCGCCGCGTCTGCCGGAGTGGTGCACTGAGTCAAATACGAATTGTACATATTATCAATGCATTCTCTGCAAACCGGAACATATCCTATTCCTTTCCACATAGGTGAATAGCTAACAGGAAAGTACCCCTTATATCTTTCATACGGAGTGCCACATCTCGAGCACACGACAGATTTGGCGTTAACCTCAATCATCGTCACACGCCTCCTCGTCTTCGTCGAAGTAGGACTCAAATACAGTTTCAGCAGGAGTCTCTTTTAATGACTGCTGATATATTAACGCAGCCTTTCTTAATTTCTCTCCCGACCAAAATTTAGGTATATACTTTTCCGGAACCGGAACGGTCTTTCCAGTCTGAGGGTGTGTGGTCGTAGTTGCCACCCTGTGCCTCATTCCGAGCTTTCCATACCCGTTCAGCTCAATAGGTTCTCCTCTCTTCATGGCGTCCTCTACCACTGCCAGCAATGCGTCTAGGATTACCTCTACGTCGCTTTTGTTTAATAGAATTGCCCTAGAGTTCTTTTTAACTGTGAAGCTGTTTTGATTTCCATCTTCGTCTGAAATATAAAAAGTAAATTTTTGAGGAGGTATTATTTTTTGAACTTTATTTTGTCGTAAGACTTCTGCTGCCTTACTAATTAATTGTCCTTTATTCATATCCTTTTCTCCCTTAAAACGCGATTATATATCGCCCAAAGTTTTATGCTCTGGAACTGATATATCACCGTTAGAAAAGAATGCACCTATTTGGTCATCCTTTGAATTGTCATTGTAAACGTTGAACATCTCAGATGAAGACCATCCTAAGATTTGTACAACCACGTTGTCAGGTATACCAGCCTTGGATAACGCCGACACAAAATAGTGTCTGAGGCTATGGAAGTAAAAATCCTTTCCGGTCATTCTTGTAAACCTCTTTGTCCAGCTGTTGATTGTAGTTATACTAATATGTCCATTAGGATCTACTCTGCTAGGGAATAGCCATTCATTATCTATCCCTAACTCCTTGCGCTGATTCATCCAATCGTCAAGATAAGGCTGAACCTTTTTAGCAAGTGTATAACATTCTAAATATTTATTTCCCTTTGTTAATATTGGGCTGCTCTTATATAAAGCTCCGTCACATATTAATTTATCCGGGTCGAAGTCTGAAACCTTAAATCTGCATATTTCAGATTTGCGTCTTCCTCCATACATAGCAAGTGCTACATAGCATGCGCGCTCATAATCCTGATTTGCAGTCAACTGATTTAATAATGCCTCTAATTCTTTCTCCTCCCAAACCGTCTTATCTCTGACAGGTTGTAGAGGTGGATTCTCTATCTTTCTAACTATAGATCTATATCCGTCAAATTCCGGATCGTCATCACTTAAGATATTTTCGCAATAATTTGACAATGAGCTTATGGCACTCTTAACTCGTCTGATACGTGCACTAGAGTTGCCATTATCTACCATCCAGTTTTGTAACCCTATTAAATCTCGCTTTGTCAACTTCTGAAATTCTTTGTTATCCAAGTTATCTAATATGTACGTAAAAACTATGTTCAAATCAGAATCATAGCCATATATCGTACCTGGGCTGCGCTGAACAGATTTTAAGTACATCAAAAAATCTTCTTTTAATCGTAGATTGTATGGATTGATTTGCTTCATCTTTTCTTCGCTTGTGATTCTTGTCATTATAGTTTTGCGAGCCACTTGCTCACCACCTTTCATTCAACAGAAAAGACCGGATAAATTATCCGGCCTTAAACTAATTTATAAATTAACTTGATATATACATCTAATACCGTTCTCATCACAAACGCAAATTGTTTGTTCTGGGTGTCCGTATATTCGTTTCTGCACACAGTAATCATCCATACCCTGGAAGCTTCCGGCCATGATTGTCTTTATTCCCTGGACTTCATCAATCTTTCCGTGATGAAGATGTCCAGACAATACAGCATACAGAGGCTTATTTACCATAGTCTGAAGAGATTGGATCTTAGACGCAGATCCATCGTAATCTCCATGTATTCCTAGGTATGTCTTGCCTCTGACATCAATTGTGTACATCGTGTTGTCAATCTTTTCTCCGCCACCAATAATTACATTTTCAAAATTTTGTAATCTGGCAGCAAGATACCATTCGACGAGGTCATCTAATCTTTCAGACGCCAAAGCTTCATCCTTGTTAGGATTAAGTCTGCTGTGATTCCCCGCTACGCTAACAAATGTGACAGTTTCAAAGTGTTTGCTTAATTCTGATATAAATTCGGCAATTAATTCTGAAACTCCGGTTATTTGCTCGATAACATTCTCTTTATTTGTTACCTGAATGCTCCTATGTATATTTCCGGATATTTGGTCTCCGTTGCACCATATAATACAATTTTGACTGTTGTGTGTTTCAGCAACATTTATTATGTGATCAATATAGTCGCACATCATTTTGGCGCAAATATCAGAGTTGTATTTATTCCAATAATTATCTATTACGGCGCCATAATGAATATCGTTTAAACTAACAAGCAAATCATTATCTGACGCCTTGATTTTGTTTGGAGAATAATTCAATGTAGGAAGGTTTGCTTCCTTTACAGCATCTTCGATTAACTGCACAAGTTCTTCTTCTCTCGCCTGATCTCTAACTACTTTATTAAATGCGGTTCGCTGATCATAAAACTTCTGACGTTCCTTTTGCAACTCAACAACTTTTGCATTAAGTTCACCGGTGTAATCGTCTACTGTTAAATTTGATAATACTTCACTATCAATTAAATCAAGCGTATTCTTGCTTCCATAAAACATTCTACGAGCAACATCTGAACTATATGGCTGACCATAAGCTAATTCGGCCAACTCAGTATAATCAACGTCTGCCAATGTTTTGTCAACTAGCTTACCGTATATTAGACGCTTATGATACTCAAAATCAGTTTCATTGATAAGTCTTTCTGTTCCCATGTCGATTACCTTCTTTCTTGTTCTGAGGCTCTATTCCTCGCATCTTATTGATGTAATTAATCACGGGTCTAGACTCTTCACAATAGTATCTGTGTCGACTAGATTTTTGCTTACATGTTCTAACAATATGTGTGTTAGGAAACTTTTCTCTAATAGCATTAGCTTCTTCTTTGTTAATTGAAATCAAATAATTCATCCTTTACATTCAATATTTTTTATTATGGTAAGATTAAAATTTGAAATAAAACTTACATTTCTTTACCATATTATACATTTCATCACATGCCTCAAAAGCCTTATACTAGCGGGCTTAGAGGCATATCATTTTTTCCAACATTTTTATTTGTGCGATCTCGCATTACAGAATCTACGCTCTGCTTAGTTTTGATCTCTACCGCACAAGACTTACAATACTTTTGCTTTCTGCCAGACCCAGGATTATCTTCTTTTACAGTGATACCACAGTTCTCACATTCAAAATACGGTTCTCCACAATACTTCAAATATTGATATCCAAGATTTCTCATATCAGTAATATACAACTCCACATCGTCATCTTCGGCAAAGCACACCCTCACATTAATGTTGTCTATCTTTTTAGAGAACTGTATCATACCCAATTCTTTTAATGTTCTATACATTGCGCTTTGGCGTTTAATGGATGTATCTATATTTGCGAGCGACATTATTTCGCTATCTTTGTTGTTTACCCAATGGTCCGAGTTGGGATTAATCATATCCCAATATTTAGATAACACAAGCAACGTAAATGCGAGACGTTTGGTCTGTATGCCCTCCAGATCGCCTATGCGCCTCAATTCGGCCGTTGTGACCCCTATATAGTCAATAGATATTGCCTCATACTTTAACGCCTTATTCAGCGCCGTATCGATAATTTTAGAGTACTTTGGGAGCGACGCCCTAGGATCACACTGCAAAATATATGATTCGAGCATGTCTCTGACTGCAGATTTAGGATAATTTTTATCCAAATAATATCTGGCAATACGAGTTAACGTCTCAAACGGCTTCTTTCCGAGAGTGCGCTGCTCGATCATTTCTTCAGCCCACTCATGTTCATTAAGAGTAATACTCATCGCGCACCTCCAAAACTTTTTTATTTAGCGAGAACTTATTTGCACAATACTCAATTGTTCCGTTCTCGTCTATCATAGGGAAGTTAATTGTGTAATCATTATTACGCAACAGGTTGTTAATAATAGCATTGCCGCATATATTCCACGCAAACCTCTTAGTTGCGCTGCGAGTGTAACAAATATCTAAGACAATATTAGATAGTATGTCTACATTTGGACACGTGGCTTCGCATTCACGCTTGAACTCGTCGTTCATCACCGCTATTTCATTCTTGAAATCAGATTCTTCTATCTTTTCGTACTCTGCAAAGACGGTATACCCTCTGAGTTTCTTATTATACTCGTCATATAACTTACGAATCGCATTATACTGTGCGACGCTATACTCTGAGTTATTTTTCATAATAGTATAATCAAACTTATACTCAGAGTTATGCTTTCCTACATATCCGTCAAAATAGTCTTCTATTTTTCTGCAGATACGATTCATTACACAATCTCCAACACCAACCGGGATTCTGAGATCATAATATCTCAAAAATTCATTCTGTCTGTCGGTACGATTACATTCTGGGATATTTTTGAGCTCATCAACCGTTATGCCAAATTCTCTTAGAGAATTTTTATTTGTGTTCTTAATGTATGTATTGTAATCCTTAGAAAGAGCGGGGTAGATGTATCTCATAAAATACGGTTTCTTATCTGCAACGATAGAACGATAAAAACTTTTTTCTTCTCCGTCTTCCATCTTATTAACAACATGTATATCATGCCAATTTCTCGGCATAGATTTGGCAACAATACCCTTGCTCTTGTCAATAACGTTCTGCTGGTAAAGTTGGCCACACTTAATTCTATACTCTAGCTCCTGGAACTCCTTACTATCCTTGTCATAATATGATTGCACCTCAAACATTGATGTAATCCAATTTGTTGTTTGGCCAATTTCATTACCGAAGCTTTTAATATTTGCTTCAACAAAATCTTCTTCGGTAGGTATCATTTTTTCAGCTTTCCTCTGGATGCAAAATAGAGCGGGTTGTTCTTCTATATTGTCAACCAAAACTCTATTATCTGTCAGCATTACTAAGTCGCCGTCATAATCCATACCGTTAAGGGCTGCAGTTGCCGTGTCCCAAGAATTCATAATGGTGCAGGTTGTCATATACTGATACCAGTACTTAGCGTCCTCGCTACTGTGCACGTTAACTCTACGTATGTTACAATGGCATGACATTGGAGCTCTATAACAAGCTAGTCTATTAGATCCAGAATCTAGCCAGTACTTGTTGTATATCTCTCCGGATTTAAGTAATCCGGTTACCTCCAAGCCAAACATGCTTTGACAAAGTGAATATGGATCTCCAGATGCTATTGAATAGTTTCCGTGAACCTTAAGCACACCAACCTTAGCCTCATTTATTCTGTTCTTTATTAATTGGTATACGTTATTCACTACGTATGGGTCGTCAATCATTCTTGGGTCGATCATAATCGATTTGATATAATCGTCATCAAATTTATCAACGCTTGATTCTGTAATGCCTACACCTTTCAAAAATAGAATGGTCTTTGCCCAATCTCCGTGAAGCACATCGTTTATTTCATTCACTGTAGGTAAAATCAATTCATCGATGTCGTCGTCTGTCATTGTATAACTCTGAATAAATTGATAGTTTAAATTACGCTCAGACTCTAACTCCTTAGGGCAAGTCTTAGTAACTCCGAATGTATAATGATTCTCAACACAGTTCCTGATATATTCATCACAACTTTCGTAGCTATCCCAAAGCTTGAGCATGGATGTAGTCAAAATTAATTCTACGTTTCTCAGATCTTGTTCGTGACCCCATGCATCTTTAATAATATATGTTCCGGCAACACGTTCCGCAAAATCAAGAAAGTCGAATGTAAACACCATTCCTTTTTCAAATGCGTTTCGTGTATTACACCCAGACATCATATAATCAAGTCCAAGCTCTTCGCTCCATCTTAATGATAGGGAAGGGAGCATCAATCCATACCCGTCGGATACGTCCATATGCACTGGCTCATTGTGCTTATATGTCATCTCAGGTTCTCCGCTACACTCATCGTTTAAATAAACAATATCAGAAACGAAGTCCACCTCAACATCATCAACGACAATAACACCGTTAGGCATTGATACAGGGATAGACGCGCTGCACGGTAATGATCTATACGCCTCTAGTTTTGCAGGGACCGCTTCCTTATTAAGATTTCTTCCGTTATCTATTCTTCTCCTGAGCTCATCAACGAGTTTCTCATTAACAAATACAATTGTGCTGTTTTTGACACCGTTTACGGTTCCAACTAATCTCTTATACGTAATACCGTTGATCCTAAACCCCTTGCAAGCTCTGCGGTAATCCTTATCTCTGTCAATAATCAAACACATATAATCAGGTTTAAACTGCAGCTCGTCAAGGTCTTTATATAGCTGTTTTATAATGCGTCTATTGTTTAGACTGTTTGGTTGGCGCTTAATATAAGCAATTCGATTTTTAATATCCTTTGCTTTGTCATCAGCATCAACCACATTATTAATTTCGTCTATCCACCTAAGCATCTGACTATCAGCAAGCGCTATTACCTCGTCATTACGCCTAGCCTCATCAAGTGGGAGGTTGAGATTCCACTTTGTCTTTCTAAGTCTTGAGCTATGAATTTTATAAATAAACTTTTGACAAACTAGTTGTTTAGAAATTACAAACACTCCCTTCTAGCTGTCATGTATTTAAAGTTATTTAATTATTGTGCTCTTACATACTTCACAATAATATAGATGTTTCTCCGGTAAGCTAGTGTAAGCGGTATTAGTATCTCTTATCAGATGCCCGACATGACACTTAGGGCACATCATATCATCCTTAATCGTGTCTAAATACTTAATTTGAGATTTATTCCATTTATTAATTCCGTTAACAGCTCCACTCATGTCTATATCTTTAATGAGCAATACACACTTGTTAAAATCGTTAACAATATTCGTGAGATTATCTCGTTCATATTTAAGATCTAAGTTCTTAACATACAAAATCACACATATAATGATTGCAAGTATATTAAGCGAAATGGAAATATGTAAAATCATATTATTCCTCCAAAATAATTATTTAATTGAGTTGATTAATCGCTGTAAAAAGATTCTATGTATTCATACCAGTCTTCATAAAAATCTCTGCGTTTTGATTCAATATACCACCCAAGAAAACTATCCTCGTCGATAAAATCATCAACCGGGACGTAATCGTCGCAAGCGTAGATCTCACAGAGACATCCGTTAGCCCAGTGACAGGTACTACATTCAATATCAAGTTTGTCCAACACTGTCTCCTCCTTTGCTAGTTTTTTCAATCCAATCAGTTAGGATGGTTCTCATACGCTTACTTGGAATATACAAAAATACTTCTTCACCATCACGGATAGCTGACCGCCATATCCACTGCACCATAATTGAGAGAGCGTAGGCGTCCTCGTCTACTTCAATCCCGTGTGCTTGATAGAACTTCTTTTCGTTTACGTTCATAAATACGTTAGCAATATATACGAGACACGTTTTATCACGGTACTCATTAGTTGCTTTTGTGTTGAACGTCAAAAAAGATTTCGTATATCCCTTGCCCTTTATCTTGTCAAATTCACCATTATATGAACCCCACATTCTTCTGTCGGCAGGGATGTCTCCCCATATATTATTGAAACAATTATAAACATTGTTCTTCAACTGTTTTACTTCCGCTCCACCTTTTTTAAACCAGTTCATAGATAGAGCGTACTGATCATCTCCAACCTGGTTCAACTTATCCACATCCATAATATGCAGCATATCACCAAGGTGAGATACGTACTCGGGTGTATACCCAGGGTACTCACAAAATCTATACTCTGTACCTTTATTCGTCTGAGCAATGCCTATATATTTATATGGTATATTATATATCTCCATAAAATGATGTAAGCTTTGACCCTCAAATAAATAAGTTAATATATAAACATCCTTGAATGAGGTGAGAAGGTCTGGAGGAAGAGCCCAATAAAAGAGTGAGTTCTCTCCTTCGTCTGTAATCCTAATCAGCTCTCTTGATTTAAGCAGAGTAAACAGATCCTGAAGTGCTTTGCCCTTATACTGATTATTTGCTACCGAATATATTCCATCACGTTCTTCAATATAACCAGCGTCCACTGCCATCTGTAAATCATATGGGTGAAAATCAAACACCTCTAACACATCTACGTTCTCATCAATAATCAACGTATACTCTTGGCGCTTAATATCATCAAGCATTTCATCGCTGTAACCCTTAAAGGCTTGATGAGTTGTTGTTATATTTTTACCGGCCTTAATGAGTGCAGCTGTGTGTGTTGATTTCCTAAACTCATACTCCTTGAGTCTATTGCTAGGCTCAACGAACTGCAAGGAGGGGCACCCAGTCTTTATGCGTTTGGCCTCCTCCAAATAAGGAGTTATATATATAAACTTTTGGTTGTTATGCTCGTTCAAATAAGTTATAGAGGATTGGGTCTTACCGGTGCCCATAATGGCGTCACATACATATACCATAATATACGCCACCAATACAATTAATATTAAATATAGAATTCATTCCTCTCATAGAAAACTAGTAAAAAATACTTTTACTACCGTTTTACTACCAAGTTGGTAGTAAAATAAAAATTATTTCCCATAACTACGTGTCTGAAGGGGTGTGTCCTTAAAGAGAAAAACCATCTCTGCATACTGTAGGGGAAGCTATCGCTTCCGTACACCAACCAACCCGGTTCAGGCTGCTCCTATTCATTCCAAGCTTCAGCACACTAACAACGTAGATATGTTACTTACTGCCATCATCAAATCAGCTAATAGCTGTATCAAACTCAATAATGTCACTATCTACCAAATAATGATGATCACTACCCAAATTGAGAGCTTTATATGCTTCATCAATTTCCTCTTCAGTAATGCCAATATAGTCAAGTGTCTGAGCTGGACTTGCATGATTGAGCATTTTCTGTAAGAGAAGTAACTTTCTGGTATCATTATTGCTCATCAACATCTGATGGTAACAGAAAGTCTTTCTTAAAGTATGTGTGCTCATGTGTATATTCAAATCTAAATCATTAGCTATACCCTTTAATATACGATCAATAGATCTAACTGTTAAAGGTTCATTATTTCTAAGACCATTGTTAGATAGAGAAGAAAACATATAATCACTAAGTTTAACGTTAGGTGTGTTCTCTAAATATAAAGTCACTGCTTCAATTACAGCTGTATTAATAGTAATGTACCTGTTCTTCTTTCTCTTTCTGGTATTCCTAGTCTTTCTCTCATATACTGGGAACTTGTCTTTAAAAGTACAGTTCTCATTAATTAAATTACAGAAACGAAGCATCCTTAAATCTGATGCTCTTAATCCAAAATTGATGCCAACAATGAATAACATATTATCTCTATATCTCTCATTTGCAATAAGATATTCTGAGATCATATTAATATCATCAATACTCTTGATTGGATCAGCTGCATGATCAGGTGCAATATCATCTACTATCTCTTCAGTGGCTGGAGCTATGAGACCTGGACTGAGCTTGCGTTTATTTATACCCTTGTGAATGAGATCTAAGTCTATGATGTTAGCTTCAATGTGTGACTTCTTAGCTATGATAAACATCTCCTTAAATAGTATGTAACTTATTTATTTAACATGACCATTATATCATATTATTTATTTTAATTCAAGCTTTTTATTAAAAAAGATTATATTTATTTAACAAAACTAATTATTATACATTATCCATTTTATCTGGAACATTTATAAAACTTACCTCTGGATGTGAAATAATTTTACAAAGATCTTTTGAGTGAATTTGCTCGTGGATTAAGTGGAGACGTGAAATAAAAAATGCTGGGTGGGATGGAAAGCAACTATATATGTATTATATATAAAAGATGCTTATAATACTAGAACCAAGCCCTATAATTAAAACTCAATGTCTTATAGTGAGAAAAAAAGACGTGTATGTGTAAAGCATATTACTTCACAACGAGCGCATAAAACTTGGCGCACTTACACATCTAGATAAATTATTTTTTCTAAATTCGCGTACGTGTCCACGTTTTACCGAGCGGGCGTGTAGGTATTATTATAATCTTATCTGTTATGTTCTGTTTTGCTTTTTGGCATACGTGCGGGCGTTTTATCGTGTGCCTGTGTGTACACGAGCACGAGCGTACACCCGTGTGTACACGTATGCGTATGCGTATGCGCAAGCGTGCGTGCCCGTGAGCGTGCCCGCCTACGCACCTGTCCGCACGCCTGTGCGCATCTAACGCGTATGCGTGTAGATAGCGCGCATTATTTGCGTGTACGTATTGTTCTATTACGCGTACGCGAAATGGTATTTATTTTATTTATACCACGAGACGCCTGCACACGCGCGGGTGCGTGTGTGTGCGCGGGTGCGTGTGTGTGCGCGGGTGCGCATACACATACGCGTTATGATTAATTTTTAATACTCTAATGAGCCGCCAATTAGCAACTTGCACAAAAAATCGGCACAAAGTTTTGTGCAAAACGCTGAAATTATGCTGAAATTATTTTTTTGTGTTGATTTTTGCCCCCCCTCGCTATATAATATATATAGGCGGTGCGGTTGCCAAACCGACAAGCCAATAAAATAATATGCTTAAATGCAAAAGGAGTAAAAATTATGAGCAAGAATATTAACAACGTAGGACTTGTAGCGCAAATGTTAACAAATTATGAACAAGACAAAACTGCCGAAAATCTTGAAAATTTCGGCGCGTCTATTGTAAACAGTGTGCTAAATAAAGTTTATAGTGCAAGTGGCAATTTCGCGATTGAAAAAATGCGCCGACAGTTTTGGGCGGACTTTAACCGCACACACGAGATTAAATATCTTCTTGATGATGCGCACGCATTAGAGTACACGAAAGATGGTGAATTAAGACAGACGGTCAACGGCGATTTAGACAAAAAAGCGACCGAAAAATTGTGCATTTCGTACAGTAACGGCTACGACCTCTTACAAGTTGCAATATTAAAAATTCTTGATTTAGAGGCGGAGGGACACGAAAATCTTTTAGAGCAATACAAGATTAAAACTCTTGATAAACGTGTGTTAATAGGAGAAAAAAATAGCGCGTCTTGGAAATATCAAGATACAAGCGGACTTCACGAGATTTTTTTGGCGGTGCGTAGAGAAATCGAGCAACATCAAAGCACTAATATAAATAATAAATATTTATATCTTGATGAGTTACTTGAAGATGAAGAAGGCAACGTTGAGCAAATTTACCGCCGTTTACACGCGAATAATATATATGCGACACTAGACGGGGCGGTCAAAAATAACACCTATGCGACAGTAACCGAACAAGACGAGCAAGACATCAACGCATTGATAATTAAATTAAAACTTAGCGCACGTGAAAATGAAATATTAAAATTGCGCATCAAGGGATATGGCTACAAGGCAATAGCAACATACCTCGGCATACCGACAGACAGCGTTAAAAAATATATAAAGCGCATTAGAGTAAAGGCGCAACAGAACGGACTGTATCAAGCATAAAAAATAATTTACAAGGGGCGGAGAAATCCGCCCTTAAATTTTGCGCTTTTATATATATACACGTACACGTATGTGCGTGTGTTTTTTTTTATACGCGGGTGCGTGTGTGTGCGTACACGTGCGCGTGCCCGCGCGTCGCGAAGGTATTTTATAATCAATATCAATATGTTTATGATTATCTTTTGTAATCTTGTCTTGTATATGGTTTTTGCGCTCACACGTGCGTGCGGTTTTTTACGCGCTCACGCGAATTATACGTGCGAGCAGGCGCGCCTGCGTGTGTGCGCCTGCGCCTGCGTGTGTGCGCCTGCGCATTTGTTATCTTATGCACGCATGCGCGTCGCGAAAGGTATTTATTTTATTTATACAATCATCGCGCCTGTGCGGGCACGCATATGCACGTGTGTAATATACGCATATGCACGTACGTGCGTAATTAGCGCGCTACGCGCGCGAACCGCCGTAGGCGGTTTTGCCCCCCCCCTTCCGAATAGGTGTGTCGGCGGTCAACGTCAACAGCTAGTGCCTAGTCTATTAGACGCTAGTAAATTACAGTATTCACTGCTTAAGTGAACGGTGGTTAGTGGACTTGTGAATACCCTAACAGTCTTATGCCTAAATAACTAAACTCGGCTTGAGGAATTGATGGCTATGCAAAAAGACTTGTGTAAAGACTTGTCAAAGAATTGTCAATGCAAGTGTCCCAGGACGCGTGTGTTAAGATCGATGCTCCCAAGGGAGATAGAGCAATTTAAGACAAGTTAATATCAAGCTGACTATGTGAATAACAACATAATTGTTGATAACAAGCCACTCGGCAATAGTCGGGTGGTTTTAATGAGCAATTATGCTCAAAAAAAATATTAACTTAAAGAAGGACGTGTAATTATGGCAGAAGGCAAAATGACAAAAGTCGAAATGCTCGAAAAGGCAGAAGAGTTGGTAAAGGTTTATAATGACCAGTACCAGACCGGCAAATTTGAAGATGCAATTAAGACTAATGAAGAACTTGAACAGGTGGTTAATGAGTATACTTCCGTTGTTCGTAAAGAGTGCTTTGAAAGACTTGCTAAGGCAGATGACCCAATGCTTGAGGCAGTAAAGGAACTCACCTTTGCAACAATTCGCATTAAGGATACAAAAGAGGGCGAAGAAAAGATACCTGTAAGGGTTATCGAACCTTGCGATAAGCAAATTGATTTGCTCAAACTCCACAAGTTTGTTGACGGTGGAATAGGCGTTGACAAGAATTGGAATTATATGGTGGAAAAACTCAATTTCCTTATGACCGTTCAAAAGGCAATCGATTTAGGTATTGACCCAACGGGAATTAACGATAGTTACGCTATTAGTGAACTTGCGAAAGAGATTAACCTTGGAAAAACTCCTACAAGTAAGACACAGATACTCAAGACTGTACAGTCTATCGTGTCGGCTATGGTGGGAGATGAGTATAAGGCAACATCTCACGATGTTAATTTCCTTATGAGTGTATACTCAAAGAAAAATCGCAAGGCATTAACGGTAACTTGTGCTAATCACAAGTATATGCGCTCTTATATGATGGAAATTTGCCACCGTATAGTTTGCGAGAAGTCTTACGAAATCGACTACAAAAAGGCAAAGAATAAGTAATTGGAATTCTAGAACCTGCAAGGCTGGGTTTTTGCCCTTGCCTTGTCGGGTTTTTCATTTTTTACCTCCTTTCACACTGATGAGCCCTATGGCATAAAGGGCGAAACTGTCGGGTTTTTCATAATTTTTCCCCGACAGTCTGTGATATTGCTAGTTAAATTATAAAGGGGTTTTCGATTATGGAAATGTTAATTTTTATATGCGTTATGTTTTTGGCCATAACCGTTAGCGATTATTGGTTTGGCAAATTGTACGACAGTAATTGGAAATTTAGAAAATGGTTTGATAAGAAAACTGAGGATTGGTTTCTCGGTTTTGACGATTAATAAAGGGGTTTTTGATTATGAGTTTTATTGATTTTCAAAGTAAGATTTACGGCTTTGTGAATAAGGCTGGAATTTCAGACAAAGTAGAATTTATCAATGACGTTGATAAGGGAAAATACATTGCAAAATGTGACGGGGTTACTATTACAGGAAACAAAAGTGGACTTTCACTTACGGTTAAGTGGGGTTCGGGTCACGTTGGTATGGCGTGCGCTTAATATAAGAAAGGGGTTTTATATGGATTTAAACGGTTTTATATCAGCAACTGCTGATGGGTTATCAATCAGTCTATATATAGTGGTTTGGTTTTTATCACACGAGTTAGACAGGAAACTTGAGGATTTATCAAAGGAGATTGAGGATTTAGAAACACTAATTAAAAGTAAGTAAAGGGGTTTTTAATTATGATTAGGGCAATTCGTGTTCCGATTTATATGAGCAAAAGGAACTGTGGCGATTGTAGTAACAACGGGATTTCTGCTAGATATGATAGCGTTCTCATCGCTTGCGATGACGGGTTTATTGAAATCGACGAGGACGATATTCCAGAAAACCTATGCAAGATAGTGAACGAACCTTTCGGTGGGTACGATAATGTGTTTGTTGAACCTTGGAAATCAAAAGACGAGGGCAATATTGGCTGGATGATGGGCGGTTCTTTGGTTTATTCGTGTGATGCTAGGTTCGGTGGTGTGCCTTTAAGATTGCACGATAGACAGGAAACTCCTGAGATGTACGAACTTTTGTCAAGATAGGATATGTAAAAGGACGATTTGGTTTTTCAAGTTGTTCTTTTGTGGGGGCTGTCTAATGGATAGCCCCTAGTTTTTTACAAGGGGGATTTTATGTGACAGAGAAAATAAAAAACAATATAGCAGCTGGTTTATTAATTATGAATTTTGAGTTAAAGGGCAGGGAATATATCGCTACAAATGATAGGGATTTTAACGAACTATCTAAAATAGCGAACGTACAAACTGCAATAGAAACGGTTTTGTCCGAACTTGAAAGCATTAATTAAACGAATATGAAAGGGGAATTTTATATGCCTATTACTGAAGCATGGGATTTACTTGTAGAAAGTGGAACGGTTTCTAATGAAACCTTGGAAATTATCACAAGCATTAACGGGTATTCTGAAGATACACTAAATGATGTTTTGTATGTGACGACTGGTTACAGAAGTTTTGACCAGTGGTTAGAGGATTTTTAAGGAGGGCTTTGTATGATAGTCGCAGACTTAATACGTGAGCTTTTGAAATATCCTCTAAGTGATACCGTGGCAATCAATGATGTTTTAGAGGTTGACGAAATTTCCAAACTCATAGATGAAAAGGGAAATGAAACAATTACTATACGTTCAGGGGGTTTTGATTGTGGAAAATAAGAAAGAACTTTATAGTATTTCTGCTTTTAAAGAAGCAGTGCAATTAAAAGAAGAGGGTTTTGATGTTGATGAGGCACAGTTTGCACTAGAGGACGAGGGTTTTAATTCGTTTACTATCGCTGCTGCACTCAGTTGTGTTTATGATTAGAGGAGGGTTTTACAATGGCAACAAGAGAGGATTATATAAATAATATAAATGACTGGTCGGATTTTATATCTTTCTGTTATGACGAAGGGTATGAAGATTTTGCAGACGATGTTTATTACACGAATTCTGATAGTATAGACGAATTGATTGACGACGATTTGGAGTATTATCTTGGAGACGGACACAGTTGGAGAGGTGTAAGGGAAGCCCTTAATGATGTTGACGACGTTATTGGTTGTTACGATTATGTAAGGAGCGTTGGTTGTCTTTATTACGAAGGTCTTGACGATGCAGACTTTGAATCATATAAGCAGGAACTTCTTAGGCATATCGACGAACGTGAGGAATGGGACGACGAGGTTGTTGACGAAGAGGAAGAGGAGTTTGATGATACGCCTATCGAACCAGAGGACGTTTCATTCGAGGAACTTATGATTTCCTCTAGCGAAATCGTTAACAACATATTACCGATAGTCAGCGACGCTGTTGACGAAAGCGATATCTTGGAAATTCTTAGATAGGAGGAACGCTTTATGGTAAATGTTAGTGTTAGTCCCGAAGAGGTTTGGGGTTTCTTCAAAGATAATCCAGACTCTTTCGCATTGCCTAACTCTAGTGTCCCGATTGCAAATAACTATGACTACGGAATTGAAATTTGCATTTCAAAAGAACAGAGTTCGGGCATGCCACGTGTTTGCGTAAGCGAGGACAACGAAATTGTTTTCGAGGAAACTTTGTATGATGAAGAATATTGTGCAAAGGAAATGGTTGATATTTACAATGAGTATTTGAGCGACGAGCATTTAGTGCAAACTCGTATAGGGCTTTCGAGTGATATCGATGACGAGGACGGTTTCGATATGGACGAGAATACTCAGCAGGCTGCAATAGACGAGAGGGAAGCCGAACTCGGTATTGCATTTGAGGAATTGCTCGACCTACTTACTTGGGGTTCAGACGGGTTTTTTGAAGCACAATATGAAGGCGTCGACGATATAACAAAGAGTTGCTTGGATTTAGTTTGCAAGCATCTTAAAAAGGAATTTGGTATTTCAGTATATCGACCAATGATTTTAAAAGACTACGAAACTAAAGAGGATTTTTACGAAGAGTATCCGTACGATTGTATGGATCTGTAATTGAATATGATTTCTTCTGACCCTGCTAAGATTTCCCCCCTTTTCTTAGCGGGGTTTTATATGTTCGCTATGGGCTCGACCTCCACGTGGTGCGAATGGATAACCAACCAACAGAGTACTAAAAAATAAAAAGGAGACCATACATATGGCAAAAATCATCATCGCAGGTGACGCAGTAGTCATCACATCTTCTATGAAGTTCGAGGATTTGCTCACTATTAAGAAGTATCAGCCAGACGCTCTTACACTTTTTGGTGGCGAAGAAGGCAAAGACCCTATCTTTAAGGTAGATGTAACTACTGGAGCCGGCTCAATCAACCAGTTCGGTGCATCTTTTGCGAAGGCTACTCGTGACGATGAGAAGCTCGCAACTCTTACTATGTCTATTGTTGAGGCAACAGACGATGTTAAGGAGTGGGTTGCCGATAAGGTTGGCGCAGCACTTATGAACCTTTGTGCTATTGAGGAAACTCTTCCTGATGTTCTTCAGGGTATTGAGGCTCGTAAGGCAGAGATTATGAGTAACATCGAGATTGCTCAGTAATTAAACGCATGGGGGATTTAAAATCCCCCAACAAACAAAATTTGATTTAATAAAAAGGAGAACAGAATTATGGTACAGGTAACAGTAGGTAACAATCTTAAGAAGCAGAAGGTAATCGTTGATGCAAAGACAACTCTTCGTACAGTACTCACTGACGCTGGTGTTGACTATACTCACGGTGTTATGCACCTTGACGGCGCATCTCTTAATCCCGGAGATATGGATAAGACTTTTGAGGATTTCGGCATCACAGAGTCTTGCTTCCTTCTTAACGTAGTTAAGGCTGACAACGCATAAGAAAACAAAAGCAAACCCCCACATAACGTGGGGGTTTTTATTATGGGGGAACAGGTGATATCGTATCGGTTCAAGTCCGATATCCCCCACCATTAAAATAATAAACATAAGGGGGAAATTTATGAAGTATGAAGTAAACATTTGGAAAAAAGGCGAGTTCATTGGTAGTACGTTTTATTTTGAAACGGCTACCGAGGCAATTTATTTTTTGAATAGGAGTGGCGCAATCAAAGGAGAGGTTGTTGATGGTGCCACAGGGATTATAGTGGCGTCATTTGGTTTTGAAAATGATTAAGAAAAGGAGAAGGTATAATGTTTAGAGAGGAAATAACTGATACTCCGTTTATGGCGAAGTCAGCGAATATGTATTTTGAAAAGGTTAATGGCGAGTATTGGAGAGATGATTGCTCGTTTGTAACTACATTAAGAATTTTATTGAGAAATAAAATTAACGAAGACAGTAAGGGTATTTATGTATCATTCGGATACTCAGATTATACTGCAAAAATAATGGAAGATAACTCTGATTCCAGGATTTTAAATTGCATAACTAGGGATTTTGTTAAATACCCTGACGAGTGGTGTGAACATATTCATATTCACTCTTTTAATGCCTCAGACGATATAAACAATGATGCATTTATTGATTTGGTAAAGAAAAAATTTACAGAACAGTTCCCAAATTATGTAATGCTTGATAAAGTAGAAACTTTTTATCACGAGCAATTTAATTGTGTTTGTTTTATTAATCCTACAACTAGAGACGTAATAATTTATGTTTGTAAGCTGGACATTAAGAAACTACATTATCTCCAGTGTTCTATCTTTGCTATCCTACCTTGGTATTTTAATCCAGATGAAGGCATTAGCGATATAGATATGGAATTAATCCAGTCTCTTAGGGAAAAGACATCTGCTCATTATTGCGAGGTTGTTAATAAGATTGCAAGCGAGTTTAACTTCAGAGAAGAGTACACAAGAAAGGTACTCGCTGGATTTGAAACTAAGTTTGAGAGACAGGAATTAAGTCGCAAGGAAAATGAGATTAGGGATTTAGAGAGCAGGATTAGAGAATACAACGAAAACATTAAGTCTCTTCTTCAACGCAAGGAAGAGTACGACACAATTCTGTTTGGTCTTAGATATAAGATCGAAAATGAAAGCGAAAACGATTCAGAGATTATGGAGTATTTCCTTCGTAATCCACATCTCTATCTTGAGAATGTTGACGATCGATCGATTGATTTTATTGCTCAGGATTATGTTACATATTATGATGAGGATCTCGTTGAGTCGGTTCTTGACAATAGAAACAGTTTCATTTATAGAGTAGGTGGCAGATTTATGTCAGACGTTTATTCTGCCGAAGAGATGAAGAGATTTATGACAAGAGTATTCATCGACCAGAAAATGAAAATTAAGTTCTGTGCAGCGTACAGATTTATATTTGGTAGAGGAGTAGAGGGTCTTAAAGGATATAGATTTGGAATGGAATTTAATGACTCTATGCCTAACCCGCACATCAATAGATATAGTTGTCTTGGAAATTATAATATGTCTATCAACACTTCTATTCAGGAGAACGATTATTTGACAGCACTTGAGCAGTGTATCGCATCATGTAAGAGTCTCAACTTCGGAGATAGTTGCGTAATGGAAGAGTTTATGAGATTCATTTACGGCGTAACTGATAATCCATCATACAATAATATTTCTTGCGTTGAACTCGAAGACGGTAGATGTTTAACTGTTGGAGAAGCGATGGATTGGTTAAATGAAAATGAAGGAACTATTGTGACAGAGGAGGAGGAAAATAATGAGTAAGATAATTAAGATGACACAAGATTACATTGAGAAATGTAAGCAGGATTTTTGCGATGCTCTTAACAAAGAGCTCGAGGAAAATAAGAAAGTGGCAGACGGTAAGATTACTTTCACACATATGTTGCCTACGGTTGAAGAAAAGGCTAACATATATTTTTCTTCTGTTGCTTGGTTAAAGATGAAACTTTTGGTTAGTGAGTTTAGTAGCGAGGTTGCTTGGCACGGTCTTGCAGAACGTGGCGGAGAAGGAACAAACGATTATTACATCACTGATATCCTTGTTTATCCACAGGAAGTAACAGGCGCAACCGTTAACACAGACCAAGAGGGATATGAAAAATGGTTAATGGAGTTAGATGACGAGGTATTTAACAGTGTAAGAATGCAGGGTCATTCTCACGTAAACATGGGAACAACTCCATCAACCGTTGATATCTCACATCAGGAAAGAATTTTGGAACAACTCGATGACGATATGTTTTACATCTTCCTTATCTGGAATAAGAAAGACGAACACACCGCCAAGATCTACGATATGCAGAAGAATATTCTCTTCGAAGATAAGGACATCGAGATTGGTTTTTTGGAAGACGATATTGATATTTGTTCGTTTATTGAGAACTACGAAACTGTAGTTACAACAAAGAAATATACATATCAAACTCCCACATATAAAGGTAGTGAGGATAAAAAAGGCAAAGATAAAAAAGAAGACAAGAAGGACGAAGAGGTAGTGTACGGTCATAAGCCAAGCAAGAAAGATAGCTGGGAAGATTATGACTGGGACAAGTATAAGAATTGGGTATACGATTATTAATAGAGAGGGGTTTTTAAAATGATGGATTTATCCAAGAGCTATGAGTACTTCCAGCCTGAAAAGAGTAAGGCAAAAATTCACATCATAGGATGTGGTTCGGTAGGTTCTACGGTTGCAGAAAATCTTGCAAGAAGTGGAGTAACCAACTTTGTACTTTGGGATTTTGATAAGGTAGAGCCACACAATTTAGCCAACCAGATGTTTAGACAGGAAGATGTTGGCAAGTTAAAGGTTGAAGCTGTATCAGAAATGCTACAGGAAATTAATCCAGATATTAAAGATACGATTAAGTTAGAACCAGAAGGTTGGCAAGGAAAGCAACTTTCTGGTTTTGTATTTTTGTGCGTGGATAACATTGATTTGAGAAGGGAAATTGTCGAAAAGCATTTTGACAATCCTAATGTTAAAGCAATGTTTGATTTTAGAACTCGTCTTGAGGATGCACAGCATTATGCTGCTGATTGGTCTGATATTAAAATGAAGAAGATATTCTTGGACTCAATGAATTTCTCACACGAGGAAGCAAAAGAGGAAACTCCTGTATCTGCTTGTAATGTAACACTGTCGGTTTGTCCTACGGTAAGAATTATTTGTGCATACGGAGTGGCAAATTTTATGAATTTTTGGAATGGTAAGCCATTAAAGAAATTAGTATTAGTTGATGCGTTCAACTTTGCGGTTGATGCATTCTAATAAAGACCCGTAACGTTATTTATCTGTAGAAATATGGATAGCTTTTGCTGTTAGCAGAAGTAACGCCTAGATCAGAAAGAAGACGACGCCTCCTGAACCAGGAAGAACGAAGGCCAAGCTTACGCAGGTTTTATTACGACTTTTGTTCGCAAGAACTACTAACTTATGTGAGTTGTTGAAAACCAAGACCTCGTAACTATGTCGTTTTCAAGTTTCTAACATCTGAATTCACAGTTGTTTAAAACTTTTTCCAACCATCATCGGATGCATTCAGATCTGAGTGCTGCTGTTCGATGTATGTAGGTTACGGTAAAAATTTGATAAAGAAAAGGAGAGATGGTTAATGTATTATGTAACGGTTAGACAGTCGCCAATGTATAAGCAAATGTCGTTAGAGGATTTTTTGTTTAACACAACTGCTAGTACGGCAACAATTAATGCAAACACTGCAAACACCAGAACATATGCTGTTCAGAGTATATCTGGTAAGTTTTTAAAGACAGTAGACGTAGATGTTTTGGTAACAAAGCTTGCGTGGTTTAACAGTATCACTAAAGAATTGCATAGTAAAGATAGACAGGATTTGTATCATTCATTTTGTATTCCTAAAAAGTCTGGTGGATTGAGACAAATCGACGAACCAAATGAGGAATTAATGTCTGCTCTTAGAATGTTGAAGGACATCTTCGAGAATGACTTTGGCGCTTTATATCATACTTCTGCGTTTGCTTATGTTCGTGACAGATGCACAATTGACGCAGTTAAAAAGCATCAGGACAACGAAAGCAAGTGGTTTGGTAAATATGATTTATCGAACTTCTTTGGTAGTACAACAAAGGAATTTGTTATGCATCAGTTAGAGATGATATTCCCATTCTGTGAGGTTCTCAAGAGAGAAGACGGAAGAAGAGAACTTGAGACAGCAATTGACCTTGCATTTCTTAACGGTGGTTTACCTCAGGGAACTCCATTGTCTCCAACTCTTACAAATATTATTATGATTCCGGTGGATTATAAATTATATAACACACTTAGGAATTACAATAATCAGACTTTTGTTTACACAAGATACGCAGACGATTTTATTATTTCATCTAGGTATTCATTTAGTTTTAAAGAGATTGAAAATCTCATTAAGTCAACATTAGAGGAATTTGGTGCTGGTTTTTCTATTAATAGCAAGAAAACTAGATACGGTTCTTCTGCAGGTAGCAATTGGAATCTTGGTGTTATGCTTAATAAGGATAACGAGATAACAATTGGACATAAGAAAAAGAAACAGTTCCAAGCAATGGTTGCATCATACATTATGGACAGCAAGAATGGTAAGTCTTGGGATATTAATGATGTACAAAGACTTGAGGGTTTAAGAAACTATTATCATAGTGTTGAACCCGAAAGAATTGATGAAATTATTGAACATGCCAATGAGAAGTTTGGAGTTAACTTTAGAAAGTTAATTGCCGACAATCTCAAGGTAGCGTAAACTCAAAAGCCAACTCTGCTATCACGATGTTATTGTGTTGGTTTTCAACACGCTTTTGCTGTTAGCAGAAGTAACGCCTAGATCAGTAAAAGAAGGATGAATGGGACGTATCCGGATTCCGCGGGCCACAGGTAGGCAAAGTTTATCGAAACCAAACCTATCTTAAAGTCAACAGTTAACACTGAAATTTTTGGCTTAATATCAAAATTAGTAGCGTTAACTATAAACTTTATCTTAATAATTACTGGTCTCGAAAGTCAGAAAATAATTTCCGACGGCGTCGAAGAAGAGCTGCTTAGCCCGATCGCTGTATGTAGATCGTGAATGAAATGGCAGAGTTGGTCTTTCTCTTTAAGCCTACGTGTTACAAACAACGTAGTTATGGGATTTTAAAAAATTTTTACTACCTACTTGGTAGTAAAATGGTAGTAAGTTTATTTACGTAACGTTATTTATCTGTAGAAATATGGATAGCTTTTGCTGTTAGCAGAAGTAACGCCTAGATCAGAAAGAAGAGGCAATCACCAAGGCACGGATAAGGATCCAGACTCGCAGCCCTGAGACGGAAATAAAGTTGGACTTACCGTATTAATAACAAATAACAGACCTTTGGAACTTAAACCTCTACAAACTACACTGACCTAGCACAACATTGACATTAATAATTTGGTTAATTTTATTTTAAAATATTAATGTCGACACGTGAGCATGCGGCCAGCGCGGAGCGCCTGGAGATATTCACGTATACAGGTTACGTAGTAACTATATGGTGGGTTCGACAAAGCAAAGTTAATAACTTTCACCCACCAAACTCTCATTTTTTTACCTTCTTTCTTTATGTCCCCGTGGTTTTTTAACTATACTCAATATAATGTTCATAATAAAACTACCCTTCTTTTTCACCTCTCTTGCCACGGGGAACACGGTAATTACATACTACGGTATGTTATTATACAAAACCACATGTAGATTGGTTTTTTTTTAAAACTGCTTTTGCTGTTAGCAAAAGTAACACAATGACATCGGCAAACTCAAATCCATCATCTTGTAAAAACGATGATCGATGAATACTGGCTACGCCAGTCAACATCGAGCATGTTTTCACAAGCACGAATGTTTCGAGTTCTAGATGCATTATCAAATTATCGACGGAGCTCGCGCTACGCGCGTCGACGATAATTGATAACAGATGTGGTTTTTATCACAAAAACCTACGTGCAGATTAGTTTTTCGAAACTGCTTTTGCTGTTAGCGAAAGTAACACAGCGGGAATTCGCTGCTTCGACATGATCAGAGCCATTACTAACGTAATAGAATGATCATGTCTACGCCCAGAGAATGCATAAGAATTACAGGTCGCCAACCGGCGACATAATTCTAACAGACGTAGGTTATTTTAAATTTCAAAAGGAGTGGTTTTATGTCAGAAAAAGTATGTCCTTTGTGTGGTTTGTCATTTGAACCCACATCTAACAGGCAGGTATATTGCTCATTGGGATGCAGACAAGTTGCATTAATGGGCAGGAAAATGGTAGAACCCGTGGAAGATAGGTTAGCAATGACTATTGTAGCTGTTAAGAAGTACAATGAGGTAAATAAAACTAGTCTTTCATATGGTAAGTTTATGGCACTACCAGAGGAAGTGAGGTTGCAGTATTATGCCTAATCACGTAATTAATGTGCTGGAATTTACTGGCTCAGACGAAGACATTAAAGAACTCATGGCAAAAATCAAGCCTAGGAAAGGTGAGTTTGGTTGGGATTACGAGCCGTCAGAGGACGAGTGTATAGATTTTAATCAGATTATACCTATGCCAGATTCCATAAGAAATACTGAGAGTAGTAGTCGGTCGCTATATGGAATTATAGTTTATCTTACAAACAGATTGTTTGATAATTTGCCCGCGAATGCAAATAAATATTTACATAACAGCGATCTTTATGAACGTGCAAAGAACCAGGATTTTTCTGATGAGGAAATCGAAGAGTTATACAAGATGGGAAGAAATCTCTGCGATAATCAGGATAAGTACGGATGCAAAGATTGGTACGATTGGTCTTGCAGATATTGGGGAACTAAATGGAATGCTTATTCGCAAAGTAAATTGCTTGATAATAAGATTGAGTTTTCAACAGCTTGGTGTGCGCCGTTTGAGGTTATCTGTGCGCTTTCTGAGATGTTCCCTGAGGTAGAGATTAGGCATACATATGCCGACGAGGATCTCGGCTCTAATTGTGGAGAGGTTGTTTGGTTTGAAGGCGACGAAATTGAAACCATGATTTTCTCAGACGATCGAGAAGCGTATGAGTTTGCTTGCAGGGCATGGGGTTTGCTTCCGGATTGGGACGACGAGGATGACGAGGAGTAAGTTTATGACAAATGTAGGCATTGCGTTTGGAGGGTATCATCCGCTACATCAAGGCCATCTTGACGTAATTATGCAATCAAAAAAAGAGAATGATATTTCATTTGTATTTGTTTGTGGGTATGACGGAGATGAACGTGGGGTTAATGATTTGCCTTTGGTTAAAAGATTTCGTATCATTAAAAACTTTTTAAGTGATGATACGTTAAGGGTTTTATTTGTTAACGACACTGATTTGGGTATCGACGAGTCAATGTGTGACGGCAACTGGCAAACCTGGATGGCGTCTGTGTACGAACAAATTCATAATGATGAATTATTTAAGGAAATATCAAAAAACGATACCAATGTTATATATAACTGGTATGTAGGAGAGGAATCTTATGCAGACAAAATTGCAGAGAATAATCCACGCAGCGATTGCGATATAAATGTGATCTTTTTGGACAGGACAAACAATTTGGTGTCTGGTACTTTGTGTAGGGAACGCCCTCTACAATATTGGAATAAGATATCTGCTCCGTTTAGAGCATATTACAGTCACAACATACTCATAACCGGAACTGCTAGTGAAGGAAAAACAACACTAACAAAAGATATTGGTAAGTATTTTAATCTTCCGTACTCTTATGAAAAGGGTAGGGATATTTGTAAACTCAAACCTGACAATGAGTTTACAGTCAAGGATTTTATTTACAATATTTATGAACAGAATAAATATAACGAAGAATTAATTTGTTCGGCTTGGAATCCTGGGGTATTTGTGTCAGATACAGATAACCTAGTCACCCTTATGTATGCTAAGTTTTATGCCGAAAGAGATGGGTTTATATTAAGCGAGGAAGAATACAATATTCTATATAACATGGCACTTGAATACAACAAGAGTATTAAGTGGAATAAAATATTCCTAATTAAACCTTCGGCAAAGCCAATAGTAGACGATGGTGAACGATACATGGCCGATAGCGACTACGAAATACGATATAATTTCTACTGCTTCTTAAAGCAACTGTACGAGGAGTTTGGATTAGAGTACGAAGAGTTAGACGGTGGATATTATAATAATTTTATAAGAGTAAAGGAATACATAGAGATGATATATGGTGACGAACATGAATAAAGTTGGTAATTTTTTAAGGGCTGAATTTATCACTGGAAAGAGTGTTAAGAATTGGTTGTTTTTAGCTATAGGTTTGTTGCTACAAATGGTTGCAATTATATATGGATATATTACTGGTACTCCAGACGGAATCGTTTCGATCATTTCAGCCGTGGCTGGCATTGTGTCGGTAGTATTATGTGCCGAGGGTAAAATTAGTTTTTATATCTTTGGATACATACAATTATTAACATATACATTCGGAGTTGCAATCCCAAATCATTTGTACGGCGAGATTTATGAAAATATTTTCTACTTTGCTACAATGATATATGGAACTTATGTGTGGTTTAAAAACTACGAAATAACAGACGACGGCGGAGCAAAAATAGTTGGAAAAAAATTAACAAGGTCTGGGAATATAATTACGTATACGGCAATGATAATTGGAACTGCTGTGTTAGCGTTGGTTCTTAGCAAAACTAATGATCCAGTCCCATTCTTTGATGCCATTACTACAGTGCCGGCGTTTATCGCTCAGATTCTACTGATGCTAGGATATAGAGAACAATGGGTCGGTTGGATTGTTGAGGATATTACATCGGTTGTAATGTTTGCAATCCTGGGCAATTGGGTAATGCTAATGATGTATATCTTTTGGACAATCAACTGTATATACGGTTGGTATATGTGGAGTAAAACTGTCAGGGATAATTAAATCTCTGGCGTTTTTATTTGGAGTGGTACTCAAGTTGGTGAAGAGGACAGTTTGCTAAACTGTTAGAATCCTTTTCGGGTTGCGTGGGTTCGAGTCCCACCCGCTCCGCCACCCTCTATCACTGAGGGTTTCTGCATATTGGGCTTTTGCCCTATCTCCTTTTTTGAGTGGGAGAGCCAAGGCAGATGGCTCTCCCGATACATTTAGATTGCGAGGGATTTATATGTTTGAAAAAAGAACTGTTGTTAAAATGGCAATTGAACAATACATGTTTGATTATTTAGAGGATAACGAACAGGATATTATCGATCTGTTCGGGGAAATCGAACTGGAAAATATTAAGAGAATTATGAACTAAGTCCTTTGGGAAGTCGATAATACAAATACAATTAAACTTACAAGAACTGGAACATTAAAAGGATAGGAGTGGTCTTATGAATACTTACAAATCGTTACCTACACGTGAGAAGTGTATGATGCACGAGTGTTTTGCAAATGACGGCTGTGGAAATTGTGACACTGAAATTATGAGAGAACCGATTACAAATAAGCCATGTCCGTTCTTCAAAACTAAAGAGCAGTTTGTGGCAGATCAACAGAAGAGCAAGGAAAGACTTAGAAATCTTATGCTCAAACAGAGGATTTAATGGAGGAGATCTAATGATTGGAAAACCAAAATATAAGCGTGGCGACACAGTTTATTTCAGGTTTACGGACAGAGACGGAAACGAATGTGAAGAGCACGGAGAGGTTTGTATCGTAGATGCGTACGGCACATTCGAGCAAAACGAAGAGCCATCATATGATATTATGGTGGGGGATTTTATGGATACGGGAGAACCATGTTTTTGCAAACATGTTGTTGAGTCGCTTATATATAAAAAGGCAAACACCAAAGAAAAGAGCGACGAGTATCGTGGTTTAAGTCCATTTTAGGAGGAGTTGTAATGGGTAATAAAGGATTACAAAGCATGGATTCTTTGCCATCGCTTGCCGGCACTCATAAAAAAGTATCACCAACCACAGTTGTCCAGGATAACGGGAAACCAACTGCTCCTTGGCTAGAGTGTATCGATGATTTATATGAGCATTCTTCTGACTGTGCTGAATGGCTAGATTGTGGTAACTACTTATATGAATGTTCCGACTGTGGTTTTCACGTAGATATTTTTGATTACGGAGCAGCTCCTGGTTTTGGGGAATATGAGCTTTATCATTACTGTCCTTATTGTGGTGCAGAGATGAGCAATTATGATTTATATCAAGAGTACGAGGATGACGATTATGATATGTAAAGATTGCATTCATTCAGAAATATGTTTCGAATGGCGTCCTATCATAGATTTTGTTGTTGCTCAAAATGAGTGCGAGGATTTTCTGAGTAAAACAAAAGTAATGCATGCACTTGCGTGTGATAATATCAGCGAAACGCACGAAGCAAATTATGGCGAGTCCGTAAACAAGTGATTAGAGAAGGGACAAATATGACAAGACAAGAAATTTTAAATAAAGCAAACAAGTACCCATTCGGAGATTTTGGTTTGAACAATAGTGATATATACAACATTCTTGAAAAGGTAAACGAGGAAAAGGCAGTAACATTTTCCGATGAGTATTCGGCAGAGGAACTAGAGCTTGTGTCAATGCACTATTTCCTTGATGGTATTCTCGCTATGTGTTCACCATTTTTTATAATGAGGTGTGGTCATTGGCAAGAGTTCTGCAATGAGTTTCTTGGAATAGAGCCAAATGTGAACTTAATTGACTTAAGAAATATCAACGCATAAAAATGGGAATGTCCTTGTTGTCACACATATCAATCTCGTGGCTTTAACCATGAGAGGTTCAAATAAAATTCTTGGAGGAAAGTTAAAAAATGGCCGTAGGCATTTGTGATTCTTGTGAGAAAACAAAAGAATGCGACGATAAATTCAGGGACGACGGGTATGATTTTCAGAAATTGAGAAGTTATATAAGTAGTTGTACTGGGTTTTTAGAGTCAGACAAACCAGACAACGCAAATAATCTTGAATAATTTATTTAATTTGCTTGACATCTATCTAAAGTTGTGGTATATTATTATCGCACCAATAAAATAATTTATTCATAAAGGATGTTGTAATGGTTTTTGCAGTAGATTTTGATGGAACTTTATACTTCGGTGGGAATTCATTTCCTCAGATAGGAGAACCCAACATTAAGTTGATTGAGTTTTTGAAATCCCGCAGAGAGTTCGGCGACAAGTTAATACTTTGGACGGCTCGTCACGGGAAATTTCTTGACGACGCCGTGGAATGGTGCGCTAGTTTTGGATTATATTTCGATGCAATAAACGATGACGTGCCAGAGATAATTGAATTTTGGGGAGACGATAGGTCTAAGAAAGTCACCGCTGATTATTACATAGACGACAGGTCTCTAAAACCATACGAGGTTTTTGATGTCAAGTGATAGTTCACACAATGCCTCGTATGTGTATACTATATAATATTTTTGTAGAGGAGACGAGGAATTTATGAAATATTATTCTGAAAAACTTTCTAAGCTTTTTGACACAGAAAAGGAACTCAAAGAAGCTGAAAAAATACATAGCGAAAAAGAGGAAGCTGCAAAGAAAGCTGAAGCCCAGAGACAAGAAGAGGCTAAGAAGATCGCAGAGGAAAGAAAGATTGCCGCAAAGGAAGTCGAAGATGCATACAAGGCAGCAGACGAGGCACGCAAGGCTGCGGACAAAAAGTTGCAGGAATTTTTAGATAAGTACAAGGTTTTCCATTGTTCTTACTCATCTATTCCTAACAGATTAGATCTGTCTGATATCTTCGACAGGTTTTTCTTTTAATTTAGTTTAATCAACTCAATTAAATAATATTAATTGCGGCAACGAGGCAGCCGCTTTTAATTCAGAGTAAGTTGTATAGCGTAGAAGTAAGGAGAATGTGCATGGAATTAAGAGTAAGCCCTGGAAATCAAAAGATGGGAAGTATACCTAGTATATCTTTGCCAGCTGTTATCACTTGTAGAGATTGTGACTGTAAAAATAAATGTTACGCTCGTAAACTCGAGAGAATTAGACCGTCTGTTAGAAATTCGTATCAATCAAATCTTGATTTGCTACATAAGCATCCGGACGTATTCTGGAGAGAGTTTGAGTCTGTGATAATGGCGTCAAGATTTTTTAGATTACATGTATCTGGTGACATTCCAGATGCGGATTATCTTCGCAACGTGATTAAAATAGTTGCGAACAATCCACATTGCGAGGTTTTGTGCTTCACAAAAAGGTACGAACTTGTCAACAGGTTTTTAGAGAGTGGTTGGTTAATACCAAAGAACTTACATATTATATATAGTGGTTGGCCTGGATTGGAAATGAATAATCCATATTCACTTCCTGAGGCACACGTTATTTTCAAAGACGGAACAACCGAAGCAAATGAAACCGCCGTTTTATGCAACGGAAATTGTATGGAATGCGCGATTACAGAGAGTGGTTGTTGGAATCTTAAATACGGACAACAAGTGGTTTTCCACGAACATTAAGGAGATCGTTATGAACAGAGAACAGAAACGAGACTTTGTAAAGATGGCAAAGAAAAATGGTTTTACAAAAGAAAAAGCAGATGCATTTATACATATCGGTGAGAATGGATCTGGAAAAACTTCTAGTTCACAGGAAATAAAGCGGGGAGATAAGGTAAAGCTTAACACAGAGTACCTTATGTCCAGAGACAACTACAATATTACAGCGGAAAGCTACAGAAAATTTGTAGAGGAAAATCCTGATACGGTTTTCAAGGTTATCTCTTCATTTAAAAATCTTGTAACGCTCGAAGAAGAACCTAAGTGGTTGTTCTGGAGCGGGGATTTGATTGTAGTTGAAAGAGCATTTACTGAATAACACATAGAATCGAGGTGGGTAAATGATTTACCTTGACAATGCAGCAACAACGCAGATCAAGCCAGAAGTATTGGACGCGATGATACCATACTTACAGAACAATTATGGGAATGCGGGTTCTCTATACTCCCTTGGGAGCATATCTAAAAAGGCAATAGCCGAAGCAAGAGAGTCGGTTGCTAATTTACTTCACTGTAAACCAGAACAAGTAATCTTTACTTCTGGAGGAAGTGAGTCAAACAATCTTGCAATCTTTGGTTTGCTTGATTACTTTAAGCAAAAAAGAAAAACTCATATCATTTACTCTCCGGTTGAACACGATTCTGTTATTAATGCTATAGATGGTTTTTGCAAAACATATGACTTTTATAGTTCCGAAACGTCGGTTTCATCTAATGGCGTAGTAATCCCAAAGTACGTCAAGGATAAGATGAGGCCGACAACTGGACTAGTCTCTGTTATGTATGTAAATAATGAGACAGGTTCGGAAAATGAAATCATGGAAATTGCAAAACTCTGTTCGGAAAATGACGTATTGTTTCACACCGACTGTGTGCAAGCAGCCGGAACACACACAATAGATATCGACCAGATTGGGTGCGACTTGTTATCAATTAGTTCTCATAAGATACACGGCCCAAAGGGCGTAGGTGCGTTGTTTGTGAGGGATACATCATTAATAAATCCACTCATTTACGGTGGGCATGAACAGGAATTTGGACTCAGAGCGGGCACAGAAAACGTAGCTGGAATAGTTGGTTTTGGAAAAGCCTGCGAAATTGTTTCACAAAATTTAAGAGAAAATGATATTTATATGTCTATGCTTAAGCAGGTTTTCTATCAGTGTTTGGCAGAAAATTTAGATAAGCATGGACTTAAAGACGTTATGCATATAAACGGAGAACCGGTAGTCAAACACGGAAAGACATTAAATATCAGGTTTGACGGAGTGGATTCTGAGACATTAATATTAATGTTAGATGCATTTGGAATTTGTATTTCTGCCGGATCTGCGTGTCGAAGTTACGAATCTCAACCTAGCCACGTGCTTTTGGCAATGGGGCTAGATCCAGATTCCGCAAGGGATTCGGTCAGGATTTCATTCTCTGTGCTAAATACACTAGAAGAGATAACATCTGCTGCAAAACAAATTGCGGAATGCGTGAAGTTGTTAAGTAGAAAGGGTGGTTAGATGACTTTGGAAGATGCTATTAATGTGTGCAAAGATGCGCTCGAAAAACGAATACCAAAGACTCCAAGGCTAGAACGCAAAAATTATTACTGTCCGTCTTGTGGTGAATGGATTATGTGGGACGACGCAATTCCAAATGAGTATGATAATTTTTGTGGAAAGTGCGGACAGGCAATAGACTTTGGTCAAGACCCTTTTTGCCCACCTTCTCTTACTACAAACCCATTTATAGATACAGAGGTGGACGAATGACCATAGAGAAAGCACTAGATGAGATTGAAAACATAAATCATTTTTGCGGAATGGTTTGTGATAGATGTGAACAGGACGAATATTGCCTCGCATATTGTGATACGCTAATGAAAGCAAAGAGTATGGATTTTGACAAAATAGTCAAAAAATATGCAGAGTATGACGGAGATGTTAGAGACACGCTACGCTACATTAAAAGAGCTTCTGCTAAATTTAGTGACGGTATTAAAATTTTTAGACCGTATGGAGGAATTTTTTAATTGAAAATTAATTATCCTAAAGGCGAAACACGCTGTGTAAGTTATTATAATTATAGTCACAAGTTGGTTTTTGTGTTAACATACAAACCAACATCAGGCATGTATTATCTTTACGAGGTGTTAGAAGATGGAGAATTAAATAAAATAGGAAAAGGCAACAACCCTAATCAGCTAGAAGAAAAGTATAACGTCATGGAAATTTTACAAAAATAGGAGGACTTCATTATGATTGATTACGATCAGGAATTTGATTTTGAAACAGAGTATGAAGACGATGCAGATGTAGATGAGGCGCTTGATAATTTGATCATCACTCTTGGAGAGAAAATTGTTGAAGAGGAAACTGGAACTCAGGTTATTGTTCCACACAGAGTGCAGCACGTAATGTACACATACAAACTTATGAAGTATTTGTGCAAGGGAAGTGGTGCAACGGTACAGTATTTTTTACACGAGCCATTCACAAGCGTAGGATATGTAAGAGTAACCGGAGAAAATTTGGAATTTGGTCATCCGGAATGGTTTGACAGAGCTGTAGAGCTTGCGGACAACTTGGATATTTGCCCGCTCACAAACGGTAAGATTCAGATGGATTTTACATTCCACGGAATCACAAAACATATCGATTAATGGAGGGTTTTGAAATGGCTATCAAATGTTGGGATATTTTAAACGAAGTATTGACAGAAGCAACTAGTCAGTTTGCTCCTACAATGACACCGAACTATGATCGTGTGCAGAAAGTAAAGATCTTCTGTAACCACGTAGATACGTTCGCTGCGGAAATGGACGCAACTGAGTATCATGTAAATGTAAACGAGGAAAACACAGATATCACAGTTGAAGTAACTTGCCCGCTCGTTTATGTAGAGGATCGTGGAGATGCGTTCTACAAACTTGCTAGGGTAAGCGAGCGTTTTGGTTTTAAAGAAAATAAAGACGGAGATATCGTAGTATCATTTGTAATACCAGGAGTTTGGGAAGGATTGTCATAATATGGAGTTTCTGATCACGGTTTTTTTGTTAATTGCAATTGGTTATAAACTAAGCAAAGATAAATATATAGGCGACAGGGAAAAGAAAAGATACCAGGATTGTCAGGACGCCAGAGCTAGATTAAAAAGTGAAGCTGTTAATGACGAAGTAGAAAGACAGCTTGAAAGAGAATTAAGAGACCGATCAAATCATGAAAGGTTTTACGAAGAGCTAAGCGACGATCTTCAATATGTATTTGGTGATAATTGGAGAGAAATGTTTGACCTCAACCAAGCATATGTCAACGTTGATTATCCACAATATTGGGCATTGCAACTCCTACTTGCTAAACAGGGATTAGTAAGTTGGAAGGGCATAGCATTTGGTTATCAAACCGGCGATCCAAGAACGTTCCGATATCATCAAAGATATTGTGAACGAATAGGAAAATATATATCCGCACGTTATCCGTACGTTAAGATTGAGTACAGCAAACCATTCGGTTATTTGGAAAGAGATTGGGGCGGAAAATATTATTGGGTAAATTATGATAGGGTGGCTTATGAACGATAAGAAAAGACGAGATTTAAAAGAAGCGTATTCACATTTGGAAATTGCATATGGCCTTGCATCTAAAGTTCTTGATCAGGAACAGGATAGCCTGGACAATGTTCCCGAAAGTTTTCGTGATACTGATAAGTATGAGGAGATGGAAGACAAGTTTGATTCTTTAGACGAAGTGGTTCAAATGATTGACGACTCAATGGGATTACTAGAAGAAATAATGTGAGGTGTTTGAATGAATCACACATACACAGTACGTGGTTTTTTGAAAGTGTCTAACGTATGTGGCTGGAACCAATTTATTTATTCGTCGGAAAATAACATTTGTCAACGTGGCGTATCAATGCGGTTGTACTTTGATTCGCTAGAGATAATCAATAACAAATCATTTATTTTCTACAATTCAAAAGAAGAATGTGTTAACCAAAGAGTGAGAGACGGTTTGTTTTTAAGTCGTGTTATCAGAATAGAAGAAGATGATTCCAGCTCGCTGGGAAGCATTCTTCAAATATACATTAGCGATACAGAAAAGATAAATATCATAGCGAGAAAAGTAAATTAAATAATTAGCTTGACATTCGGCATTGTATGTGGTATTATATGTATGGAATTATTAATGGGGTGTAGTGTAATGGTAACACAACAGACTTTGACTCTGTCATTTCTGGTTCGAGCCCAGACATCCCAGCCAAATAATAAAGGGTGATTATTATGTTTGGTGGTAAGCGCAGAGAATACGATAGAATTGAAAGAATTTGTGGTTTATTGCAGGAACTGTGGCAGTCTAGTGAGTTCAACGACCTTAGATTCTGGCAGTTCTTAGAAATGGTAATGACTCGGTATCGTAGCGTTGGGGATTTCTTCTTTGTCGAAGACGACGAGACTGAAGAAATTCTCAAAGGAATGATAGATGAGTTTGTAAAGAAATAATAGCGCGATATTAGATGCCCAAGCTGCGGGTCTGATCAACCAGTTGCAGAGAAGATATCCACACGAATTTGTTGGATTGAGAAACACTAGCGCGGTGTTCCGGGTTTGCAAGTGGCTTTACCGGAATATCTTGTCGTAGATGGCTATGATCTACGGCATTGAGGGATCGTGTCTTGTTGCTCGAGAGGCGCAAGACGACACGGCGGTTTGATACATATTCCCAATGTCCATTATGGCTCTAGGGAGGCTTTTGCCCGATCAAAATATCCCATTTGGAGGTGGGTTTTGTGGAGTGTGTATCAACCGTTGGTGTACAAACAACTATACATAATGGAGGATTTATTATGGCAAGTGCAACATCAGCAGGAATAACAGCGATGGATTTGTTAACAATAGTATTTATTGTTTTGAAGTTGCTCAAGATAATTAAATGGAGCTGGATCTGGGTTTTATCTCCTATGTGGATTCCTGCGGCAATAGTAATAGTTTTTGTAATCATATTTGTAGTATTAAAAGCATTTAGCAAGGGCTAATACATTAGTTTTTAACATCCCCACGTTAGCTCAAATGGCAAAGAGCGCGCGACATTGATTATATTCGCCCGGTTTAAGCAAAGGTGCCATATATAAGTCATATATAAGAGCTCGAATGGTGTGTCGATTAATCGATTACATTAATTTTTGTCAGATACAGTCAACAGTCTGCAGCAAAATTTATTTTTATTGTCGCGTGGTATTACTGGTTCAAACCCAGTACGTGGGGTTTTATAAGCGGGTATGGTTTAATGGTAAAACATCTGCCTTCCAAGCAGATGACGCGGGTTCAATTCCCACTATCCGCTCCAACTGCTTATGGGACACAGGGACTAGGAGCATAAGAACTGTTGCGATTTCCCCGTATCGGCGAACAGTGGTGCAAGTTAAGGTGAATCCTTGCAACGAGGGGGTACCAAATAAGCAAATCCCCCTCAACATATTTAGAAAATGAATTATAAGGAGTGGGACTTTCAACATGAATATTGTTTGTTCTGGAGATACATATCAAATTTATGGCGACGCGTTAAAAACATACGATAGATTACCGGTGGGCACTTATGAAGTTAGATTTGATAAGCTAACGGGTTTTTATCTTTCCAACCATAATGACTTGGTTGTTACAGAAGAAAAGATTTACGGCTCGAGTCCCGCAAAGGTTGATAAAGTGCTTCGCGGTTTTGAAGTTGCAGAGCGTAATTTTGGTGTCATCCTCTCAGGAGGAAAGGGTATAGGCAAATCTTTGTTTGCAAGACAACTAGCAATCAAAGCAAAAGAATATAACTTGCCGCTGATCATCGTTGGATGTTATGTGCCGGGAATCGATAGTTTTATTAGCTCTATCGAACAGGAAGTAATTGTTTTGTTTGATGAGTTTGAAAAAACCTTTGGTGAACACGACGGAAACGATCCACAAGAGGATATGCTTTCATTATTTGACGGCATTGACGGTGGCAAAAAGCTCTTTATCGTTACTTGCAATGACACTAATAAACTTAATAGCTGTTTGCTAAATAGACCGGGGCGTTTTCATTACCATTTAATCCTTGGTAATCCTGGTTCAGATGAAATTCGTGAATACATGGAAGACAATTTGGACGTTAAGTATCATGACTTCATTCAAAAGATAGTTAACTTCTCTATGTCTACGGATTTAACTTATGACATTTTAAGAGCAATCGCTTTTGAGTTAAATATGGGGTACTCACTTGAGGAAACTCTCATGGATTTAAACATCAACAAAGAGTCTGTTGCTACATATACTATTTCAGTTTTGCTTGCCGACGGTACTACTTTTGTAGGCAAAGACGAGAGGCTTTATATGTATAGTAGTAGCCATACATCTTCCTGGCTCGAAGATGCAAGGGGAGTTAATTCACTCCGCATTGACTTTGTTCCTTCTGACATTGTCATTGACGTAAATAATTCTGAAATGACTATAGATCCAGAAAAAGTTAGAAGATATGTGGACGAAGATGATTTCAATCTTAACGATCCAAAAGAAAAGGCTCAGTACGAAAGTTTATGTGACATGCCTATAGTAAAAATAAGCTTTGTAAAAAGCCGCAAGAATGAACTATTGTATAAATACATTGTCTAAACACAATATAATATTGGCGCCTTTATAGGCGCCAACCACCAGGTAGAAACCTTGTACTGCTGTTTATATATAATGAAGATTTGTGTTACTTGTTGCTATTTTATATATTATCTATGGGTGGATAGCGAAGTGGTTAAACGCATCAGACTGTAAATCTGACGACTATGTCTTCGGTGGTTCGAATCCACCTCCGCCCACCATTAAAGAGGAAGCTCGGCGAATACAAGAACAGGTTAACTTGGCTTATTAGATAATTTATGCTGGTGTATCTCAATTGGTAGAGGCGCTGATTTGTAATCAGAATGTTGTAGGTTCGAGTCCTATCATCAGCTCCATACTTATTCCCCCACTCAATACCTTTTGATAAGAGAGGTAATTAGTTACCTTAGTAAAATATCTCAATCAAAGGTGGAATTAGGTGCACTAAAAGTTGAGGAACTCCAGGGTAAGACACCCTGCATCAAGAGGTTGTGCTCTTGTACATAAGAGAGGGGCTGCTTTAGTGCCGCACACAGAATGGTTATATCTTTTTCCTTAAAGATAATTGCAGCTTTTTACTCGTAAGAGTTTTACCAAAGCAGAAAACATGTTGGTGCACCAACCAGTCAAGCTAGTTAGGGCTTTTTAGGCTTGATGTGCACTCTTTGAAATTTTCTAAAGATAAGAGGGAATAAAAATGATTAAACACTTATACAATAGTTTTGCTCATTGGTATCGTGGAGGCACTATATATTTTTATAGTGACCCTCATTTTAGTGACGATGAAATGAAATACATAAGAAAGAATTATATAGGCGATGATGAACAAGTGCACGCCATCAATAAAAAAGTTGGGAAGAATGATACGATAATTTTTCTTGGCGATATTGGTAACGTAGAATTTATTAGAAAAATACGTGGCTATAAAATTCTTATAATGGGTAATCACGATAGTGGATCATCTAATTATATAAGAACACTTGATGAAAACAATATGGATAATCATCTATTCGATGAGGTTTATGAAGGACCGCTCTGTGTATCAGAAAAAATCATACTTTCTCATGAACCGATAGATATTCCATTTATGTTAAACATTCACGGACACGATCATTCTAACTGGACTTTTCAAGATAATAATCATTGGAATGTATGTGCTGAAAATATTGGATATACTCCAATTAGTATTAAAGAAATTATTAAAAGTGGTTGTTTAAAGAATATTGACTCAATTCATAGAGTAACTATTGATAGAGCAATTGACAAAAAGCAAAATAAAAAATAATTAGATAATATGTAGAGTGCGACGACATACGCCTTATCTCCACATATTTGGCCCGTTAGTTCAGTTGGTCAGAACGCCTGCCTGTCACGCAGGAGGCCACCAGTTCAAGCCTGGTACGGGTCGCCAGTATTTAAAAGAACTATTCCAAACCTTTATTTATCAATACACATGTAGCTCATATATATGAGTTAGAGATCTTTGCATGTGTGATATTTAATGGGGTTCTTTTGTAGGGGTGGGATTTTTTTCTCTCGCCCCAGTTTTCTTTCATAGTAGACCACGACTGACTGTGGAGTAGGATTATAAAAAGCGGTACCTTAATCCGAACCCGCTAAATGGTTAGTGTTTCGCTTAACCCAGCCGCCTAGAGAAAAAGCACATCTATATGGTTAGTTAGTAGATGCCCCAACATCCGGGGTGTTCGAAATCTATCTCATTTTGATATCCCCCTGTCCGATACCTACAAGGTGGACGAGCTAGCTTAAAAGTCGGACGAACCTTGGGACAGACTCCCAGGGGAGCGACCCCGCTCACCTCTAATAACGCACACTTTTAAAGCTGATGTTTTACCCGACGGCCTCTTAACAATGCACACTAAATCGGGACTGCTCTTAAAGGCCTCTTATAATGTGTAACATGCGGGGTCGTGCTTAACTTTTAGTTTAAGGAGAACGTTATGAACAAGGAACAAGAAATTCAGGACACTAAAAACAGAATTGCATTGCTTGAAAGCAGACAACCACTCAGAGAGAATCAAAAGATTGTTAAAAAGCTAGCAAGGAAGATACGCAGACTTGAAAATATGGGGTAAAAAATGACAATAAAACGCGTGTTTTATTGCCTATGCCTTTTTGAGGCCAAAATTGCACATATTTTGCAGGTTTTTGCTTATTTTTGCAGGCATAAACAACGTAGCTACGTTGTTTGTATATAGCAAACTCGTTTACAGCCACTCAGTTTTATACTTTTAACCTAGGAGTTAGCTAAAAAATTTCTATCGGCTACAAACGAGGCAAAAAATGCGGGGTGGGCTGGTAGGATAGGCTGCCGAACGCATATCGGCACAAGTGGGTTCGATTCCCATACCCCGCTTTAATTATTTTTTTACGAAAGGAGAAATTTCATGGCTGAACAATTGAACATCTATCAAAAGATGGCGAAGATCAGGAAGTCGGTTGAGGTACTCGAGAAAAACAAAAGCGGTTACGGATATAAATATGTAACCGACGATGCAATCTTAGAGAAGATCACTGGACTCATGGACAAGCACCACGTTTCACTCATTCCGAATGTAGTCCCAGGCACTCTTGAGTCAGAACAAATTAACTGGCAAAAGACCAAGGGAGAAAAGTTGGAAAACATTAACGAGGTTCTTGTCAAAGGCGACATGGAATATGCGTGGATCAATGACGACGATCCAGAAGAGCGAATTGTTGTACCTTGGATTTTCATCGGTCAGCAATCAGATGCATCTCAGGCATTTGGTTCGGGTCTCACATATTCAATGAGATATTTCTTGTTAAAGTACTTTAACATCGCCACACCTGACGACGATCCAGATAGTTGGAGAAGCAGACAGAAGGAAGCTGTTGCAGCAGAAGACAAGGCTTTGTCCGAGGGAATTATCAAACAGCTTGACGGAATGGTTCGCAGCTATCTCGCAAAGAACTCTGACGATTCAGAAGAAGTAAAGAAGTTCTTCGGCAAGTATGTCAAGGGCGGAGATTACAACAAGATCACCGATCCTACAATGGCAACAAAAGTATTAACAGATTTTACAGACAAGTTTTTGAGTAAGGAGTAATACACATGGGATTTAGAACGGGAAATTATTGTACAGTTTGGGCAGTAGAAACTATCTCTGATTCAAACACAAAACTTAGAATTTCTACTAGTAGAAAAAATAAGGACGGAGAATACGAAACAGACTTCTCAGGCTTTGTAAGTTGTCTTGGTACATCAATCGCTAAGAAGGCAGCCGGCCTTAAGGAGAAAGATCGTATTAAACTCGGAGACGTAGACGTTTCTACCAAGTATGATAAAGAAAAAAACGTTACATATACAAACTATAAAGTGTTCAGTTTTGAAATGGCTAACTTCGAAGAAGATAAGCCTGAGCCTGACGAGAAGCCAGCTAAGAAGTCTAAGAAGACTAAAGCTGTCGACGATGGTGAAGTAGAAGAACCTGACCTTCCTTTCTAAGGAGGTCTAACGAATGGGAGATATAATTTATAGACCGCTAATAGAGGATATGACTTGGAGTTACAGTAGAATTACTGCCTTCGAACAATGTCCACATGGGTGGTATCTGAGATATATAAGAAGACTCCCAAAAGACGATCGTTTTTATTCTAGCTATGGTAGTTTTGTCCACAGTTTAATCGAGAGATATTATCGTGGAGAACTTTCCAAGGAGCAATTGCCGGTTGAGTTTGCAACTAAATTTGCAACTGAAGTAAAAGGCTTCAGACCATCAAATAATGTCGTAGTAAAGTACATTAATGACGGTATGAACTACTTCACAAACTTTGAACCGTACGAGTGTGACAGTTTCGAAGTAGAAAAAGAGATCTATTTTACAATTGGAGATAAGCGTTTTGTTTGCTACATAGACTTTGTTGGATTTAAAGATGGAGAAATATTCTTGGTCGATCACAAATCCGCAGAGTTAAAAGAGAAAAGCAAACGAGCAAAGCCTACTGCCAGTGATAAAAAGATTGACGAAATACTTAGGCAGTTGTATTTCTATTCCGCTGCTATTGAGCAGGAGTACGGAAAGCTACCTAGCAAGCTATGTATTAATAGTTATAGATCCGGGGTTTTTATCGAAGAAGAATTCGACAATGAAAAGTTTGAAGATACAAAGCGCTGGGCTCTAGAAAGAATTGAAGACATCGAAAGTGTGGATGAGTTCTTCCCATTTCAGGATTTTTTCTTTTGTAAAAATCTTTGTGGGTTAAACAACTTTTGTACTTATGATATTGAAGCCAGAGAGGAGAGACGTCACTCATGAGAATTGATGATATTAAAAACGTTAATAGTGAGGCTGGCGTAATCGCCTCTCTCATTCATAATCCAGAGTTGTATTTTAACTCAGAACAATTATTGCCCAATCACTTTAGTGACCGGGTAAACCGTTGTATCTACGTGGCAATTTCAGACCTCGTTAAGAGAGGCATTACAAACGTAGATGCGTATAACATTATCGAAGATTTAAACTCTTCCGACGCTACACGTAAGTACGCAGATGTAGTCACCCTTGAGTCTTTACAAGAGCTGATTGACATGAGTGACGTGTTGGCAAGAAATTCGGTTGATGAATATAAAATGCTCGTATCAAATGTAATGAGCGCAGCACAGCGCAGAGACACAGCGTCCGTACTCAAAGAGTGTTATGATATGTGTTTCGACTTGAACGAAGATAATATCGAGCAGAAAATCTACACAGCAATTGACGACGTAATGACTGAGTTCACTACGACAAACGACATCCCAGAGTATAGGGATGTTATCGACGGTTGCTGGGAGGAGATTAAGTCTAGACAAGGCTTTGGTTACTCTGGAATTCCTTTTAAGTTTCCTAGCTTAAATGAATATGTGACCATAGAAAAGGGAGAGCTAGTAATATTTGCGGCAGAGGCCAAGCAGGGTAAAAGTATGTTCCTGCTTAACTGCGCAATAGACTTGCTCAAACAAGACAAGGCGGTTTTATACTTAGACAGCGAGTTGAACACACGATTGTTCACAGCGAGAGTACTTGCACATTTGTCAGGGATTGAATATAGAAGGTTGGTTGCCGGTGGATACACGGATGCCGAAGCAGACCTTATCGAAGAGGCAATCAAGTGGATGAAGACACGCAAGTTTACTCACATCTACGTACCTAGCTGGGACGTTCAGAGTATTTATACCGCAGTAAAAAAGATACAACACACACAGGGTCTTGACGTGTTAATTGTTGACTACTTTAAAGACTCTGGTAGTGAAAGTGCATGGGATTCATACGCAGAACTAGGTAAGTTCGTAGACTTAGTTAAGAACCAGATTGCCGGAGAGATGGGCATAGCTGCCATTGGTGCTGCGCAAGCAACCGTTTATGGCAGGCTCGCAGACTCGGCAAAGATTAGCAGAAATGCTAGTACGATTTGTATGATCCAAGATAAAACTCAAGAAGAGGTTGAGATGGACGGCGTAGAATGTGGCAATAAAAAGCTACGAGTCGTTCTAAACCGTAACGGTATGCAGCATGCTTCAGGAGAATATATAGACCTGATGTTTGACGGCAATCATATTCAGTATAACGAAGCTAAACAGCATCAACCTCAGTCTCCATTCTAAGGAGGTGGTCAGAATCAAAAGAACAGAACAAGATGTGATTGACGAAATTAATCAATACAAAGGCAAGTATTACCCTGGAACCAAAATGATCATTAATGGATTTGCAGGCAGAAATGAAAGGCGTCAAATTTTAGTTGAATGTACCAGTGAATCGCGCGGAACTTTTAAAGCAGTGTGGAGTGAAGTAAAACGCGGCAATACGAAGGGTACACTTAAAGGAGAGTTGCGCATACAAAGGAACCATTATGAAATCGAACAAGATATAGTAAGGGTGTTCTTTGATTCTGATACATACTTTATTTGTGACATCCAAGACATTCAGCTTGTCGAAAATTATACGTGGCATCTTAATCAGAACGGATATGCGAGAAGTTCTGAGAAGTTATATTTTCACCGGTTGATAATGAATTGTCCGGACGGATATATAATCGACCACATTAATAGAGATAAACTTGATAATCGTAGATGTAATTTAAGAATTTGCAAGAAGATTGATAATAGTCACAACATGAATATGTTTTCCACCAATACGTCGGGTCATACAGGCGTACATCAAACCAAGAGCGGAAAATACGAATCGACAATTGTGGCAAACTATCAAACAATACGACTGGGATTATTTGAAAATTATGATGATGCTTGCGACGCTTATGACAACGCCAAGGGAAAGTATCATTATATTATGGGGGGTGATCTATAACCATGGATTGGCAAGAACTTATCAAGTCTATCGATATCGTTGAGTTTATTTCTCAATATATCGAGCTCGAAGAAAAGTCTGGCGAATTCTGGGGTAGGTTTAAGTCCATTTAAGGACGAGAAAACCCCATCATTCTCTGTTCGTAGAGAGAACGGAACCTGGTATGATTTCAGCAGTGGCAAAGGCGGAAACCTATATACGTTCGTTAAGCACTATTTTAATTGCTCGTCACGCGAAGCAGCCAACATAATTAAAGGCTACGCTGGATACGACGGAGAGGTTGTGGCTCCAAAGGAGCGTTATGAAACCACAAAGTTGTGTAAGAGGTTTGCGGCAAAACAGAGCAATAAAAAACAAGCAAGTCAAACAATCCTTCCGGATGATCACATGGAACGATACGAACGCAGAGAAGATAAGCTAAGTATCTGGAAGAGCGAAGGTATATCTGACGAGTCTTTAGAAAAGTATCAGGTTAGGTATGATTCGTTCTCAAACAGATTAGTTTATCCAATAAGAAATCCGGAAGGCAAGATAGTAAATGTTGGTGGCAGAGCACTCGATGAGGATTGGAAGGAGCGTGGAGAACGTAAGTATACGTACTTCTATTCTTGGGGAACAATGACCACCATATATGGATTAGCCGAAAATATGGAGAGCATTATTGCAAAGAACGAGGTAATTATTTTTGAAGGGTGTAAGTCGGTACTAATGGCAGATACCTGGGGAATTGATAATGCGTGTGCCATATTGACATCTCACCTTAACCCCGCTCAAACCAAACTGTTGGCAAGACTTGGGGTTAATGTTGTATTCGCACTCGATAAAGACGTTAGAGTTAGAGATGACGGTAATATCCAAAAGCTAAAGAGATACACTAAAGTTCAGTATATCTGGGATCACGAAGATCTGTTAGACGAAAAGGACAGTCCTGTCGACAAAGGAGAAGAGGTCTTTAGAAAACTATATGCTGAGAGATTAACACTTAGGTAAGGATTGGAGGTTGTTACGTGGATAATTATGTATGTTATCACTTACATTCTGATTTGAGTAATGGAGTCACAAACATAGACTCGGTAACACACTATCAGGAATACATACAGAGAGCCCAAGAGTGTGGTATGACGGCCATGGCTTTCTCTGAACACGGTTCAATCTTCGAATGGTATCATAAGAAGACAGCAATTGAGGCAGCGGGCATGAAATATATTCACGCCGTAGAAGCATACCTCACGGAGAGCCTCGAAGAAAAGGTTAGAGATAACTTCCACTGCGTTTTGATTGCCAAGAATTATGACGGGTTCTTAGAGTTAAATAAATTAGTATCACAAAGTTTCAACAGAACAGACAACCATTTTTATTATGTTCCAAGAATTTCTTTTGACGAATTGTTCTCCACTTCGGACAATATTATTATTACATCTGCGTGTGTAGGTGGCGTGTTCGGAAAGGGAGAGGATTCTACAAAGCGCAAGTTCCTAGACTTTATGGTGGAAAATAAAGAGCGATGCTTCCTTGAGATAGGCCATCATCTAGACGAGAAGCAAGTAGAGTATAATAAACTACTCGTCAAGATACATAATAAATATGGGCTAAGATTGATAGCCGGCACCGATACGCACGTACTCAATGAGTTGCACGAAAAGGGACGCAGCATACTACAAGCGGCCAAAGATATTAGATTCGAGGGCGAAGACTTGTGGGACTTAAAGTTCAAAACGTACGACGAGTTGATAGATGCTTACCGTATGCAGAACGCCTTAGACAAAGAGATTTATCTTGAGGCAATCGAAAACACAAATTATCTGGCAAGTCTGATTGAGACGTTTGATATTAACAAGGATACTAAATATCCCCATATTTATGATAACCCAGACGAAACATTTAGATCTAAAATTGACGCAGCAATCAAGTCGCATCCATACGCACTAAAGAACCATAGCAGAGAAGAAATTGATGACGTTGTCAATAAAGAATTTGAGGTTTATCAAAAGACAAAGTCCATAGATTTCATGCTGCTTCAGACCTACTTGAGAGAGTGGGAGAGATCTCAGGGCATCCAGTGCGGTTACGGCAGAGGATCAGTATCCGGAAGCATGATTGCCTATTTACTTGGTATTACGCAGATGGACAGCATCAAATTTGATCTTAACTTTTTCCGCTTTATGAACCCGGACAGAGTGACTAACGCCGATATTGATACAGACTACTCTGGAGCAGATAGAGACAGAGTTAAAGAGTTCTTGTTAAAGGATAAAATGGGTCTAGATAACATCAGGTCGGCAGAAATCATTAGATTTAATACGATAGCCCTAAAGGGCGCTATCAGAGACGTATGTAGAGCACTGTATAAGAACGATGAAAAGATAAACTATATGGACTTTACTAATGAGCTTTGTAAACTTGCTGAGGCAGACGAGGAGGAGGCTCGCAAGAAGTATCCACAAGTGTTTGAGTACGTTGATATAGTAAACGGCACAATAGTGTCGATAGGAATTCACCCGAGCGGAGTTTTAATTAGCGACCTTCCAATAGAAAATATTGTTGGTACATGTTCGATGTCAACAACAGACTATCCGGTGTCAATGCTGAACATGAAAGAATTAGACGAGCAGATGTTTGTAAAGCTAGACATACTTGGTGTCGACAATATAGGCGTCATTAATGACACCTGTAAGACTTTGGGTATAGAAAGATTGACACCAGATAATGTTAATCTTGAAGACGAAGAAGTTTGGAAGAGTATAGCTGACGATACGACTCTTATATTCCAGTGGGAGTCAAATTCTGCACAACAGTTCCTGAGAGACTTTATGTCTGATAGGACGCTAGAGATTGCTAAAAAACAATCCGATAACTTCTCTATGCTGAAATGGTTTTCATTTGGAAATGGTTTGATTAGGCCGGCGTGCGCTAGCTTCAGGGATACGGTTGCTATGGGAGAATTTTATGATAATGGATTCGACGAGTTGAACAAATTCCTCGCTCCTGAAGCGGGAAGAATTGCAATGCAAGAGACCATTATGCAATTTCTAGTTAAGTTCTGTGGATATTCCGCTGCAGAGTCTGATACCGTGCGACGTGCAATTGCAAAGAAGAAAGGAACGGAGACATTACTTCCAGAAATAGAGCGAAGATTTGTAGATTATTCGTCAGAACACTACGATATAACCAGAGAGCGTTGCGAAGAAGTAATCAAACCGTTCATTCAGATTATTCTTGATGCATCGGCATATGGATTCTCTTGGAATCACTCAGATGCTTATAGTTGCATAGGTTACATCTCGGGATATCTAAGATATTATTACCCGCTCGAATTTATAACGTCGGCACTTAATGTGTTTGGCGACAAGATTGAAAAGACCGCAGAGATAACACGATACGCCAGTAGAATTGGTGTTAAAATAACTCCTCCTAGATGGGGCATATCAAAGGGCAATTACTTCTACAACAAAGAAGAGAACACAATTGCAAAAGGTCTTACATCAATTAAGTATATGAGCGAAAACTTAGCAGAAGAATTGTATTCCCTTTCACAGGAGAGAGAATACAAATACTTCATAGAATTATTAGAGGACATTGATCAGAAAACATCGGCCAACACAAAGCAAGTAGATATTTTGATCAAGTTAGATTTCTTCTGTAAGTTTGGCAATCAACGAGAACTATTAAGAATCACAGATATGTATTACGATATATTCAAAAAAGGTCAGGCAAAGAAGATTAATAAAGACAAAGTTGACGGTACACCGTTAGAGCCAATCATTAAGAAGTATTCAGTAGGTGTCACCAAGTCTGGGGGAGAAGCAAAGAGCTATACACTCCTTGATATACACTCAATCATGGTCGAAGTCGAAGATGCGGTTAGAGCAGTAGGCATGGAAGATTTGAGCGACACTTTGAAAGTTAAAAACTTTGCTGACATTATGGGTTATGTCGGTTATGTATCAGGAAAAGAGTCAGATAGACGAAAATTATATGTAACAGACATCTACCCGCTCGTAAGACGATCTGATAAAAAGCGATTTGGGTACTCAGTTGTAACTAAATCAATCGGTAGCGGCAAGGAGAGCCGCTTCACAGTAGTAAACAAACTATTTGATATGACTCCTATTAAAAAGGGAGACATTATTTATTGTGGAGATTACGTTAGAGAAGGTCAATACTATAGACTTACGGATTATAGGATTATTTATTGATAATCTTTACTGTAAAATATACAATAAATAAAAACTAGCATTTTACTGATGCAAAAAGTAATTTATAAAATTTACTTGAAGTGTGGACTAAACAGGTGTATAATTATAGTTGTTAGAGCCCATTTATTTTAATATAATCAAGTCAATTAAATAAACTACGAGGGAGAAATTAATATTGTCTAGTAGAATTAATGATCCTGAGAGAATGAAGCAGTTAATTGACTTCGAAGGCTTAGAAGTAGACGATTCCATATATCCTACGGATCTGGACGGTCTACTAGAATATAAGGACTCCGAATACATAATTTTTGAGATTAAATACGGGAGCGCAGACATTCCATACAGCCAAAGAATAGCAATTCAACACATGGTAGACGACTTTACCACGGCTGGAAAACAGGCGATAGCTTTGATATGCGAACACACGGTTAAAAACCCGGATGTTCCGGTCGTCGCCGCCAGATGTAAGGTAAGGGAAGTATATTATGGCGACGAAAAGATATGGAGAGCTCCCAAAAATAATCTAACAGTCAGAGAGGCCGTAGATTATTTTCAGAAACACTCAAAGTTAGTACGAGAGGGTCAGAGTGGAGGTTCCTAGTGGAGATTATAGTTGTTTCTGGTAAGGCAAGGCACGGTAAAGACACCGTTGGAGATTTTATCAAACAAGAATTAAATGATAGGTTTGAAAAACGTGTATTGGTCATGCATTATGCCGACTTGCTTAAATTCTATTGCAAAGAATACTTTGGATGGGACGGCAACAAGGGAGAAACCGGGAGAACATTGCTTCAAAAGGTTGGAACCGATGTTGTAAGAGCACAAAACCCAGACTATTGGGTTGATCACGTTGGTGAGTTTTTATCGTTGTTTAAAGATCAGTGGGACTACGTTATTATTCCGGACGCCAGGTTTAAAAATGAGGTTTTTGGACTAGTAAAGTATGGATTTATTGTATGGCATTGGAGAGTAACAAGACCCGACTTTGATAATGGTCTAACAGACGAACAAAAATCGCATAAATCTGAGACCGAGTTGGACAACATGCGTCCTGACTTCAATATTATAAACGATGGAGACTTATCCGACCTAGACGCAAAAGTTATTAAGGCTTTGGAGGAAATGATATGAGCAACAATAGAGGCTACTACGATATAGAGCTCGATTTAGATCAGCTTTTGCTTAATTCTGCAGACATTGACGCTGCATTTTATCTTCAGGATTTAAAACAAAGAAAACTATATTTCAACAGTGACGTCGAACAGTCGTCAGTACATGAAATAGTTAAACATATCCTTCAAATCAATAAGGAAGATATGGGTGTACCGGTAGAACTTAGACAACCAATTCGTTTGTACGTCGTATCTTACGGCGGAGAGGTTGATTCTGGCTTCGAATTAATAGATATAATCAGAAATAGTAAGACACCGGTGTACACAATCAATTTAGGATATCAGTACTCGATGGGATTCTTCATCGGACTCGCCGGACACAAGAGATACGCAACACCTAATGCAAAATTCTTGCTTCACGACGGCTCTAGCTTCGTTTATAACTCAACGGCCAAGGTTAAAGACCAGATTGAGTTCCAAAACAAGATGGAGGATAGACTCAAGGAATATGTTTTGGAGCGAACCAACATTACCGAAGAAGAATACACCGATAAATTTAGAGTTGAATGGTATCTGTTTGCCGACGAGGCAAAGGAAAAGGGTTGTGTGGACTACATTATTGGAGAAGATTGCGATATTGAGGAGATTTTATAATGGATGTAGTTTTATACAGCACCGGATGCCCTAAGTGCAAGGTTTTAACTAGCAAACTTAATGAAAAGGGCATCGAGTTCACCGAAAACAACTCGGTAGAACAAATGACAACGCTTGGCATCACTCAAGTTCCCGTGCTTAGTGTTGATGGACAGCTAATGCAGTTCGCAGATGCTGTTAAATGGGTAAACTTGCAATAAAATATCAAGGAGTTTGCACATGAACATACCAATCAAAATGAATAAAGATTTCGAAAAGGCTATGGCTCAGATGAGTGAGAAGTACGGAGAAGATTTTGAGTATCTTAATGGATTTCATGAGTCGCAGCTTAACTTTTCAGACTTTATTGACGGATTTATCGACAAGAATGTTGCCGATGTAACAATTGATGCTAACGCAAATGCATCAAACAAAGATATTAGAAGCTTAATGAACGAAAAAGGCAAGTCTCACGACAAATTATTTGCGTTCAATAAGATTTTCTATGAGATTAAAAAGAAATATAACCTCAAAACTGCGAAAGAATGGCTTGATGCTGAGTATAGCGGTGCTTTTTACCTTCACGACGCACCTTCAACCACATACATCCCATACTGTTACGCATATGATTTATCTAGATTGGCTACAGAGGGGCTATTTTTCTTAAAAAATTACAATAATCAACCCCCAAACCACTTAACCACGTTTACCGACGACGTAATTGAGTTCATCAGTTACACTAGTAACCGCTCATCGGGTGCGGTTGGCATCCCAAACATATTGATTTGGACATATTACTTCTGGAAAAAGGATTGTGATAGTGGTTACTGTATTAAAGACCCTGATTATTATATAAGACAAACATTCCAGAAGCTTATTTACAGGCTAAATCAGCCATTTATGCGCGTAGATCAAACTAGTTTTGTCAACGTTTCTATTTTTGACAGAAACTACCTTGAATCATTGTTTGGCGGAATGGTATATCCAGACGGTACATATGTAATTGACTGTGTAGAAGACCTGATGGAGCACCAAAGAATATTTATGGAGGTAGTATCTGAGATCAGAAGCGTAAATATGTTTACGTTTCCGGTTTTAACTTATAGTCTTTTATATAAGGATGGCAAGTTTGCCGACGAAGAGTTTGCTAGGTGGTGTTCAGACCATAACACACAGTGGAATGATAGCAATTTCTTTGTTAGCGGAGATGTCACGACACTTAGTAACTGCTGCCGCTTGCTCAGCGACACGACCAAGTTAAGCGGATTTATCAATTCAATCGGTGGCACAGCATTGTCAATTGGATCAGTTAAGGTAAACACAATCAACCTTATGCGAATTGCCCTAGAGACAGAGTGCGACGAGAAGAAATATCTTGCACTTCTTAAAAAGAGAACATTGCTTTGCTGCAAGACGCTCGACGTTGTGCGAGGTATCATAAGACGCAACGTAGAAAAGGGGCTTCTTCCTAACTACCAAGACGGTATGATCGAGATGGACAAGCAATACTGTACGGTTGGCATCCTCGGACTGTTCGAAGTAATTGAGGCTTTTGGATACACAACAACAGATGAGCTTGGATATACATACTACACCGACGAAGGCATTGAATTTGCGAGTAAGATCTTCGAGGTTCTTAACGATGTAAAGGACTCATTTACCGACGAGTATAGTTTCAACATTGAAAGTGTGCCGGCAGAACGTGCGGCATGTATTTTGTGCCAAAAAGATAATGAGCTCTACGACTTAAATGAGAAGTTCATCTACAGCAATCAATGGATACCACTTTCAACTAAGTGCACAATTCAAGAGAAGCTAAGGTTGAGCGCAGTTCTTGACGCTAAGTGCTCTGGAGGTGCTATTGCACACATCAACCTAGAGTCAAACTTCCCTAACACAGAAGTTGCTTGGGATATGTTAAATAGAATCGCCGAGTCCGGAGTTATCTATTTCGCATTTAACACAAGAATTAATGAATGCGAAAACCACCATGGCTTTATCGGTACGGATATCTGCCCTAGCTGCGGCAAACCAGTATTTGATACTTACGTTAGAATTGTCGGATATTTAGTACCTACCAGAAGTTTTTCAAAAGAGAGGTTTGCTGAGTTCAGTACAAGACAGTGGTACGAATTGGCAGAAACAATGAATGACTAGACTTATTGATCTCACGGGACAAAAATTCGGCAGATTGACGGTGCTTGAAAGGGCACCGTCTACCGGGGGTCAGGCAGAGTGGATTTGTAAATGTGACTGTGGAAATATCAAAAAGGTTAAAGGTCAACATCTAAGAAGTGGCGCAATCGTTTCTTGCGGATGTTATAACAGAGAGGCCACATCTAAAGCCAGAACCGTTGATCTAACCGGTAGAAGATTTGGAAAACTTTCGGTAATTGAGTATGCCGGATCAAAAAATGGCAGAGCCGTTTGGAGATGTATGTGTGATTGTGGAAATATAGTTGATGTTTATTCTTCATATTTACAGACCGGAGACACTAAATCTTGTGGATGTATTATGTCGTATAGAGAAGTAATGATAGAAGAGTACCTAAAAGAACATAATATATTATATGAAAAACAATATACATTTCCCGATCTAAGGGGTAAAAAATATCCATTAAGGTTTGATTTTGCAATATTTAATTCTGATAAATCTCTTAGGTGTTTAGTGGAATACCAAGGCGAACAACACTTTGATAATATATTTGGTTTGCCGGACGATAAATACATAGAATCACTGTCGCGAGACGATATGAAGAGAGAGTACTGCCACTCCCACAATATCGATTTATTCGAACTCACAAACGAAGAGAATATATATTTAGAAATTGGAGAAATATTAAATGGTTATACGTACAATTGTTGACGAAGATTTTGTCCAATATAAAGAACCGTGCATGTATATAGCTACTGCGTTCTGTGACGGTAAATGCTGCAAGGAAGCTAACATTCCATTATCAGTATGTCAAAATTATGATTGGAGAACATCTAAACTAATCAATATGAGTGACGACGATATCATAAAAAGATACATCAAAAACGACATAACAAAAGCTGTTTGTTTTGCGGGATTTGAACCATTTGAGCAGTACCCAGAATTAGAAAATATCATTAGAAAACTTAGAAAAGAATATGCCTGTAACGACACGGTAATAATCTATACGGGGTTTAATAAGAGTGAGGTTTTATATCAAGTCGCCCTGTTACAAAAGTATGAGAATATCATAATCAAATTTGGAAGATACGTGCCCGGATGCGAAAGTCATTACGATGATGTGCTCGGGGTTAAGCTCGCGTCTCCAAATCAATACGCTGAAGTTATTAGCTAACGGAGGTTATTATGAGCAGATCAAAGAAACACACAAGTTACTGTGGAGATAAGAAAAATAAAATGGACAAAAAGATTGCGAATCGCAAGATTAGACGCAGCAAAGAAACATATCCAAACAAATCTTATCGCAAAAAGTCAGAGTCGTATGATATCTGTGACTTCTGTGAAGTTGGAGTATCGTTCGACGATTATTACAGTAGCGTAGTCAATTACTGGATGAACGTAGATCCGTCCAAAGTACCTTGCAAGAAAAAGTGTTACCAAGATTGGCATAAAAAATATATTAGGAAGTGATCTATTATGATAGATTATATTGAAACCCACATAACCGACCACTGCAATCTAAAGTGTGCCGGATGTTCTCATTTCTCAAATATTGCAGAGCCATACTATAAAGATCTCAATGAATTTAAGTGCGAGATGACCAGGCTTTCGTGCATAACCGACATTGGAACAATTAGGATTATGGGTGGCGAGCCACTTCTCCATCCGCAATGGTTTGAGTTCTGTTGTGTTGCCAGAGATCTATTCCCTAGTGCGAAAATATTCCTGGTCACTAACGGTATACTTCTCAATAAAGTGTCCGTAGAAGATATGAATAAGAAAAACATAGGCATATGTGTTAGCGACTATGGGCTAAATATCGATTGGGCTAAAGTAAATGATTTCAAAATCAAAGAAATACACGAAAAGGGAAATATGTACAATGTGTCTCTAGATCTCGAAGGTAAGCAAGACATGATAACATCATTCCTAATGTGTGATCTACATATACATAAGTGGTATTTCCTAAAAGACGGTAGATTATATCCTTGCTGTGTTATGCCCAACATAGATATATTTGCTAACCACTTTGATATTGATATGCCATACAATCTGGACGACATAAGCATTGATATATTCAGAAATGGAGAGCCCGAAATAAAGAAGTTTCTAAACGAGCCTACAAAAATGTGCAAATATTGCAACACAAACGCTAGGAACAATAGTAGGGTTGAGTTCCATACAACAACAGGAGACATAAAAGAATGGACAACAGAATAGAATTGAGTGTTATAGTGCCATGCTTTAATCTGGAGCCGTTTATAGGCGATTTGTTAATGTCTATATCGCAGCAAAAACTTGCAGATGACAACGTAGAGTATATATTTGTATTGGACTCGTGCACTGATAACACTAGAAATATTATTGAGGAATACGGAGTGGCAGATCAGATAATTGAATGTAGCGTCCACTCCTGCGGCCTCGCCAGGAATATAGGCCTCGAGGCGTCTCATGGAGAATATATATGGTTTATGGACGGAGACGATTGGTTGATAGACGATTATGCAATCGCTAGCGTGATAGAGTTTGTGAAGGGAAAGGACATGATTAAAATCCCATTCCTAAGCGACAAATATAACTGCAAGTGCTATGCGATGGTATGGCAATATTGCTTTAACAGAGAGCTAATAGGTGACATCAGATTTAGAGCACAACAACCAGCCGAGGACAATGATTTTATGGATAAGATTTTTGAAAAGCGCGCAAGTAAAAATATGGAAGAATTTGCAAGAGCGCTTTATTTTTATAGATACCTAAGACAGGGATCTAACATGTATAGATTTAAAATCTTACAGGAAGATATTTAATTTAGGAGATAGTTAATGTATCAATATATAAGCACAAAATCCATTGGAGAAGGTGTAGAGCAGGCTATGATTGCTCTCAACTCCAAAGGGGTTTTACAACAGAGAGAAAATCAAGACAGAACAGATTGGACAAGAGAGATACAATTGTGTCTCGACATTGAAGAGCCGACTTCGGAACCGTTCATTAGTAAGTCAATCATGTCTGACCTAAAAGGGTTGTATAAATACGACAAAGAGTTTATTGATGGAACAGCAGACGACTCCGGATGGGAATATACGTACCATCAATTGTATTCAAAGTATTATAATCAGCTAATTGACGAACTCAAACGCAACCTTCATACGAGAAGAGCGTGTATTGCACTTGGTCAAGACGATATAAACTTTACTTCTGACCCACCTTGCTTACAGTTAATGATGTTTAACTACGTCAATGGCAAGCTAGAAATGACAGTGGTCTTCAGGTCTAATGACGGAGTTAAAGCATTCCCTATGAACATTCATGCAATTGAAATGTTACATCAGAAAGTCGCAAATGATATCGGTGCACCCGTTGGTGCGCTGCATTATATCGCTAACAACTTCCACTGCTATAGCAGAGACTTTGAGATGCTTTATTCATATTGCAATACATTTAGGACTGCCACAGAAAAGAGACGATTCTTCAGTAAGAAAGATTACAAGAGAGTCGTCAAGAGCGAAGACTTTATGTCGATTGGTTCTATTATTGATTCAATGATTATCGCAGAAGAGGGAAAGTAAAATGTACGAAGAACTCGTAGAACAAAATAAAGATTACGGCAAAACATTTTTTGACAAACTCGAAGAACGAAAACCAACTATCAAACTTAATCCAGATGTTGATTTCGTCAAAGAGATTAAGAAAGCGTTGAAGGACAACTCTGGATACTGCCCTTGCAGTATCGTTAAGAACGAAGATACAAAATGTATGTGTAGGGAGTTCCGAGAGATGGACTCAGGTATGTGCCATTGTGGCCTATACATTAAAGAATAAAGTGCCTAAATGGCACAAATAGGAGGAATTGCAATGCCAAGTATATTAATCTGCGTACCTACGTACGCTAAGATGGATGCACCGTTTGTACAAAGTGTACTTTCACTGGAGAGGCCGTGTACTTGCGGTATTCAATTTATCACCGACACACTTATAGCCGAGGCGAGAAACAGATTTGCTAAAGAGGCTATTGAGGGCGGATATGACTACGTTTTCTTTATGGACTCGGATATGACGTTCCCAACCGATGCGCTCGTTAAATTATACGAAGATAACGTTGACGTTGTGTCGGGACTCTATTTTAAGAGAAGACCAAATTACTCTCCAATAATGTATCCGACGCTACGAATTGAAGACGACAGATTTGTATTTGAGTCATACTTAGATGATTACCCAGAGGATCAAATGGTAGAGGTAGAAGGAGTGGGAGGAGGATGTCTCCTTATAAAGACTTCGGTGTTAGAGGCTATACAGAACAGATTTGGCGGGCCGTTTGATCAGCTCGGTGGAATGGGTGAGGATTTCTCATTCTGTCTAAGAGCAAGAGAATGTGGTTATAAGATTTTCTGTGACACAAGAGTTGTGTGCGGACACCAGGGAACAATTATCGTAGACGACAAGAATAGAAAAAGTTTGCAAAAAATTGCAGAAAATTCTTGACATTAATTAAATAATGTGCTAAGATGTTCGTGTCAATTAAATAAATGGAGGATACATATGGATTGGATTTACGGAGGAAAAGTAGAAGTAAAAGATATCGCGAGGCCGTTGCCATTTTTTACTGAGCCGATTACCCCTGAACATGTTGATAGTTACTACGGAGTCGAATTTGTACGACTCGTGCCTTATACAACGGGTCACTGGATTGAGTGTAACAATTCTGGGGACTATATGTGCTCCGCTTGTTTCCACAAGATTAAGTCTAACCCACAAACAATTGGAGAAGACTTTGCGTTCTGCCCACATTGTGGTGCAGCAAACAAAACTATTTAGTCATAATATGGTTGATTACGTTGCTACCGTAGAGAAGAAATAGGAGGAAAGATAATATTCGAAGTATTTATATAAGAGTAGCTTTCTTAGTATGTTCAATATCTATCGTGGTATTAGCATTCCAGTTTATGCCTAACATCAATGGCACAAACGCTGATCAAGTTAGCACAGAAAACGAAGTTCAGGTCGGAGAGATAATACTTGCAGAACCTGAACAGGACGAAATATTAGATGAGGACTGTACTCCTCAATCAGATTACGTTGAGGAAGAGGAGGATTGTGTTGAGAATACATACTCTTACAGTCCTAGTTACACCAGCAGTTACAGTGGCTCAATGACCATGACAATTACAGGTTATTGCAGTTGCCCTATCTGCTGTGGTCAATGGGCTTATAATCGCCCTAAGGACGAGAACGGGAACGATATAGTCTGCGGCGCGAGCGGAAGAGTGCTTATTAGCGGATATAGCTGCGCCACTAATAGTTTACCACTTGGTACATTAATCGAAATAGATGGTCTAGGTACTTGGCGCGTGGACGACCGAGGAACCGCCGGCATCGATTTGTATTATGCAGATCATGATGCTGCGTCTTCAGTAGGAAGGCAAACCAGAAGTGTAACCATAATTGGGTAACTAGTACAGTAGCCGTATCAACCATATTAAATAATTTATAGAGAGGTGCTCTATGGATAATCAAGGTAAATTTTGTGAAGACTGCATTCATTACAGACCAGAGATAGACAGTCTCGGAAGAAATGCAATTAATGGATATTGCTTATTCCCATTCCACATTGGAATGGAAGAGAAGAAGCGCAGTTGGCAGGGACACCCCGCTTGTGAAGAAGGCTTCTTTTCTGTAGGAGATTACGAAAACGAGGAACTCTAATATGCCAAATAACAAATTAGACGCTCATGCTCAAATTAAACAGGCATTGAAAGTAAATTTTGAAAAGATAAATGAAAACGCAACTGAACCGACACGAGGATCTGACGGTGCAGCAGGATACGATTTGTACGCGTGCGAAGAAAACCCTATCGTTGTATTTATGCCAGGCGAAACTCGTACTATTCATACTGGCATCAAGGTGGCTATACCTCACGGTTACTTCGGAGCTATATTTGCAAGAAGTGGACTTGCTTGTAAGCACGGTCTTAGGCCAGCGAATTGTGTAGGTGTCATTGACGAAGATTATCGTGGAGAAATAATGGTGTGCCTAAGAAACGACAGCGATCAGTCGCAAGGTATATCCTGCAAGGAGCGAATTGCTCAGATTGTTTTCATTCCATACGGAACAGTCATATTCAATCAGGTAAGCTCGCTCGACGAAACAGAACGTGGAACCGGAGGCTTTGGCAGCACTGGGAGACTTTAATCATGTTACATTTATTTGAACTTAAAACAGGCACTAAGTTGCCACATAAATACATACTACGTCTATTAAGCTTAGTGCTTAGTGACAAAGAGAATTATTCAATTGAAACCATCAAGACATACGACGAGGTATTTTGGTTGATCACAACTAAGAGCAAGACGGAGTATATCTTATCTTTTAGGAGGAATCGACTATGGTAGACGTAGAAATAAGAGAGATGCTGAACGAAGATACAGTCGTGTTCGACAACCCATCATTCGACAATTCAATTATTGGAATAACCACGGACGGAAGTGCTGTATACAGTTACGACAATATGGTTAGAGAATATATGGACGAGTACGGATGCGACGAGCAGCAAGCCATAGATTGGATCGAATTCAACACAATACGTTCTATTCCATATGCAGATGGTATGGGAGTCATGCCGACGATAGTATATGAATTTATCTTTTGATGGAGGACGAATTGGAAATGAACAAACCAAAATATGAACTGTACGATGAAGTCAGATTTGTCTCTGGCGGAGAGCAGCATATAGGAACTATTGAGATAGTAGACCGATTTGGCACGTTTGAGCAAAACGTAGAACCGAGTTACGACATTATGGTCCACAATTGGCGCGGTTCTGGTCAAGACATGTTCTACAAGCACGTTGTTGAAAGTCTTGTGCTGAATAAAATCTCGTATTAGTAAAAAATGACCCATCTGACCCAAACAATATTTTCAAGTATACATACGGAGATAAAACATATGGACAATAAATATATCAGCTTAAAACTTTTAAATGCGATTGTTGACGCCGGATACGAGAGGGTATTAGAAGATATCAAAAAATCCGACAATGCAGACGAGATCGAAGTTTTAATCCAACTAAAGGGCAATTTGTCATTTATGAAAAGGTATGTAAATGATTGCCTACCTAAATATGCAATTGAAATAAATGAGTAAGACTGAATAATGATTTGTAGGAGAAATTTATATGATAGCATTTGATATTCTTGAGTACGAATGTCCAGAGGGATGGACAAAGTTGGTTAACGACTTGTGTGCAGAGCTTGCACTTAAGTTAGAGGAACTTGGCCTATTGAACGACTATGTTGTTTTGCAGGCAAAGGAAAAGTTCGGGGAACTTCGTTGGTACGATAACGGAGGCACAGATGAAACGGACGAGATTATCAGAAAGTATGTCGAATTCAGTAGATTTACGTGCTGCGAATGCGGAGAGCCTGCAGAGTACATTACTACCGGATACATTTCTCCGTATTGCGAAAAGTGTATTGATAATATTGACGACACGGCAACATCAATCGACGAGTATTATAAATGCTGGGAGGAATAGTTGTGGGACTTGACAATGGCATATTTAAAATCAATAGACAAGATTTGCCTTTAGAAATAGAAGACGTTAATATTTACGGATATATTCACATAGAAGTATGTTATTGGAGGAAATGTTGGCACTTTAGAGATTCATTAATTAGTCGTGCTTCCACTGAAGACCATAGATTAGGTAATAGTGGTTGTTATGAAATAGATGATGAGAATATAGATATGGTTATTGAAACATTAACTTATTGTATTCTTGAAGCTATTGAAGATGAAGATGATGATTGGGAAGATTCTGATTGGAACAGAATTAACCTCGCTAATCTTTTGCTTATTAAAGAGGATATCATTTCTCCTAATCCTAAATACCGATATTTCTTTTATGATAGTTATTAATAAAAGGATAACACATTGTTTGTCACAAGCAAAATTACACCCCATCGGTTATAATGTCAATCAAATATGGATGAATCATACCCTAAAGGGTGTTGTTTACTTGTATTAATAATCGTTATAACCGATTTGATTAGTCTACTATGGAGAATTTATTATGAGTTCAATATTTGTAATTACAACGGTTGAAGACATAGAGAACGACGTCCCATACTTGCAGTATCCATGCAACGCCGGATGGTATAGCAGCTTTGAGGCAGCGGACCGGGTTGTTAAAAACAATCAAGCAGACTTGTGGGAAACCTGCTATAATTATGCCATCATCGAAGAGATCACCGAGGGATTGTATGGAGCCAAGCGTGAGGCGTGGTTTTATAAATATGACGAGGACAAGGGTGAGTACTATCCAATTGATAGACCAAAAGGATTGGAGCATATGTGCTCATTCTGGACATAAACGGAGGATTACGTAGATGACGATATCTGATTTTAAGGATTATGTAAGATACAGTTCGCTGCTCTACAAAATATATTGGAAGATACACTATCTTCTCGATAGATATATATTCGACAGAGGTTACGACTGGGAGCACTTAGACTTCTTGGACGGCTTAGCAACGTTTCTAGATAAGAGTTCTTATGTTAAGGATTACATTATTTTCTGCAAGCCGGTCGAAGATCATTATGATGACGACAAACATTTTGAACTTACAATATCATACACCGAACGATAAGTGTTCGTAATCGTGTAAATGTCAAAGTAAATTATACGTAATATCGTTGCTTATACCTTATCGGTACAGAAATTATTTTTGCGTATTCCGCAATTTTTCGTTATGCCAGTAAGCATACTGAACAATTTTCAATTATGCGAGATTTTGTTCAGTACAAATTTCAAAAAAGACACGGCGTAAAAAAAATCCCCACTTCCTATAATAGGTTGTGGGGATTTCAATTTATGTTCAACATATATTCAACATTCCTGTAAATTGTTGAACCTCAGACCGAGAATGTTTCCTCGATCAGTATAACAAAAATTATATAATTTTCATTACATGCTTTAATTTCCTCTGTGAGGCCCGTGTAGGCACGTTTATACTTGGGGGTATAACTATGTCTACGGGGAGCTGTTAGACAGCGCGCTCAACAGCGTGGCCGGGTTTACCAATGCGTTGTGCTGTGATGTCTAATTAGGTTAAGTATGCAATTGCTGCGCCAATAATCCCAGATGCGAGAAGAGTACATATGCTGCTAATGATAGCAACCTTAACTTGGTTTATATTTGACGCGGTCTGTTTAAGTGGTGCCCTTTCAGATTCGTTGATCTTTTCAGATAACTTTGCTTCTGTTTCCTTTAGTGCCTTAGCCTGACTGTCTACCTTAGCGTTAGTATCGTCTACCTTAGCTTCAATAGTAGTAATTCTTTGGGCAATAACTTCAACAGAAGTTGCAATGGAATAAATCGCTTTCTGATCATTCTTAATCCCTTTGATCTCGTCTTCGACCTCATCTAGTCGGTGACTGTTTGATTTAGACCTTTGCTCCGTCTCAACAAGCTTAGCTAATTCTTGATCTGTCACTGAAAAAACCTCCTTTGCCTTTTTATTGTTGAAGACGAAGTTAGGCTAGTATATACTACCCGTTACTTGATTTCGTCTTCGGCATCCTCTTTTTCTTGTTTGTCGTCCGCAAAAATATCACAAGTAGCAGTACTCTTGAGTTCATGAACTGCTGATTCGATTAACATACGGATTTCCAATTCAGTTGCAGTAATGCCCTTCTCGCCAAGCATAGCCACAACAGACTCAATACATTTATCAAGTCTTTCTGAGCCGTTCAAATCTTTGTAAAGTTGTTCAACGGCTTTAACACATGTCTGAGCAACTTCCCTTTTAGTCTGATCGTTTACATGCTTTGTGTATACGTTCTTGATAGCAAGACCAATCTTGCCAGCCAAGAATGTGAGTACAGCATAAAGGATAGTTACTCCATAAGTTGAAACAAATTCATTAATAAGTTCCATACAATCATCTCCTTAAACTACTTGAAGATCGCTCTTCTTGATAGGGGACATAATGCCTGAGCTACCATCCTGGCTCTTGTTAATAACTACTCGGTCTCCAGAGATATCGTAGACAATCCAATTCTTCTTCTTTACCCAAGCAGGAATTGTTTGTCCGCCATAGTATTTGTTGCCGGTGATCTTAACAACAGAACCAACCTTCATTGTCTTTGTTTCTTTAGCCTGTGTAGGAGTAGATCTCTTACACTTTGATTCGTTTACCAACGACCATCTTGTGAGTGGGCCGATAGATCCGTCAACTTCAAGTGCCTTTCCGCTCTGATCGTTATGGCCGGCTTGGAATGCTTTGACGGCATTAAATGTGAGCGGGCCGAAGTAACCGTCAATTTTGTCGGTATAATACTTATATTTAGTAAGATACCACTGAGCCCACTTAACGCCGGAAAAGCTCTTGTTTTTGTATGTTGCCTGATTCATAACTACGGAAGGCTCAACATAAGGATTTTCATTCTCAGCTTTTTTGTTCTCTTCTGCAATCATAGCGTCGGTAACAGCTGGATTATAGATAAAACATCTAAATTTATAAGGAGAATTAATTCCCCAGTTACCAGTTCCTTTAGAACGTGTAGAGTTCCAGAATGCACTGCCGCCATATCCAGATTCAGAAGTATAGACTGTATTAGCGTCAATAACCTTTTCTACGATAGCTACATGACCAGCACCATCGTTGCCACTAAGTGTGGCGCCCTTTTGCCAAACCATGATTGCGCCTGGCTTAGGAGTAGAACCTGTGCTAAGTCCATAAGTTTGCTTAGCTCTTTCTACGAAATTCTCAGCATTGCAATTGAGATACGGATACTTCATTGCCGTATTTCCGGTAAGTTCGGCATAGATCTCATTGAATCGAGAACAGCTATATCCAACACAGTTTGCAAGTACAGTACAAACGCTATCAGTAGGGCTGCCCTTAATGCAAGCAGACAAACCACCGGTAGCAGTAGTCTTGTATAACTTAACAAACTTGTCGGATGAGGTTGGCTTAGAAGTTCTAATCTTGAACATTCTCAACATCTCCTTCCGCTACGAGAACATCAATTGGATCTTCATTGAAAGTAGTCTGACCTTCAAGTTCAACTTCAAGAATTTTTTCTTCCATTTGGATTTCCTCCTTCTTTAAAAATTTTTATATATAAAAAAACGCTCTAAATAAAAGAGCAGTTTTATACATCACAATTTATTGAATTTAAAAAATTTACATTTTTTTCTTGAAAGAAATAAGAAAGTGTATTAATATATTATTAAGTAAATTAAATAATCTGATATGTGAAATTAGAAACTAGAGGAGTGAGTAAATGTCAAGATATATAGATATTGACAAGTTTGAAAACTATTATTTGGATTGTATTCATTATATTCGTCACGAGTGTGAGGGAAATTGTGTCAAATGTTACTACAATAATGGTGGCGCAGAAGATGTTGTACCAGTTGTTCACGCTAAAATTATAAGGGCAAAATATACAGGAGTTCCTATATGTACAAATTGCAAGGAATCTTGTTATACAAACGTGAACTATTGCTATAAATGTGGTGCAAAGTTAGATAAGGAGTGATTATGAATGGTTCTTATTAAAGAGGCGGAATTAAAAGAGAAAATAAAAAATTTAGGATGTGAAGCAATTAGAAAAGAAGATGGATTATACATATATAGGAACAACAAGTTACTATTGTTATTTACAAATGATTATATGAAAACACATATAAATTATTGGGAATATGCATACTTTATAAATATGATACCCTTTTTAGAATCGGAGGTTAATTTATGACTGCATCAGAAATAATAGGTGCTGTAATTTTAATTTTATTAATTATATATTTTATAGCTTGTTGTATATGCGCAAATAATACCGAAGATCCTATAGAAAAGCTTATACCACCTATTAAAGAATATGAACCTACTCCAATAATGTTTCTCCCTCCTGAAGAGGAACCAATAATTAAACCAATTAAAAAAGAACCATTGTTACATTCTAAATGCCCTAACTGTGGAGCTCGTATGACAAGTAATACTTGTGAGTATTGTGATATGACATTCTATCCAGAACCTTACAAGCCGTCGGATTTAATTAATAATACTTCACATGGTTATATGAGAATAACACAAGAAGGGATATTTATAGAGCCTTACGATATTACTAAAGCTATTGAAGATAAGATTGAAAATCGTTTTGAACCTACTATATTAAGGATGTGATTTATATTGTATATATGGCTAATATGACTACTGGAAGCAGCATTGAATTTGAAAAAGAATTAATAACGACACTTACAAAAGCCAAATACAAATATTCACTTTGTACTGTTAACGAACTGACTGAAGAACAGGCAAGGTCTATTTTGGCTATTGTTGATAATCTAAGGAATAAGATGAAAAACCCCGTTGTTCACGCTGAATGGGAACATAAAGACGGAATATATGGTGTGGCATATTGTTCTAATTGTGACTTTGAACTTAAATATAACAACACTAATTATTGCCCTAACTGTGGGGCAAAGATGGATAAGAGTGGTATGCGAAGTTTAACACCTGAAGAGTCTAAAGAACTAAAAAAATATTATGAGTCATTAGTAAAACAAAAAGTAAAAATAGAGTGGTGAAAATTAATATGGCAAGATATATAGATATTGATAAAATGAACAGATTGGCATACTCCTTAACCGCTATTAATAACGAAATATATTATGCAAGTGGTGGTGCAGAAGATGTTGCGCCCGTCATTCACGCTGGGTGGTTTAAATCAAATTATGATTATATATGTACAAATTGTTTTATTTACAGTAAAGGTTACCATAATTATTGTCCTAATTGTGGAGCAAAGATGGATAAGATAGATGTTTAATGGGGTATACAAATATGAAATTAAAAGATGAGGATAAATTAGATGACATTGATATCGTTATTATTAAAAATATTATTTTGCCATTGTTTGGGAGATTATGTATTACAAGTAGACTTTATAGCAAAAACTAAAGGTAAAAATTGGTATCATTTGTTTATACATTGTGTTTTATATTGTTTACCTTTTTATTTATGCTTTGGAATATCATGGCAATTATTAGTTATTTTTATATCACATATTATTATTGATCCATTGAAAGCAAGATATAATAAAATAACATATTTTCAAGACCAAGTTTTGCATTATTTAATCGCGTTAATTTATTTAATATAATAATTTTAAATATGTAAAGGAGTGAGTAGAATGAAACTAGAAGAAGTAATAGAAAACCTTAGATATTTAATTAGTGAGAATTGTACTGATACTCAATATGATTATGTTGAAGAAATAGGAATAGCAATAGAAATCCTTGAACTGCAGAATGAAGAAGAAAATATGATTCGACGTGCTTATTCATAAGAGGTTTTATAATGACATTAATAGAAATCAATGATATATGCGTAGCCAAGATGAGCGAAGCATTAGTAGAAGTAGAAGTGCCAGACGAGTTTTGGCACGAAGTATATGAGATAACAAAAGACGTAATGGAAAAAAACATACCATACTATGATGAGTATTGGCAGAGATCATCGCTGCCAGAGGACAGTACAAACGATTCATTTCTTGTGCAACATGATGGTGACAAGACTATTATTAGAAATTTGTAAGCGCACAAAATTGTAATTTTGTACGGGAGGATATATGGAAGATTTTAACAGATTAGTAGAAAGTTGTTGCGAAACTAAATGCGGCGAGGGCGATAGGCCACTTTGTGCTTGGCAAGGCATTAGTGGAGAATATTGCGATTTCGTATACCAAACAGTGATGACTTACTGCGCAAGTAAACTCTCAGGCGTAGAAATCAAAATTAAAGAAAGTGAAGAGGAGTTAAAATGAGAGTTGAAATGGGTATACAAACAGGCTGTCAAAATGATGAAGTCAATGGTGTTTTTTGTGAGTGCGGTAGAACTATTTATCTCACCAAAGAAGAACTTACTCCACCTAGAACTTTTATTCGTTGTCCTGAGTGCGGTTTTTTAATGGAATTAATTACAAGTGGACGATATGATTGATATTAAATAAGAAAGGAGAATTAGAAATGCACACAATAGACTCTGATTACGGAGTAGTAAAAATATTTGCTAAAACAATAGAGAATGAAGCAATCGAACAAATTAAAACTATTGCGAATTCTCCTATTGGAGAAAATGCTCATATTCGTATAATGCCAGACGCTCATGCCGGTGCCGGCTGTGTAATTGGAACTACGATGAAGTTTAATGGACGTGTAATTCCTAACGTAGTAGGCGTAGATATCGGTTGTGGTGTTGATGCATATTACATTGGTGAGTGTAAACCAAATTTAGAAAAACTTGATAATGTATGTAGAAACGTCCTTGTGTCTGGTATGAACGCTCGTTCAAAAGCAATAGAACCAAGATGGCAAGAAGACTTTATACTTTCTAATCTTTGGTGTAAAGAGGGCTTACAGAAAATAGAGTGGATAAAAAATTCACTTGGTACTCTTGGTGGTGGAAACCACTATGTAGAACTTAATGAAAGCAAAAATGGATATTGGTTAGTTGTTCACTCTGGTTCTCGTAACCTTGGAAAACAAGTGGCTGAATATTGGCAAAAGATAGCAAAGGAAAATAACGGCTACCTTGAAGGTGAATTAGCAAGTCATTATCTTGATGATATGGGACTCGTACAATTATGGGCTCGTGCTAATCGTGAATATATATCTAATACAATTTGTGAAGAGATGGAATGGGATATAACATATTCTATTTCTTCTATTCATAACTATATTGACTTTAAAGATAACTATGTTCGTAAGGGTGCTATTTCAGCCCACGAAGGACAACTATGTATAATTCCACTTAATATGCGTGACGGTTCTCTTATTTGCATTGGTAAGGGAAATAGTGATTGGAATTATTCTGCTCCACATGGAGCGGGCCGATTAATGTCTCGTTCACAAGCTAGAAAAACATTAAAGTTAGAGGACTTTAAGGAATCAATGGAAGGTATATATTCTTCTACTGTCTGTCAAGAAACAATAGATGAAGCGCCTTTTGTTTATAAAGATATGGGAGAAATAATGGAAGCAATAAAACCGACAGTTGAAATTGTGGAACGTATTATTCCTATATATAATTTTAAAGCAACAGATTAAAGGAAGATTATTTATGTAATTAGTTTAATTTGAGGTGAACAATATGAAAGAATATAAAGTAACTGGTTGGACTAATGGAGATAACGAGTGTTTTATAGGGGCACCCGAAGCACCTGAGTCCCCAGAAATATTTAAATCCATGTATGAAGCTGTTGTAAAAGACGTTAAAGAACATAACTATCATTTTACAGGTTCTGTTCATCAATATAATTATTGCACACCAATTATAAATAATGAATATTTATTTGGTTTATCCCAAAGAATGTGGGGACAGCTTATGCATGATGCTTATCCAGAAGAGGATTATACTTCTTGCGTGGAAGGACGAGAGTATTGCAAATGGGCTTGGTGTATAGAAGATGAAGAACAAATTTTACCGGCAACAGTTACACTCTCACGAACTGATTGGTATAGACAAGTAAATTATTTGCCAGACCCATACCTAGAAGAATTTTTTGGAGGAGAAGATGATGAGTAGATACGTTGATGTGGATAAATATCACAAGTTTTTAAGTGATTGCGGAGACCGTGATTATCCATGTGTTGTCGATTGTATTGATTGTTATTTTAAATGTAACGAACTTGATAACGTAGAAAAACTTGCTAATGCTAATTATTTAGCTATTGAAGCACTTGAAAGGCTAATACCATTACCACCATTTAATAAAGAATTCCCAAACGGATCAATAGTTCATTATTGTCCAAGTTGTAGAGAAGAGCTTGAATTACACCCAAATTTCTGTGATGAATGTGGCCAAGCAATTGATTGGGGTGAGATATAATGACATATGAAGAAGCACTAAAAGTATTTGAAGACAACGATTATTGGGAAGAAATAAGCTATATTGATGAAGCATGTATAACTGCTATTCCAGCACTTGAAAAACAAATCCCTATAAAATCAAAGTATGAGCGATGCCCAAACTGCAATACAGATTTCTCTTTTATCACCAAAAATCTAGCAAACCCGAAAGATCATGAAACCATTTATTGCTGGAATTGCGGACAAGCTATAGATGCGATAAATGACCCACTTGTTATAGACGAAGGCTATGAAGCTGGGAAAATGGCAATTGAAGCTTTACAAAAGCAGATACCGAAGGCCCCTATAAATATTATATACGATGATGGATATATAGAATATTGGAATTGTCCTTATTGCCATATACAGCATTCAGGTGAAATCACACTATTTTGTGATAATTGTGGTCAAGCATTAGATTGATCAAGCAAAGATGAATAAGGAGTGCATTATGCCAACATCGAGTATATTTAAGAATTTTGTAATATCTGGTACGGAGCAAGTTGAAACTTTTGTCAACGCTATGGAAATGTCTAAATTAAGTTATTCTAAAAGTTTCAATATAACTGAATCTCAAATAACAGATATGCAAAGAATAAAATCAATAATTGATAAACGTAAGATTAATAGTAAGGTAAAGTGAAATGACTTTGTATATAAGGAGTATATATGGGAACAAATTATTATTTAGTCAAGGATAGTGCAACTGTTCGCCCGCCATTACATATTGGCAAAGCAAGTTTTGGGTGGAAGTTTATATTTAGGCTATATGAAGATTTGGAGCTAGAGGGCTACGAAGAAGAATACTTCAATTCAATAACAAACATAGAAGAATGGAAGTCGTTTCTAGAATATAAGACCAATGGCAACTATCAAATAATGACTGAGCATGATAAGCAAGTTAGTTTTGATGATTTTTGGAATATGGTAGAAGAAAAACAAAAAGAAAAATGCGATGACGAATATATCATCCACCTTTGTGGGTATGATTTTCGTAATGCCGAATTTTCCTAAATGAACAATGTTGTGATTTTGTACAGGAGGATAAAAGTGATGAGCTGTAGAACTTGTAAAAGTTATCCTAATTGCGATGGCTGTAATGTTGATACACTAATCAAAGCACTAGGAAATGGAGAATTTGATTTTGATGAACACCACAATGTAATTATTCCAGATAAAGTTGTTCACGCAAGGTGGGAATATGATGAGTTTTCTCACGAAATGATATGTAGCAACTGTTGGAATGGTATGACAAGTAACACAGAAGATTACAACTATTGTCATTATTGTGGGGCAAAGATGGATAATAAAATAGCAGAGGGAATAGACTTTGCACCGGTTGTTCACGCAAAATGGGAAGGAATTGAAAATATACAGTTAGAGGTTAAAGATGTACAAGGAATTGTTGTAGACAAAAATAAGATTGGCTTTAAATTCAACCAAAGGGTAGGTCTTTGTTCTAATTGCCACAGTTTGCAGCTTGTAGGCAGATATTGTATTTGGTGTGGAGCAAAGACGTTTAAGGAGTGATTAGTAATGTGGGGAAATACATATTGTGTAAAAATAAATGGGCAAGTTAAAGCAAGGGGCTTGACTCTTAAGAATGCAATTATTCTTATTAAGGATATTTTTAAAGAATATTATAAAGAAATCATCTCACGAGAACTAAATAGCAACATTCCAGATAGCGAATGAAAATAAAACCGTAGTTTTGTATAGGAGTGATTATAATGACAAATAGAGAAATGCTTAACAATATGAGTAACGAAGAATTGGCATATTTTATTATGACAAAATTATTAAGCATTGGTAAATCATTTAACAATAGCATAGCAGGAATCAGTTTTTGGCTTGGGGAAGAATATGACGGATGGCTAAACTATTAAAACATAACGGGAATAATTATCTCATACCAACTGATTTTGAAGATGGTATTTTTGCTATTGAAAATGATATTTTGCATATTATTAAAATGGATTTAATTAACAAGAAAGTTTTAAGACTTGACTTGCGACCTGCTAAAGAAGTAGAATTAGAGTCTTCTATTGGGTGGGGAAAGTATGCACCTAACGTTGAGTATACGGAGATAGATAGGGAGTGATTAAATGACATACGAAGAAGCAATATATCAATTAACAAATTTTGAAGGTACATACGAAACACCAAGCCTTGAGGCAATAGAATTGGCTATCGAGACGCTTGAAAAGCAGATACCAAAGAAACCAATTAATGAGCCAGGGTCATTAATGGGCGAAAAATTTGACCAATACTTCTGTCCAAGCTGTTATGAGAAAAGGGTAGAATTGCATACTCCTCATACTTGTATGATGGACTACAATGTCACTGAAAGAATGCATTGTTGTCCTTTGTGTGGTCAAGCAATAGATTGGAGTGATTAAAAATGCAAGAATTAACATTAAGAGATAGAATTATATTTTGGATATTAAAGAAACTTGGACTTACTAAAGAATATTCAAAACAAGAAATGTGTGAAAGAGCAAAATTAACTTGCAGTAAAAACTGTGAAACTTGTGCTTGGCATGAATAAAAACATAGTTTTATACACAAGGAGGAATATATGGAAACAAGAAAAGAAATATGCGAATATTATAAATGTATTCCAATATACAAAGTAAGCGAATATATACCAATCGGTTTCTGTTCTTGTCAAAAACACGAATATTATGTTATAGAATTTTTTGAAAAGTATATCGGATTGCAACAAATAGAATTTACAGATATTGAAATAGCCAAGAAAGTTATAGATGAGGCATATAAAGATGTGCCAAATAAAGAATAGTTTTTTACAGAGGGAGTGATAGCGATGTATAAACCAACAGAATTAGAAACAAAAATATCAGAAAACATAGCTGTGAGAAAAAATATAATGAAAGATAAAGAATCTGGAGTGATAAATATGAAACTGTATCAAAAAATTACCGCAATTGTGGTAGCTACAATTTTAGTACTAATGGCGCTACTTTCATTTAGGATTATACCTACCGGATATACCGGAGTTAAATCAACGTTTGGACAAGTAAAAGAAGACCCGGTCTCCCCAGGAATTACATTTAAGATTCCTATTGTGCAAAGTATACAGAAGGTCAATAATAAGCAACAAGATATTCTTTTCGAAGAAAAGATTTGGGCGGAAACATCCGATCGAACAACCATCTTTTTCGAAAAGATTACTATTACCTATCAGATATCTTCGGATAAATCGTCATGGCTTGTTGCAAATGTTACAGACTATAAAAACAGCATACTTACTCAGGCTACCGTAGCGTCAGCAATCAAGTCAGCATCAAAGGAACTTGTCGACGTAGATGCAACTAATAGAGGAAAGATAGAGCCATTAGCTCAAGAAAAATTACAAAACATTCTTGACGGTAAATATGGCGAAGATACCATCTCTATCAATCGTGTAACTATATCTAACATTGATTTTGAAGAAACTTATAATGATGCAATCGCAGCTAAGCAAAACGCACAGTTAGCATATGAGAAAGCAGCTATAGAGAATAAGCAGAAGATCGAAAAGGCAGAAGCAGAGGCGGAGGCTAAGAAGATCAGAGCAGACGCAGAGGCAGAAGCTAATAACAAAATCAACGAGTCTCTTTCCGATGAGATACTTACAAACAAGTATTATGAGAAATGGGATGGCAAGCTTCCTTCGGTTGTAGGAAACTCATCAGTTATGCTGCCGTCCGATATCGTATCTTAGTTAGTGATACGACGAGGCGAATAAATGGCCTTACAACATTCCGACTGTAGCACAGAAAATGAAAATAAAAAGATGTACCCCTCGGGCAACCGAGGGGATCTTTTATATTACAATTTGTTATTGCCCGTATATTTGTGTACGCGCGTCAGCTTTGCACCGTTCTACAAATTCAAAGTACTCGTCCCATTCGTCTGGTTTTGAATCTCTTTGTCTTTGAATGGCAAGTTCGTCGTTAATGCTATATCTGCCCCTTATAAGCAATTCGATTCTTCTAATATATTCTGATTGTAAGTTTACCTGCTCAATGTTTTTTAGATTTGCGAGCCATGTATCATAATTGTTTTTAACGTCGCTGTCAAGTAACGGAGAGTATGGAACTGTTGCAATGTACATATCATATTCATAAAACGTAGTATCGTCGCGATCCACCTCTACAATGTTGTCTGTAATGATTACATTGGCCATGTCATCTATAACCTCGATTAAATATGACTGTGGTCTAACATCGCTTTCTGTTTTCATTTCTAATCACCTCTTTTGCCATTTTAATATTAAAATACGGACTTATGTATTTTAAATAAAAATTTTTCATATCTGCACTTTTTACCCAGCCCATATAAGACATGCAAGCACTGGCGTTTTTATAATTTAGATTTTTACTTGCGCGCCTAAACTTGCGTCTAATTCTCAGTGCCGTACGTTTTCTCAATATAGTCCTGTTGTGATAAAAACGAAACCCCATAAAGTCTATGCTTCTATCGTCTACTCTAAATACCTGCCAATTATCTTTGAGTGAGAGCCCATAATCATTTAGAAATCGTTCAATCTTTATCTTAGTTTTATGTAACTCTTTTTTATTGCTACCGAGTATTACCATGTCGTCCATATATCTTATATAATATTTTATCCTAAGATCACATTTTATATAATTATCTAGTGGGGTTAGATAATAATTTGCAAACCATTGAGATGTGTAGTTACCGATTGGAATGCCGTTTTCTGTACTACTAATTATTGAATACAATAAATTCAACAGTTTCTCGTCTTTAAATTTACAATCTAACAAATCCATTAATTTCGATTGTTTGATGCTCGGATAAAACTTTCTTATATCTAATTTAAGACAATATTTAGTGTGCTTTATGTCATTCTTAAGCCATTTTTCTAAATATCTCTTACCGTAATGGGCGCCCTTATATGGACGAGAACCGCACGATAAATGATACATCGGAAGCTCTAAATATGGTTGAATTACCTGCATTATTGCCCAGTGGACTACCTGGTCTGGGAAAAACTTAGGAGCAAAAATCTCGCGCTCTTTGTTTGAACTTTGATCATAAATTGTAAAACAATTATACGGAGATGGCTCAAACATCTCTTCAACTAGCAGTGCGTATAATATGTCCGTGTAGTGATCAATATTATTTAATATATACCTAACGTTTTCTCTATTATGCTTTCCGTTAGAAGCGTTAATAATAGCGCGCCTTAAATTATCTTTGTTATATATTTTTTCATATAAATAACCATATCGTTTCATATCTTATCCTCTTATGGACGTTCAATTATTTACTAGCCCATACCATTTGCGAGTTAATTTTTACCAAGTGGTAAGGAGTTAAATAAATATTATAAATATACAATAAGTTAGGCGAGAGCCGATATTGATGTTCGTGTTCGACGGCGCATTGTTACAATTCCAATAGAAGAGACCGGCATTATCACCATTGTTCCAATTCGCCCCGAAAATGCAAGCACGCAAGCCCTCATTTATTTAACCCCAGTGTTAATATAGGGCGGGGGAATACTCCCCCGATACCCCCTTAAATGGTTTTCCAAGATAGGCGAGAGCCGAGACTGATGTCCGTGCGCGACGGCGCATTGCTACAACTCCAATAGAAGAGACCGGCAGTATCACCATTGCCCCAATCCGCCCCGAAAATGCAAGCACGCAAGCCCGTGCTCTGATAATAATAATCGCTATAATACGTGCTTGAGCTCGCTCCTACTTCAGAAGTGATTCTTGCACAAGGATAATTTGCGT
>JAGHVH010000043.1 GCA_018064455.1 Candidatus Limimonas egerieequi | reverse complement strand
TCGAAGCTATAAAGAATGGCACAGCAAATATGACCTTGGATGAAATTAATGAAGAAATACGTTTAGCAAGAGAAAGCAAATGAGTAAAGCCTCCCAAATTTGGGAGGCTTTATTTGTTTATATAACTTTTATTTCTTTGTCTAGCGAGAAAGCGTAGATGTAGCAAGCTACTACTTCCTTGCCTAGGACTTGCTCGAGTGCATCCTTATATGTTGATAGCTGAGGCTTGTGTCTCTCAATCAATTCCTCTTCGTTTGTAGTCCTATCAGTCTTGTAGTCGACAATTATAAGCTTGCCATCCTCTTCAAAGACGCAGTCCGCAATACCTTGTATTAGGATTTTTTCGTCTTTGAATTCATCTCCAAGAGAAGTGTCATATTTGATGGCAGGTACAAGTACAGAGAACTTTTTCTCTCTATAAACGTTGTTGCTATCAAATATTCGCTTTGAGATATCGGAACGGAAGAAACCTTTGATTTTTTCAATGTTAAGAACTTCAGCTTCTTCGTCTGTTAAGTACTTCTTAGCTTTTAATGCTTCAATCTCTTTTTCAACGTCATCCTTTGCAATGTTGAAATCCGCATGCTGCATGAATTTGTGAAGACAAGTACCACGTTGCGCTGGAGTAAAGTTTTGATCATTGAGGAAGTTAGGCTTTGATGTTGCAAAGAATTGCTCATTAAAGCCTTCTTCTTGTAACTTTGAAGCAGCGCGTTTTGTTGATACTTTGCTAAGAGGTAGGTACTTATATTCAAAGTTAATTCTGGCCTCTAAGTCTTGTTTCAAGGATTCATCGATAGTTGTTGGGCGTTCAGGAATAGTGATTTCCTGTGCATCTTCATTTTTGCCATGTACTTCACAGTGTAAACGGAATTTTGCATCAGGCAAGACATAGCATGGCTTTTGCGACAAGTCTCTTAATGCTTGAGCATCAGGATGTCTTATCATACACATCAAAATCCAATCAAGGAACGTGCTATGTTTAATTGTTTCAAGGTACTCAAAGTTTTCACATTTATCCATGGTTGCAAACTTATCCATATAGATAGAGGAGAGCGAGCCATCTTTTTTGTAATTTTCATTGTGAATTGAACCGACAATTATGAGCTTTTCTTTTGCTCTTGTCAGTGCAACATAAAGGACACGTTCAAATTCCGAATAGAGTTTTTGCCGTTTGGCCATCTGTGTTGCAACATAAGTAATTGTCTTGTAAGTGCTTCCGGTTTTTGGATTTCGTCCTTTGATTCCAAGACCTAAATCAGAATCAAAGAGGAGAGATTTGTAAAGGTCCATTTCATTAAATTTATGCTTTGTGTTGAGGATGAAGCAGTATTTGAATTCAAGTCCTTTACTCTTGTGGATACTCATTATTTTGACAACATTATCAGTGTTTGATGAAAGAGAAGCTGTGTTCAGTGATCCATCATTTTCTTCAATGCTTTCGATGTATCTAACAAATGCTGAAATTCCAAATGAACTTGTTTGGTCAAATGCATCAGCATACTCTTGGAAGAGCATAAGATTGGCAATTCGCTGAGCACCATTGGTCATTGCTCCTGCTATCTGTGGGAAACTAGTGTCTTCATAAATCTTGCGCACCAATTCTCCAGCAGGAAGCGAGATACTAAGTTTACGATATTTTTCAATATCGCTAATTACTTTTTCATATTTTTCATTTGTTTCTCTTCCTTCGCATAACCTAGCGTAATAATTGTTTTGTTTTGTTTGCGCAAGGTCAGCCATATCATCTGCACTAAATCCATAAATAGGGGACATAAGTGTTGCGATGAGAGGTATATCAAGAGTTGGATTATTTATTGTTTTGATGAAGGATGTTATTGTCATTACATCGCTTGTATCGAGGAAACTTGAACTTGTTTCAGAATAAACTGGTATGCCAGCTTCTTTTAAAATCCGTTCAACTTGAGGAGCAACACTTGTTGTTTTTTGCATAAGAATTGCAAAGTCACTGTATTTGGCAACCTTTTCTTTTTCAACTTTGTTTATGATGTAGTTTGCAACAAACTTTGCCTCTTCATTAATATTGTCTACATCTTTATCGATGTTGAATAAGTGGAGCTCTGTTTCAGGTTCATTCAAAGGCTTGTTGTAGTATTGTCCGTCTTTACCATCGTAGTAGTGAAGTTCCTCATTTTCATTGTATTCAACATCGCCGATTGTAGGGGACATGATTTGTTTAAAGAGATAATTAACAAATTCAAGAATGCCTTCACGGCTACGGAAGTTATAGCCTAGAGTTATTGTTGCTGGATACTCTGGGTTCTCTTTATTGTAAGGGTTATAACTTAATCGTTTTGAATTAAAGATGGCAGGCATAGCATTTCTAAAGCCGTAAATGCTTTGCTTTACATCACCAACAAGGAAGAGATTGTTCTCCTCGTTGGAAAGACATCTAAAGATGGTATCTTGTAAGTCGTTAGTATCTTGATACTCGTCAATTAAGATGCCTTCGAATCTTGTACTTAAGTCTTTTGCAAGTTCTGTTTTCTCACCGTTTTCACCTAAAAGAAGTTGCAATGCATAAGCCTCGACATCTGAGAAGTCAAGGGTGTGCTGTTCTAGCTTTTTGTTCCTAAAAGTGTCATCAAGTTCGAATACTATTTTGATAAGTAATTCGAGTGATGGCTTGATAGTTTTGATATCATCTATTACTTCTTGCTCGGTTTCACAGAATACTAATGGTAAAGCTTTTATGACATCTTTGAGTTCGTTTCTAAAGTCTTTAAGGTCATCAAAAGTGCTCTTGTTTTCAACGATATTGAAGCCTTTTGTCGCCGAACTCCATCTTTCAAACACTTTATTTATGGATAAAGTATTAGCATCATCAATTTGATAATCAACAATCAAATCGTGAATTTTCCTAGCACAGTTTAGGTCATCACTGACATATAGGAAGTTTTTATGCGTGGAATAGGTTGGGTCAACAATTTGGCAAAGATCCAATTGGTTTTCAATCTTTTTTATGTAATATTCAAGTTCAAATAAAGCGGTGTCACGTATTACTTCTATGTATTTTGATGTCTTGTAACTGAAGTTTTCATTAAACTCCTCAAGGGACTTTTGCAATATTTTTTTAGGGTTTGCAAAAGCTCTTGAAAAGTCATATACATTGTTGATTACGTCTTCGATGGCGCGATCATTTTTACCACTCATAAATAGTTCTACAAGGTTTTCGAATTCCTTGTTTTTTGATGAGTAGTACTTTTCCAATAATTCAGTTAATACATCAGATTTGAGCTTTTCTGCCTCAACTTCATCAATCATAGAGAAGTCAGGTGGAATTTGAAGAGTTTCAAAATTTTCCCTAACAAGATTTGAGCAGAAGGCATCAATTGTATAGATATTTGCTGATGGGATAAGCATTTGTTGACGTTTCAAATGCTTGAATTTTGATTCGAAATTGTCTTCACTATCTTTGCTTTCAATGAGCTTTTTCAAAGCATCATTGACTGCTGTAAATAGACGGGCTCTAATTTCTGCAGTAGCTGCACGAGTAAAAGTTACAATTAAGAGTTTGTCTACATCACAAGGATTTTTGGTGTCAGTAATGGTCTGGATTATTCTCTCTATTAGGACGGCTGTCTTTCCAGAACCTGCAGCGGCACTTACTATAACAGTTCCTTGACGGGCGTCGATAGCATTTTGTTGATCTTTAGTCCACATTACTATCACCGTCCTCTTTTAAAAGTTCTTCTAAAACTTCTCTTGTTTTTTTAGATTCCATCTCTATTATTGGGTCGCCCTCTTCAAAACCACAGATAGAATGATAGTTGCACCATTTACAGGCATTGTCATAATCACTGTTGTAAATAGGCTTTACTTCAATATTACCATTGTGGAGGAGGGTGCCCATCTCACGAATTTCTTCCTCAACTTGCTTTTTTATTCTTCCGAGTTCTGTGAGTGTAACTAGGGCATCAACAGGTCTGTTATAGTAATCAAGTACAGGAATAAAGATACCATTTTGACCATGTTCCATTGCTTCAAGTATAAATTCATCACTGCGATAAAGACCGTTTTCACGGTCTTCTTTTGCTTTATCAGCAAAAATATCTTTATCTTTTCTGTCTGCTGAAATAGTTGCACGTTGTGCAGGATAGTAGAGGATACCAGCGGACTCAATATTTGAGTTATAGTATTCTTTACCATTGTTTTCGATGGCAAAAAGATAAATTAGCATTTGCATATTAATGCCATATAGTATTTCAGATAATTTGAAGTCTTTTCCGCCAGATTTATAGTCGATAACTCGAATATAGGTGGTTCCATCTTTTACAAATTTATCAACACGGTCAACACTTCCACGAATGTCAATGCTACCGTTGCCGTCACCAAGGTCGATGTGATATGGCTCAAGGCCACCTTTTGTCCTGTCATTTGTTAAAGGAAGTTCAAAGTCGCATGGCTCAAAGTCAGTCAATTCAAATTCTTTGCAAAGACGATCAAGAATGTCAATGAGGTGTACTTCTAATTTGTCATAGAGGTAAAGGAACCTTGCGGGTTTTCCTTCAGTGCCATAAAAGTACGTATCTATGTATTCTTTGAGCCACTTTTTGATGGTGGCCTGTCTTTGATTTTTGTCATACTTAATCAGGTTTTCTTTGCCATTTGCTTCTTTGATAATATTCTCTAAAACATAGTGAATTACTGTGCCACTTATGGCAGGGGACAACTCGGCCTTTTCACGTGGATACGCATAAAGACCGTATTGGCAGAAATATTTGAATTTGCACTTGTAGAAAGTCTCGATTTGAGAAGCTGATAAATACATATTCTTTTTGAATAATGTGGTTGCTTTATCAGGTGAGAGGCTTTGAGGCTCGTGCTTTATTATTTTATCTATTGCGTTGAATTTGCTCTCGTAAGCACTATCAGATTTGAGAACTTCTCTCATGGTGTTGAGCTTTTCCCATTCGTCTGTTGATGCTTTTGGAATGCTTTCTGCAAAGGCAAGGAAGGTTGATTCTTTGGTTTCAGCGAGATAATCATATTCTTGCTTTGATGTTTCAATTTGATGAATAATCTCTTTGCTATCAATCTTTTCCGTCTTAAACAGTTTAGCAACAGTATTGTAAATGATTGAAGGGGAGAGACTCTCGTTTGCACCACTTGTCTGATGATATGAAACATAGAGTTGTTCGCTAGCGCTTGATAGTGCCATATATGCAATAAAACGCTCTTCAGCTGCCAATTGCTCAACTGGAAGAGATATAGATAAATCCGCTTTTTCACTTAACTGACGGCGCTCTGCATTTGAAAGTAGACCTGATGAATTAATTGTTGCTGGGAAGATACCTTCAGCGCAGCCAGCAAGGAATACAACTTTTGGTGAATTGAGTCTAATGCGGTCAGCCGAACCGATTATTACTTCATCAAGGCCATGAGGTATGTTGCCGAGATTTGTAATTGAAACCACAGCATCAAATAATTCAATGTAAGTTTTAATAGTAATTTTGTCCTCGCCATATACAGTCGCAATGCGGTCGAGAATAGTCATAAGGATATCCCAAACACGATCTTGTTCTTCTGCTAGTTGAGAGAATCCTTGCTCGTTTAAAAAGGATGCATATTCCTTAAGTTTTGTAGGTACATCCGTATCTAATAAAAATGTATATAATGCTTCCGACACTTTGATAGCGGAGATATCATCTTTTATGCATTTTTCAAGGAATAGGAGAGGCGTGATTACTTTAGCACGCATCTCATTAAGCTCTAAGAATTTCTCCTCATTTTCGCGTATCTGGCGTTCGCTATTTATTTCTTTTAAACCTGCAGGACTATTTTCTTTTGCAAATCCTTGTCTCCATTGAATTGCAGGTGTATTCCAAATAAGTGTGTAGTTTTCAATCTCTGATATTTCTTCAAGTGACAGTGGGGACAGTCCAGTCTTTAAGTAATTAAGAATGTTTTCATTCGTAAATCCATTGCATAGAATACGTAAAATGGAACGCGTGAGGGAAATAATAGGTTGATTGGTTATTGGCTGTCTTACATCCTCAAACACAGGAATTTCAAACCTGTTGAATGCAGCAACAAGTTCTCTGTTGTATGAAGCTTCATCTCTAACAATTATTGCAATGTCAGAGAGTCTAATGCCATCTTTACGTAATAACTTTCTAATCGTTGCTGCTATGTAATTGCACTCGGAACGCTTGGTTTCAGCAACACACAATTGAATGTTATTTGATTCTTTATTAAATGTTTCGGCAGAAGCTGAGAAAGCATTTTCTTCAAGGAAAGAGAGTTCTTCTGTCTTAAAACGTTTTTGATTTGACAACTGAATAGTATCAGCAATTTCTATGTTTAAATCCTTGGCGATACGTTTGATTCTGCTTAAAGTTTCATCAACAGAATCGAAAATCATTGATGTGTCAAGGCTTTTTGCTTTACAGTCTGTACAAAGTGAGAGATATACACAGTCAGCTTGCTTAAATAGCAGTTCGAGTACAGCATATTCTTGTGCCGTAAATCCCTTAAATGCGTCGATTGCAATAGTGTAACCGGAAAAGAAATTTGTCTTGCTTGCTATGGTACACAAATCATCTAATGCAGTTCCATCGTTGGTATATTTATTTGAAAGTAGGGCATCATACTGGTTGTAGATCAGTGAAAGTTCCTGAACCTTTTTGCTCAACGTACCATCTAAACTTTTTGATGCGTCTAAAAGGTTTGAAGGCGTAACCTTTTGCATATAGAATTCAGTGATAAGATGGAGCAACTGACGTGCAAGAGGAATACTATTTACATGCTTTTTGTAGAATTCCAGCTTATCCTCGTTCTCTGGAGTGCTCAAAATATTGAGTGTTTTAAGCATGAGAATTAGCTTTGCCGAATCGTCTGCATAGTTGTTTGAAAGTCCACCAATTTGCCTGTTGACATAGTCAACAAGCCTAGAAAAACTAACTACTTCTATGCGATTGGCAATATCAGCATCGTATTTTTCAAGCAGGGCGCGCTCCGAGGAGTAGGAGAACTGTTCAGGGACGATAAGCAGGAGCTTGTCGTTGCCTTGCTTTGCTTGTTCTCCAAGGAGGTTGCGCACATATTCAGTTTTACCAGAGCCGGAACGGCCGAGTATAAGACTTAACATATTTTTGCCTCCAAAAATGATAGATAAATTTTACCATATTTTACTATTGTTTGCGAGCCATTAATCGTACATCGAGGAAAATTTGAGTGAAAAAAATTAAAGTTGTACACAATTTATCGTTTATTTTTGAGGTTTTATAGTTTATAATGCTTTTTATTTAATAAAGGTATTATTTTTTATAGATTCGGCGAATTTGCAATCAATTGTATACAATTTGTCTATTTCGGAGGCAATTATGACTATAGATGAAGTTTTGAAATCAGCAAAGAGAATTCATTTCATTGGAATTGGTGGTTCTGGCATGTGCCCACTGGCTGAGATTTTAATCTCTAATGGCTACACATTGACTGGCTCAGACAACAATCCTGGCGACAACATTAACAAGCTCCGTGGACTTGGTGCCACAATCAATATGTCACAGGTTCCAGAAAACCTTGATGAGTTCAAACCAGACCTTATCGTTTACACCAATGCGATCTTACCTGGCAACCCAGAACTTGAGGCTGCAAAGAATTCGGGCATTCCATGTGTTGAGCGTGCAATACTCTTTGGCGCTATCTCAAGGATGTACACAAACTGTATCGGCGTATGTGGTACACATGGCAAGACTTCAACAACTTCATTACTTTCACAACTCTTCCTCGAGAGTGGCGCTGATCCAACTCTCGTAATAGGTGGTAGGTTACCACTTATCGATAGTCATGGTCGCTCAGGCTCATCAGACACAATGATCTGTGAAGCATGCGAGTTTAAGGATACATTCCTTGAACTATCTCCAGATGCTTGCATCATCCTCAATATAGACAATGACCATATGGAGTATTTCGGAACAATCGAAAACTCAATTCGTTCTTTTACCAAGTTCGCTGATATGACAACCAAGCTTGTTGTATATAACGGTGACGATGAAAATACAGTCAAAGCAATTGACAACATGACAAATGTAGAAGGCAAGAAGTTTGTTACTTTTGGCTTCAATTCATACAACGATTACTCTCCAGCAAATATCGAGTATGTCCGTGGTGCTTTCGCTGACTTTGATGTTGTATATCGTGGCAGCATTATTGGACATGTAACTCTTGGTATTCCTGGCAAGCACCATATTTCAAATGCACTTTCTGCTATTGCCGTTGCAATTGAGAATGGCATTAGCATTGACATCATAGAACAGCTCATTGGCAACTTTAAGGGCGCAGGTCGTCGATTCGAAATTCTTGGTGAGTACGACGGTATCACTATTGCTGATGACTATGCTCACCATCCAACAGAGCTTTCTGCAGTACTCGAGACTGCAATGAAGATGGGTTATAAAGAAGTTTGGGCAGTGTTCCAACCTTTCACATATTCGAGAACAAAGATGCACATGGATGCTTTTGCAAAAGCCCTTTCAATTCCTGACCATGCTGTAATGACAGAAATTATGGGCTCACGTGAGATTAACACTGATGGTGTTTATACTTCTCAACTTGCAGAGCTCATACCTGGCAGTGTTTGGTATGAGACTCAAAAGGAAGTAGCCGATTACGTAATGTCAAAAGCAACCGCAGGGGACTTGATTATTACTCTTGGCTGTGGCGATATTTACAAAGCTGCACAGTACATGGCCAAGACATATGAGGAGAAATAATTATGGCACAACAACCAGTAAGGAGACCTATCAGCAAAAAGCAGCGCGCTGAAATGATGCGTAGACGAAGGATTACTACTGTTTGCGTTATCGTTTGCTTAATCCTTGTGATTATTATTTGCATAATCAACGGCGTGGTAAACCACAAGGAGGCAAAGAAAAAGGCTGCTGAGGAAGCAAAGCAACAGTCAACTAAAACTGTAACGGAACAGGTTACGGAGCCTGAGACGTATGAGATGGACATCATATTTGACGTTGACGATGCCTATAAGAGCAAGCACAAGTACTGCGTAGGTGTTAACAGAAAGATGAATGTTGTCACTGTTTATCAAAAGGGTGACGATGGCGAGTACACTGAAGCAGTAAAGGCATTTGTATGTTCCTGTGGTAAAGAGGGCAACGAGACACCGGTGGGAACATACAAGACAAGAGATAAATATGATTGGCTCAAAATGGTAGATGGTACCTATGGTCAATACACATTGAGATTCAATGATAAGATATGGTTCCATTCAGTTCCATACAACACCAAGAGCAAGGGCGACCTTGAGTACGATGAATATAACAAACTTGGCGAAGGTGCGTCTCTTGGCTGTGTAAGATTGTCGGTTGCCGATGCAAAGTGGCTCTATGACAATCTTGACTGGAACACAATGGTATTTATATATGACAGTGACGTTCCTGGTGCACTTGGAAAACCAAAGGCAACCAAGATAGATACGAATAGTAAAAATAAGGGTTGGGATCCAACCGACCCAGACCCAAGCAACCCTTGGAAATCCAAGTAATAGGAGATGAACCCAAATGAATCTTAACAAAGCACTTTACGAAATGCGTGAAATTAGAGATTTCCGCGACATGATGAACCAGAGCGCAGAGATATTTGCGAATGAACCTGCTTTTAAACTCAAGAATAAAAGCGGTGAATACTACGATGTTTCTTATGCAGAGTTTAGACAGAAAATTGATGCATTAGGCGCTGCAATTACAGAACGTGAATGGAGAGGCAAGCAGATTGCTATTATGGGTCTTAACTCCTATCCATGGATTACAACTTATCTTGCAGTTCAAATCGGTGGTGGATGTGTAGTTCCAATCGATAAGGAATTATATTTTGATGACATCCGCACTATCCTTGAGGTATCTGACACCAAGGTGTTCTTCCTTGATAAGAAGGCTTATGGCAAAATCGCTGATCGACGTAATGAACTCCCAGAGGGAATAGAACTTATCGTTCTCGATGCCGCAAAGGGTGAAACTGATTACATCGTTTATGAGGAACTCTTGGAGCACGGCGAGGCACTCGTCGCTGCAAACGCTCCTTGCGTTACTGAATACAAAAATGCAGAGATTGATCCAGATGGCATGAGCGTTCTTAGCTTTACATCTGGTACATCTGGACTTACAAAGGGTGTTATGCTCTCACAGGCTAACATCTGCTTCGTTGTTGTATCAAACTGCTCAGTTGCAAAATGTGGACCTGGAGACCAGTATCTTTCAGTTTGTCCTATTCACCACACAATGGAATGTACAGAGGGTATTTTGATTCCTCTTTACTGTGGATGCTGTATCGCATTTAATAGTGGACTTTTACACCTCATGAAGGAACTTCAGGAGGTTAAGCCAACTATCTTTGTAACTGTTCCACTTATGCTTGAAAAGTTCCACGGCAAAATCATGCAGGCCGTATCTGAGAAAAAGGGCGGTCGCTTGAAGCTTACATTTGGTAAGCTTGTTGCTGAGGCAACAAATGCTGTTGGCGTTGATATCAACGATAGAATTTTCGAGGAGATTACTAAAAACTTTGGTGGTCGTCTTCGCCTTATTATCATCGGTGCCGCTGCAGTTCGTCCAGAGGTTATTAAGGACTTTAAGACATTTGGTATCACATCATACATCGGTTATGGTATGACTGAGTGTGCTCCACTTATTGCTTGTAACCATGACCAGCTCTTTACAATTGATTCAGTTGGTATGCCAATCCCTGGTCTTGATGTAAAAATCATCAACGAGGATTCACAGGGTATCGGCGAAATCTGTGTTAAGGGACCAAACGTAATGCTTGGTTATTACAAAGATGAAGCCCTCACAAATGAGACAATCGATGAGTTTGGTTATCTCCACACAGGTGACCTTGGTTCAATGGGCGAGGATGGTATCTTGCGTATTCATGGTCGTATCAAGAACGTTATCGTTACCAAGAATGGTAAGAACATCTACCCAGAGGAGATTGAGTATCACCTCAACAATAACCCACTCATTGCAGAGTCAATGGTAGTAGGTTTCGATGATGCTGAGAACGATGAGACTTTGGTTGAGGCTAAAATCTTCCCTGACTTTGAAGCAATCAAGAAGAAATATACAGACAAGGGCAAGGACGTTCCAACAGGTGAGGAACTTTCAAAGCTCTTTGACGATATCATCAAGGATATAAACAAGAAACTTCCAAATTACAAGAACGTTAAGAAGGTAACCCTTCGTGAGAAAGACTTCATTAAGACAACTACAATGAAGATTAAGCGTTATGCAAATATGGACGATGATTCTGATAAGGAAGTTTCATCAGATAATCCACTTAAATAAAGGACGTTTTATGACAAAAATTAGTGTAAGAAAGTTTACTAGTCTCATCCTTGCAATTGTTCTTATATTGAGCTTTGCTGGATGTAGTGCGCACTTTACTGAAGAGGGACTTAAAACAGTTACTGCAACAGCGATGGGTGAGGATTATCACACATCGGTTGCAGAGAACTATAAATCTGTAATGAAATCAGGCCTCTATGAACTCCTTCTCGATGAGAAGAACTGCGCAATAGCACTTAAGGATACAACCGGTTCAATCTGGTACTCTATGCCAACTGTGTCAAACTCAGTTGGCTCAGTGCTTTCTGTCCAGGTAACTGATGGCAGCAAGAGGTTTTATCTCAATTCTCAAGACAACGCTGTTGCTTTGGGTACTGCTTCATGCTCAACAAGTGAGAATGGACTCAAGATTACTTATAATCTTCAGGACAAGGCAAATGGACCAGCAGTAAAGTTCCCTGTAACACTGAATATTACACTCCAGGATGGCGTTTTGATTGCATCTGTGGATACATCCAAAATAGACACATCTTACACTATTATCAGCATTGATATATTGCCAACATTTGGTGCTGTTGCAGAGCCACAAGCAGGTGACTTTATTCTCGTACCAGACGGACCTGGTGCAATGATTGATTTGGCAACAGCAGGCAATTCAGAATACACGCTAGACACCTATGGTACTGACCCTCAAAAGACGGACAAGAATCCGCATCCATCAATCTTTGGTGCATTTGGTCTCAAGAGTGGCTCTAGTGCTTTTGCAGGCATAGTTACTGATGGTGATGCCATCAGCAAGATTAATGCAAAGACAGATGCAGTGGATACAGTGTATGCATCTTTCTCTTATCCGACAACAGAGAACATTGAGGTATCATACAAGTTTATTTCTGGTTCTGCTGCTACTTATGCCAGCCTTGCATCAATGTGCCGAGAACAGTTCATCCGTGATGGTATGTTCTCAACAAGAGTTGTATCAGTTGACAAATCTGTTCCTCTAAATATCACTGTTGCAGCTGATGGCAGCAACAAGTTTGAAAACATTGAAGATATGATGTCAATTCTCAAGGCAAAGGGTATTAATGATATTAACCTTCGCTATGATAACGTCATTAAAAACTTCAAGGTATCAAGCAAGTATGGCAATAAAAAGGAACTTGATTCCCTCCGTGATTATTTATCATCACAGGGATTTGGTTTCTTTGTAACAGTAAATTTCTTCGATTCAAGTACTAGCAATCCTGAAAAGCTTTCAAACAAAATAGTCTCTTTCTCAAAGAGGGTAAGTTCATACGACTTTGAAGGATATGCAATAGGCGATGTAGGCACATCGCTTTCATCAAGCCATGACTATTCACGTCAGGACTTTGCAAAGAATATCTTTGCTCAGTCAATCTCACTTTCAACCAACAAAAATTTGATGGTTGATCACGGTAACTTATATGCAATCAAGAATGCAAGTATAGTATCTTGTGTTCCAATTACAACCTCATATGAGGAGAGCGAATCATATGTAGCTATTCCATTTGCACAGATGATTTTGCGTGGTGCTGCAGAGTACACAAGCCCATACCTCAACAGTTTTGATGAGGACAACTATCAAAAGATGTTGCTTCGCAGCTTGGAGTTTGGCGCTATGCCAGCATTCAGTCTTTCATTTGATGATGAGGATGCAACTTACTATGAGAATTGGAGTGCTAAGGCACTTGAGGCATATGACCTCTTTGAGGCTGCTATGAAGGATATCCGTGGCGCCAAGATGACTGACCATAAGAAGGTTGCAAATGGCTTGTATCTTAGCGAGTATAACAGCGGTACATATATCTATGTAAACTACACTGGCGAGACAGCTTTCTACAATGGACTTACAATCAATCCATACAGCTATCTCCGCGTAAATTAAGGAGTATCTATGAGTGACAAGATAACTTTGCCACGCTTTGACTATATGTCCCAGAAGAATACATATTCTGGTAGCGTTGGTAATTTTAGATATAAATTCTTCCCAGTGAAGAAAGATGATATTGATACAGTTTTTGTTGCAGCCGTTTATCACAACAATTGTTTTGAGGTAGAGGATGCAGCAGGACGTACAGTAAAACAGGAATTTGAGTACAGCCCAAAGGGCATTGATGATGCAACATCATGGCTTATTGGGCAATTAGGTGATTGATTTGTCAGACTACAAAGAAAACATAAGGAACTTTTCCATCATAGCGCACATAGACCACGGCAAGTCAACACTTGCCGATCGTCTGCTGGAACTGACAGGGTCAGTTGCAAAGCGCGATATGACGGAACAGCTTCTCGATAACATGGACCTTGAGCGTGAGCGTGGCATCACGATTAAGGCTCACGCAGTTAAGCTCGACTACAAGGCCAATGATGGCAAGGTATACGAGCTTAATTTAATTGACACTCCGGGCCATGTTGACTTTAACTATGAGGTATCGCGCTCACTCGCAGCTTGTGAAGGTGCGATACTTATTGTTGACTCGACTCAGGGAATCGAGGCACAGACACTTGCAAATACATACTTGGCACTTGACCATGATTTGGAAATCTGCCCAGTAATTAATAAAATTGACCTCCCTGCAGCTCATCCTGAGGAGGTCTGCAAAGAGGTCGAAGATGTAATTGGACTTGACTGTAGCGAGGCACCACGCGTCTCCGCCAAGACTGGCGAAAACGTGGAGCAGGTGCTCGAGCAGATAGTCAAGGTTGTTCCACCACCGCAGGGTGACAACACTGCACCGCTCAAGGCGCTTATCTTTGACTCAATCTATGACAGCTACAAGGGCGTTATTGTTTATGTCCGCATAGTGGACGGTCAGATAAAAGCCGGAGATACTATGCGCCTTATGTCAACAGGCGCAGAGTTCACAGTGGTAGAAGTAGGATACATGCGTGCTCAGTCAATGGAGCCAGTCTCAGCACTTAAAGCTGGTGAGGTAGGTTATATCACTGCATCAATCAAGACTGTATCTGAGGCACGCGTAGGTGATACAGTAACACTTGCTACAAATCCAGCAGCAGAACCACTTCCAGGTTACCGCAAGGTAAACCCTATGGTGTTCTGCGGTATTTATCCTGCTGATGGCGCTGACTATGAGGCACTCAAGGAAGCGCTTGCAAAGCTCCAACTTAACGACGCTGCACTCTCATTTGAGCCAGAGACATCTGGCGCATTGGGATTTGGCTTCCGCTGTGGTTTCCTCGGTCTTTTGCATCTTGAAATAATTCAGGAACGCCTAGAGCGTGAATATGATTTGGACCTTGTAACAACTATTCCAAGTGTTATTTACAAGATCCATCTAACAAATGGTGAGGTAGTTGAGATTGATAACCCATCGAACTACCCAGACCCAGCAGTAATTCAGTTCTGTGAGGAGCCAATTGCAAATGGTCACATCTTCTCACCACCTGAATATGTTGGTCAGATTATGGATCTCTGTCAGGAGCGCCGTGGTGTATTCCGCGACATGCAGTACATCACACCAGACAGAGTTGATATTCACTATGAGTTACCACTCAATGAAATCATCTATGACTTCTTTGATGTTTTAAAGTCCAGGACACGTGGCTATGCGTCCCTTGACTATGAAATAATGGGATATCAGCAGTCAGACCTTGTTAAACTTGATGTACTCCTCAATGGTGATCAGATTGATGCATTGTCATTTATCATTCACTCAGAGAAGGCATACAATAAGGCACGCAAGATTGCAGAGAAGCTTAAGGATAATATTCCACGTCAGCTCTTCGAAATACCTATTCAAATGGCAATAGGTGGCAAGGTAATTGCACGCGAGACTGTTAAGGCTATGCGCAAGGACGTACTTGCTAAGTGCTACGGCGGTGATATTACACGTAAGAAAAAGCTTCTTGAAAAGCAAAAAGAAGGAAAGAAGCGTATGCGCCAGTTCGGTACTGTTGAAGTGCCACAGGAAGCATTTATGGCCGTACTTAAACTCGACGAGTAGAGGTGTGTATATGAAGCCACTTGGGCTCTACATTCATATACCATTTTGCAAGTCATTTTGTCCGTATTGCGATTTTTACAAAGTAAAAGCAGACAGTGACTTGATGCAAAAATATTTAGAGGCAGTAGTGAAAACAACTGCCTCTTTTTCACATTACGGTGAGGGCCGTATTGTTGACACTATTTACTTTGGCGGAGGCACGCCGTCGGTAATGGACGGCGATGCAATTGCCGCAATGATTGCGGCTATTCGCGACGCGTTTGTTGTCGCAGAGGACGCTGAAATAACAGTCGAGTGCAACCCGTCATCCGACCTTTTAGATTTCTTGCCAAAGATTGCAAAGGCTGGGGTAAATCGATTGTCATTTGGAATGCAGTCCTCAGTGACAGATGAGCGTCGCTCACTTGGCCGTGCAGCTGACGCTGCACGTGTACGCGCCTGTGTGGAACTTGCTAAGGCACTGGGCATCGACAATATCTCTGTCGATTTGATGCTTGGCGTTCCTTCACAGTCGCTCTCTTCACTGTCAGAGTCTCTTGATTTTATTAGTAGCCTTGATGTAAAACATGTCAGCGCATATATGCTCAAAATAGAAGAAGGCACTGTGTTTGACAAGCGTTACAGTGAGGGTAAACTTGTCTTACCAACAGAGGATGAAGTTGTGGCGTTTTATAACCTCACAATAGCATCCCTTGAAGGATATGGCTTTTCACAGTATGAGATTTCAAATTTTGCAAAGTCAGGGTTTGAAAGCCGTCATAACTTAAAGTACTGGAATGATGAGGAATACCTTGGAATTGGTCCTGCTGCGCACTCCTTTGTTGATGGAAAGAGATTTTTCTTTGAATCAGATATAGAAGGATTTATCAGTGGAGACTCCTCTTTGGTTCCTGATGGGGAAGGCGGTTCGTTTGAGGAACGCGTAATGCTTGCTCTACGCCTTAATAAGGGATTTTGTGGTGAGATGCCAGATAAATTCTTTAGTGATATATTAAACGAGTCTCAGGCTTCCTTAAAAGGTTTTGTCGATGTAGGGGAAGATGAGTGCGGACGATTTGTTAGGTTAACCAAAGAAGGATTCTTGGTATCGAATACAGTAATAGGAAAAATACTTGAAATGATATAAAAACGGTTCTCTGTCAATTGTTGGGGTCGAGACTCCGATAAAGTGAAATTGAACTAGGAAATAGAGCTTTTGACTCGAAAGAGTCAGAAGCTCTTTCTCTTTTCT
>JAGHVH010000022.1 GCA_018064455.1 Candidatus Limimonas egerieequi | reverse complement strand
TTAAGTGAAAGAGCATCCATATTAACCACCTAAAATCTCATCAAAATACAAGCCTTCACGTCTGTACTTTTTACAGACGTCATTGGCGAGATTAATACCGTTGATACGATTTCGTTGTGCTGTTGCTTGTAGGTAAAGACGTTCCGTATGTGAAAGCGGAATTTCTGCTTTCACCTTGACGGCCCTACAAGCCTTTTCCGAAATCGCTACGTATTGCTCGCCAAGCTGCAACGCAGCAAGGCTTGCCACCAACGCTTTATCCGTTATTGCTCCAGTAAAGAAATTATCTATAACATAGAACATCCTATCATCCGCTATACACCCTACCACAACATCGTACCCATCAAGCATAGCAGCATACTTTTCATAAAGTACAGAGCCCTTAACCGAATCCATCTTTCCTCTATGAAATGCAACAAGCATTGCCCATTCAATATCAGGCTTCACATGTAACACTTTGAGTCCTGACATATCCATGTCAATTGCATAGAGCTTAGACTTTGGAAAAGCACAAATAAGCGTCAATGATTGCATATAATCATTGCCCATATAAAAACCTTTTCCAAAGTCGCAATGCGCCCTACTAGACGGCGCAATCTTTCCATCCAAGCCAGACTTGGATCCATGATAAAAATCACACTCAAGTGCCTTTATTTTACTATCAATAAAGGCACCTAAATCAATCCTATTCTCCTTACAAAACTCATAGAGTTTTGTTTCAGCCAGCATATTTGGCGTAGAGTGACCATTCTCCCACCTATTAATGGTAGCAAATGTCACTCCCAGCTTTGACGCAAACTCCTGCTGGCTCATCCCCAAAGAATTCCTTATATACTTTACTAATTCTTCCACAACATCACCTATAACATTTAAACTAAACAAATTATAACAAATGTTATATAAAATGTCAAAACAAGGCCCGCTCAAAACGAGCGGGCCCTAATCAATTATTCTATTTCCTTACGCTTTCTTGCAACAGCAAACAAGCAAAGTCCAGAAGAACATACAAGCATCATTGTTGCAGCAATTGGTGTATTATCCAATGTATTTGCAATCTTTTCTACTGTCTCAGGAAGTGTTGGCGTCTCATTATTTGTTCCGCTATTTCCTCCTGGAGTTTCATCTTCTGGCTTGAATCCAAGAGCGAATGATGAAAACTTTGTTGAATAGAATGTAATAAACTTGCCGTCCTCAGATACAGTCACATCAGTAATAGCATCATATACAACAGAACCATCTGAATTGGTATGTTCTCTATATACGACATAACTATCTAATCCTTGATATTCTTCTGGAATAGGTAGCCTAAATTGAAGCTTAGTATTATCACTAATTTCTGTAATTTGAGTTGGGCTATTCTCTCCCAACTTCGCTGTGATATCTACATCAAAACAGAAACCACCAATATCATATCCATCTTTTCCAGCAACAGTAGTGAATACATCAAGCTTTTTACTTGTTGAATCTTTTATAGAAATATCCGCAGATAAATCTTCCGCTGTCTTCTGTAACTCAAATTTTTCTTCATCCGATAATCCAGAAAGTACAGCATCAATTATTCCTTTATTGTCCAACTCGCTAGATTCAACTTTAGCTTTTGCGTCACCTGATACTGTTACATCCATATCATCAGGATATAAAGGCATAACAGCACCTTTATAATAGAACATATAATTATCCCATGTAATAAGCGCATGATAACCATCTATGTAAAATGCCTGATATGACACATCCTCATCGGCTATATACAAAGTTGAAGAAATTGCAGGGCCATCACCAAATTGAAAAGCTTCTGCAAGATCTACAGACGTTGTAGGGTAGTCCCCAAGATTAACTGTCTTTTTTGTTCCATCTTCTGTCTCAATAGTAATTTCTATTTGATCAACATTTGTACATTCTTTAATTTTACTACCATCCCAAAGGGTTTCTTCATAAAAATCCAAATCTTCTTTTGAAGGGATACTAGATGTTTCCATATTTACAACATCCGAGTCCATCAAATCTAATACAAATGCCGGGAATTTTTCATAGTAATTATAATAAACCTGAAGTCTGCCATCATCTAAAAGTTCAGTTTCAAGAGACATTTTATAATTATCTATAATCCATTCGTCGAAACACGAAAATCCATTATTATAAAGCTCATCAAAACGTTTTATTCCCCACTCATAGTCTGGACTCTCTGGTGGAAAATAGACTACATAATCACGTACCAATTCATACCAATCATAAACTTCGCTAACACTACCATCTTGATATTCAATCTTAAATTTTAATCCATCATTAAATGTTGGAGATACAGTATTAACCATCTTTGAAAATACTGGGTCAAATCTATAATACTGATGGGTAGGTTCTGAAACGGTAATTATATTTTTTATTGGGCAAACATCAGTTTTTTCAATCTTTATAAGATTAGAACCAATTTGATTGTAAAAGAATTTTACAAACAAATCTGTTCCATCATAAGAAAGATTATAATTTAAACCATTTTCACCTGAAATCTCATTCCCAACAAAAGTTTCACCTGGGAAGTCACTTCCAGGAGCAGCAGAAATAATTACTTTTGTATCTGGTGCAATTGGCATATACGGTGTCTCAAGTGACTCTCCAGATTCATATCCATTATCCCAATGAACCATCTCAACAGGCGTATTTATATAAAGTTTTGCAAGATTTTCCACAGTAATAATTGGTGTATCAAAGATTTCAAAAACAAAAGGAGTTTCTGCCATGAGACCCGCAAAGAAAACTTCAACATTGTGTTTTCCTACTCCCCATTGATTTGAATAACTTTGATCATCTGCAAAACCGACAGAATACGTTTCGCCATAAATGTCAAATGTGTTATTAACTTCTTGTGTTTCTCCAAACTCGCTTACATAGTCATTTTTGAAATAAAGCTTTACATTAGTACAATCATACTGATAACGATTGTAAGTATTTCCAGTTTCCCAATCAGTATCCATGTTGCATCCTACATTAACAAAGGCATACGCATAATCAGTCACTAATTCAACTTTTTCTATTGGGTTTTCAACATAATTTATTGTCACTGTTGCAACAGCATCAGTTGACACTTTATCAAAATTATTTGCATAACATAAGTAATAAGAGATACTATTATCTTCACCATTTTCTCCAACTATGCAATACAACATACCATTGTACTCAAATGGCATCCTTTCAGGAACTTCCTGTTTTTCACCCTGTCCATTTGGCACTAAAAACCTAACATTTTCTAGAGAGCAACCTTCAAGTATTGATTTCTCACTATTGCCCACTAAAGAAACCTCAGGCAAATCTTCTGCCAACGCAACAATTGGCACTATAGTTAAAACCATAGCGAGTGTCATAATGAATGCTACTAGTCGTTTTTTCATTTGATTTCCTCCTTAAATAAGCAGTTCGAAAACCATGCTTATTAAGTAATTTATATAATAATACAATTTATAATATACTAAAAAATATTACAGCATGTCAAGTGTTTTACTTTACAGAAACAAAAAATACGCAAAAATAGCGCCCGATTGAATACAATCGAGCGCTTAATTTTGTTATGTTAATTTGTTTCTGTAGCAGTATCAACCGGAACTTCTTCGCCGGCAAGGGCGGCAGCGATCTGAGCCTTGGCTTCCTCAACCGAGGAGTCGTCAAGATAGACGACAGAAAGAGGTTGAGAGCGGTCAGATGCGCAAGTAGCCATGCCGGTACCACCGGTAACAGCAAAGGATGAAATCTCGAAGCGATCAGCGTCGCCTGAGAGCTGTCCTTTGATGAGTGAGGTGATAAGAAGCTGTGGGCAGTCAGTTGTGAACATGCCTTCAAGGCTGTTCATAACAGATGAAGCGTTCTTGAGCAAGTTTGATGAATCCATCAACTTGTCAGCGACAGCTTTGATAAGCTTCATCTGGTTCTCGCCACGGCTAAAGTCACCGCCCGCAAGGGCGTAACGCTCACGAGCGAATGCGAGTGCTTCCTCACCGTTCAGGTGGTTCTCACCTGCGTTGATATGAACACCTGATGTTGGCTCTGTTGTAAACGCAACATCAGAATAGATATCAACGCCACCAATAGCATCAATAAGTGTGATAACACCAGTAAAGTTAATCTTGCAGTAGTAATCAATATCAACACCATAGAGGTTTGTAAGAGCTGCCATGGAGTTGTCTATGCCAGCGATACCACAGTGTGTAAGCTTATCCTTGGCATTACCAAGATGTGGATTTTCAACATATGAGTCACGTGGTGTATTAACAAGCAATACTTTGTTTGTCTTTGGGTTTACAATTGCCAAGATATTAGTATCACTTCTTGATTGCATATCAAGTGATGTATCTCGAGTATCAGAACCACTGATATAAAGGACAAATGGGTCATCAAGTTGATCCTTTGTAATCTTTTTACCATCCTTGGTAATAGCACCAAAAACGCCATAGATTTTGCCCATGAAGAATATACCAATAGCACAGCTAATGATTGTAATCACAGCAAGTATTGTAGCAGCAATCTTGCGCTTACCAAACCTGTGCTTTGACTTCATAAACATGAGTGTGCAGATGATGAACAAAAGCAAAGCAAAAGCAACGCCAGCCAATGCCAAAAATGCTGTTGGCAAGATGCCAATCATAGCAAGCATTACAACTGCTATTACTTCAAATACACCTGTAACACCACAGAGTATTCCAAGACCAACCTTAAGCTTCTTATCAGACTTATTGCTCTTGCTTGAGATGTCTTCCATTGGCTTTTTAACAGGAGGCTTTGGTGGTTGTTTCTTTTCTTCAAAAACATCCACGTCAACCTTCTCAACTGGTTTTGGCTCAATATCTCTATTTAACTTAGACCTTTTAACGATGACTTCTTCATCGCCATCTAAGTACTTATCATATTCTGGGAACATGTTTTCGTTATCCAAAATATCACTCCATAAAATAAAATGCGCCTTATTATACTACTAATAAGGCGCATTGTAAACCGATTTATTCGATTGCCATAATGGACTTTCGTTGGCGCAAATAGAAGAGTGCGCCAAGTACAATCCAGACTATGAGCATAAGGTATGATTCCTTACCAAAGTGTACACCAGAAAGTCCTGGTATTGGAATAAGTTGAAGAACCATAAACGCTACTGAGAATGCTACACCAATGATAGCCATCACCCTCAAAAGACTAGAACCATCTTTGTCACGCTTGATGGTAACAAGCGTTGAAGCACTTGTAAAGAAATAGCCAATGGATGCACCAATAGCTGACATGTCAACAAACCAGCCAAGTGCTTCACGGCCCAAAATTGGGCCTGACAAAGATATAAGGATACAGAATATCATTGCATTCTTTGGAGTTGCATGTTTCGTATCAAGTTCACCAAACCATTTTGGCAAATATCCGTCACGAGACATTGAATACATAAGTCTTGATGACGCAAGATAGAATCCCATGATACCAGAAAGAACAGCGCATGAAACACCAAGTCCAATAAGTATTTTACCAAATACTCCAAGGAGTTCCTCAGCAGCAATGAGCAATACCCAATCGCCAGCCATTACTCTGTCTGGCCAATTCTCAAGTGCTGCTGCAGCAACTGCATTGTTTGATGAATAAACAAAGCAACCAAATGCAATTGCAACGCACATAATACCCATTACTTTCTTGTATGAGAACTTAAACTCCTCAGCTGCCTGTGGGATTGTATCAAATCCCACATACGCCCATGGCGCAATTGCAAATGTTGCAAGAAT
>JAGHVH010000016.1 GCA_018064455.1 Candidatus Limimonas egerieequi | reverse complement strand
GTAGCTACAGAGCTCATGGAATTCAAAGAGGACGAAATGAAGCCAATCGAGAGACTTCCTGGCGTTACAACACCAGAGCACGTTGCTAAGAAGAGCATCCGTCAGGCTCGCCGTGGCAAGTCTATCGTATTCCCAACTCTCAAGGTTCATGCTGATTACTACATCATTAAGTTTGCTCCTACAAAGTTCATCCTTTGGTATGCAGCTCACGTTGAGACAGACCATTACAAAGACTTCATCAAGACAGGTATTCTTACCTAACTTTTGCGCACATAATAAAAAAGGAACCGAGAGGAGAAATCCTCTCGGTTCTTTCTTTATATATTAATTATATACAATTAATAATTAGCCTTCCTTGATTGCAGCCTGAGCAGCAGCAAGACGAGCGATTGGCACACGGAATGGTGAACATGAAACATAGTCAAGACCAATCTGGTGACAGAACTCAACAGATGTTGGGTCACCACCGTGCTCACCGCATATACCGCAGTGGAGGTTTGGATTAACTGGCTTACCAAGTTTAAGTGTCATTTCCATGAGCTTGCCAACACCTGTCTGGTCAAGCTTAGCAAATGGATCGTTCTCAAAGATCTTAGCATCATAGTAAGCGCCAAGGAACTTACCAGCGTCATCACGGCTGAAGCCGAATGTCATCTGTGTAAGGTCGTTTGTGCCGAAGCAGAAGAAATCAGCGTTAGCAGCGATTTCATCAGCTGTAAGGCATGCACGTGGGATTTCGATCATTGTACCAACTTCGTACTTAAGGTCTGAACCAGCAGCTGCGATTTCAGCATCAGCTGTCTCAACTACTACTGCCTTAACGTACTTGAGCTCTTTAACTTCGCCAACAAGTGGAATCATGATCTCAGGCTTAACATCCCAATCTGGATGATTCTTCTGAACGTTGATAGCTGCACGGATAACAGCCTTTGTCTGCATTGCAGCGATTTCTGGATATGTAACTGCAAGACGGCATCCACGGTGACCCATCATTGGGTTGAACTCGTGAAGACCAGCGATGAGAGCCTTGATGTCCTCAACTGGCTTGCCCTGTGCCTTTGCAAGAAGCTCAATGTCAGCGTCCTCTGTAGGTACGAACTCATGAAGAGGTGGGTCAAGGAAACGGATTGTTACAGGACAACCCTCAAGAGCCTCATAGAGAGCCTCAAAGTCACCCTGCTGATAAGGAAGAATCTTATCAAGAGCTGCCTCGCGCTCTTCCTTTGTATCTGCACAGATCATCTCACGGAATGCAGCGATTCTGTCAGCCTCAAAGAACATGTGCTCTGTACGGCAAAGACCAATACCTTCAGCACCAAGTTCACGAGCCTTCTTAGCGTCTGCAGGTGTATCAGCGTTTGTTCTTACCTTGAGCTTTCTATACTTATCAGCCCAAGCCATTACTCTACCGAACTCACCAGCGATTGATGCGTCAACTGTTGGGATAAGACCCTGATAAATCTTACCTGTTGAACCATCAATTGAGATATAGTCGCCCTCTTTGAATGTAACACCAGCAAGTGTGAACTGCTTGTTGTCTTCATCCATATTGATATCGCCGCAACCAGAAACGCAGCACTTACCCATACCACGAGCAACAACTGCTGCGTGAGATGTCATACCGCCACGAACTGTGAGGATACCCTGAGCAGACTTCATACCAGAAATATCTTCTGGAGATGTTTCAAGACGAACGAGAACTACCTTCTCGCCACGCTCATCCCATGCTACTGCGTCGTCAGCTGTAAATACAACCTTACCGCAAGCAGCGCCTGGAGATGCGCCAAGACCAGCACCGAGTGCCTCTGCCTTCTTAAGCTCTGCAGCATCAAACTGAGGGTGAAGAAGTGTATCGAGGTTACGTGGGTCAATCATGAGTACTGCTTCCTGCTCTGTCTTGTGACCTTCGTCAACGAGGTCGCAAGCGATCTTAAGAGCTGCAGGAGCTGTTCTCTTACCATTACGGCACTGGAGCATGTAGAGCTTTCTGTTTTCAACAGTGAACTCCATGTCCTGCATGTCGTGATAGTGGTTTTCAAGTGTTTCACATACTTTGATGAACTCAGCGTATGCTTCTGGGAATTCCTGCTCCATCTGAGCGATTGGCATTGGAGTACGTACGCCTGCAACAACGTCTTCGCCCTGTGCGTTCTTAAGGAACTCACCCATAAGTTTATTTTCACCTGTTGCAGGGTCACGTGTGAATGCAACACCTGTACCAGATTCGTTATTAAGGTTACCGAATACCATTGGCATTACGTTAACAGCTGTACCCCATGAATATGGAATATCGTTATCACGACGATATACGTTTGCACGTGGGTTATCCCATGAACGGAATACTGCTTCAATAGCAAGCTTGAGCTGTACAACAGGATCTGATGGGAAATCTTCACCAAGCTGGTTCTTGTACTCAGCCTTGAACTGAGCTGCAAGTTCCTTTAAGTCAGCAGCTGTAAGGTCAACGTCGTAAACAACGCCCTTCTTTTCCTTCATCTCGTCGATGAGCTGCTCGAAGTACTTCTTACCAACTTCCATAACAACATCAGAGAACATCTGGATGAAACGTCTGTATGAGTCATATACGAAACGCTCGAAAGCTGGATCTGGGTTACCAGCGATCATAGCTGCTACAACATCATCATTAAGACCAAGGTTGAGGATTGTATCCATCATACCTGGCATAGAAGCGCGTGCACCTGAACGAACAGATACAAGCAAAGGATTCTGAAGATCACCGAACTTCTTGCCGTTGATCTCTTCCATTTTCTTAACGCCTTCCATTGTCTGTGCCATGATTTCGTCGTTAATCTTGCGACCGTCCTCATAGTACTGTGTGCAAGCCTCAGTTGTGATTGTGAAACCCTGAGGTACTGGAAGACCAATAGAGGTCATTTCTGCGAGGTTTGCGCCCTTACCACCAAGAAGGTTACGCATATCCATGTTACCTTCGCTAAACATGTAGACCCATTTGTTAGCCATAATTTTGCCTCCATATATTAGAATTTCTTTTACTATACCTTTGATAATAATAAAAGCTGTACCCTTCAATGTTACCATAAAAAAACACCTTGTCAATAGATAACAAGGCGTTTTCATACAAATTTGTTAAAATTGTCACAAAGTTTGTTAATTATTTGTCACTTTGTCTAGCCAGCAAAAGATTTAAACCCTTCGTCGACCAATTTTTTTGTTCTTTCTAGTGATGCTGCAGCACCGTCTGAGTTCTTTGAAACCTTGGAAGGATCGCTTACATTAGTAATTTCATAGACATAACTTCCGCCCTCTGCATAGCGGTTTATCCAAAGTGGTGAGTAATCTACAGCTGAGAGTTCAACTCTGCCATCACCATACTTGGTAAATGTTGTGTATACAAAAATAGCATCCTCTGAATGACCTGTTGGACAAGCGCTTCCCATAAATTCGCGTCTCTGGTTTGAAAGCAAATTACCAACAGAATAAATGCAGAATGTCTTGTGACTTGGGTCAGTAGTAGATGTCAAAACAGCCGCTGGCTGAATTACGTGAGGATGTCCACCAATAATTACATCAACGCCCATGTCACACATCTTTTGTGCCACTGTTGACTGGTTTGTATTCTGTGTGAGTGCATACTCAACACCCCAGTGGATATAGAGCATAATTGCCTCTGCTCCATCCTTTTTCATAGATGCAATATTACCCTCAATATCCTTGTAGAATTCATCCATTCTAGCAGCATTGAATGAGTTAACATAATCATTTGCTTCTGCTGCCATTTTGATACCATTGAGTGCCTTTGTACCAGCAGCACAAGTTGTCTCCTCAGCGTAGTTAATGATACCAATCTTGATGCCATTTACATCAACTATCTCATAGTCCTTTTGGTCCAAATCTGCCTTTGTGCCAGTCTGGCCAAAGCCTTTATCACGAACTACTTTTGCTGTCCTCTTAAGGCCATCAAAAGATGTATCATAGCAGTGGTTGTTTGCGCTTACAAGGAAATCAAAACCTGCGTTTTTGAGTGCATCTGCAACTGAATCAGGCGACTTGAATGTTGGATAACATTGATAGTTACCTTCACCAAGTGTAACCTCCAAATTTGCAACGGCTAAATCGGCTGCCGATATCTCATCTTTGACAGCCCTAAAGTGCTTGTCAAATGAGTATCCAGAGCCATCTGCCGATGCCTCAAGGAGCAATTTATGAATCAATACGTCGCCTGTTGAAAGCACCTTTGCTGTCGCAACCGGTGCATTTGGATCAACGGTTGTCTCCTCCTTGGACACCTTTGTCTTTGGCTCGTCGCCACCCTTTTTCTTGTCGCCCTTACCAACTGCAAACTTAATAACAACAGCCAAAATGGCAATAACCAAAAGTGCGATTACGCCTATTGTTACCATCCTTCTAATCTTGCGCTGTTGTGCTTTTTTACGGCTTGCGCGCCTTGGAGTATAGTTCTTATCCTTTGGTGATCTCTCGTCCATAAAGAAGTCCTCCTTATGTTAAATTACGATATTTATTATACCTTATAACAAAACTGTTGACAACAAAACTTTCCTTTGTTATAATACGTTTTGCGCTTTGAAAAGAAGCACACCGAGGCGTAGCGCAGTTTGGTAGCGCACCTGGTTTGGGACCAGGGTGTCGGGAGTTCGAGTCTCTTCGCCTCGACCATTAGAAGTCCGTACCTTCGTGGTTTACGGACTTCTTATTTTTTTGCCATATCCAATTTGACCCAAACGTGACCCAAGCACAATCTGATCACCAATGTTTGGCCAGGGTGTCGCCTTGTTTTCACTGGCATTTCATTAATATTATTCAACAGAAATGACTTCGCCTAGATAATCACACAAAAATCTTTTGAGCCAAATATGTTAGCAAACCAAGTTGCTCAATTTGCTTGGCTGACAAACAGACGTATGATATAATAGAACAAGACAATATTGGAAGGAGTAGAAATAACAAATGAAAAAACCGACAAAAATTTTTCTTATCTTATCATTAGTGTTCTTTGCACTAACAATAATCCTTTTATTCATAAATTTAAATTTTGGCCCAACTCTATTGCTAACTATTATATCTTTGATTGCTAGTGTAATTTCTCAATTTATTTCTAAAAGAAATGCTAGGTTCTTTTTGTATGTAGCAATATTCATTTCGCTAATCTCTTATTATTACCTAACTAAGTTTGTATTTCCAATCTATGCGCTAATTGCTGCAATTGTACTAATATCTATTTTCGAATTTGTGCGTCACACAAAACTACAAAAACATACTTCGTAACAGGAAAGGCTTCACCGATAAAGGCGAAGCCTTTTTCTTTTATTCAGTTATTGCATTCCGCAAGGCACTTTCCACCTTGAGTGCTGCATCATTTTGAAACTTTTCTTATGCTCGAGTTGTTAATATAATTGAAAGCGCTTTCAAGAATGTAAAAAAGGAGGTGACATTGATGACTAAAGACAATTATATTCTTGCCGTTAAAAGAAATCACAAACGATTATTTGCAATAGCTTTATCCTATACAAAGAATCATGAGGACGCCGAAGATCTTCTTCAAAACACTTTTTTGAAATTATGGAAATATGATAAGCCATTTCAAAATGACGAGCATATTGATAAATGGTTAACTCGAGTGTGTATTAATGAATGCAAGAATTATATCAAATTGCCTTTTAGAAAAAGCACAACTCTTGAAGAAGTAAAAGAATTATATACCTTTGACAATCCAAGAAACTTTGATGTGTTTAATGCATTGATGTCACTGCCAAGAAAGGAGCACGCGGTAATTGTATTATTTTATTATGAAGACCTATCCACAAAAGAAATTGCAGAATTGCTTAAAACAAACGAGTCTACAGTAAAAACACGATTGCGACGTGCAAGAGTCAAACTGAAAGAAATTTTAGGAGAGGATTGGGCAAATGAATAAAGAAGAATTTGTAAGCGTAATGTCAGGCGTTCAGTCTTCTGATGAAACGCTTGAAAGGATAATGAATATGACAACACCAAAGAAACACTTTAGAGTAAGAAAAAGTTTAGTAGTAGTATTAGCAATTATTATGATACTTGCACTTGGTGGTGTTTCAGCAAATGCTGCCACAGATGGAGCCGTAGCCGAATACATTAGCAACACAGTAAAAGTGTTGGTAAATGGAAAGGAAACAGATTCCGAAATTACAACCGATGAAAACGGAAGTAAGCATATTAAAATCAATGGTGACCTCCAAACAAATGGTGAAAATGAGATCGTAATTAAAAATGATAAAGACGGAACAGAACAAATTGTTCACTACGAAATTCAATCTAATGATAAAGAAACAGCATGGTCACTTGATGGCAATACATATGTTGTAGCAAATAATTTCCAGGAACCAACCACTGTTGCTCAAAAATAAACTTTTGATTCCCTAATATTATTCAACAGAAATGGCTTCGCCTTAAATTCACCACTTTTCTTAATTCACATACAACATAATAAACGAACAAGCCGCAACAAAGTTGCGGCTCGCTTTTTATGAGGCAGATAAATCAAACTTATATATAGTTACTTTTAATCCTTTAACCTCGTTAGTTAAGAAATTCTCATTAAATTCAAAGGCAATTAAATAGATATCTCTTCCCTTACTTTGAAAAAATAATTGTAATGCAACATTATCAATATTAAACATTGGGAAATATGTTTTCATCTCAAGAATTGAGCTTTTAGAGGAAAAATCACAAAGAGATAATACTCTGTTTTCTTCAGAGAGCACCAACTCTTGGCTATTAATTGTTTCGTCAACAAATATCTCTTTTCTAATAAACTCAATCACATCATTTAATTGATCACTAATAACCTTTGATACTTCATTAACTGAATCAATGTAATCGTCATACATCTCATCTAATGATAATAATTCACCGTTATCTAATGAAACAATTGGAATTTCATTTTCTTGGCTATCAAGGCTACAAATTTTTACTATTTTTTTCTTATTGTCAGCCAAAAAATCAATAGTGGATTCTTCTTTAGCATCTAATAAAAATTTCATAACATTTTCCAATGCTATACCTGTAATATTTGTTGGGAATTTCTTTATTTTTGAAACAATTTCTAAAGGCATTTCATAGCTAAACACTTCATCAAAATCAATTTTTAATTCAGGTAAAGCAAATTCAACATAATCACGAAGCTCTTTACTTTTAATCAAATATGTAATAGGGACAATATATTCTTCGCTGTATTCATAAATATCCCAGTTTATAAAGAATAATTTTTTATCATATACTTTTTCAAATAATTGCCACTCTAAGATACAATCGTTCTGCCCGCTATGTATACTAGACACACCTTCTATACCCATAGCTTTACATAAATTGTCTTTTGATAACAAGCCTTTTTTATATTTGTTAAAAACTGGTGTTGGCAATAATTCTTTGATGTTAACTGATTCCAAAGAATCAACACCTTTTATTTTATGGCGCTTACAATAATTTGTTAAAAAAGATAAATCAAAATTCCTTTTGCCACCATAATACACAAGTATTTTTCTATTGCTTAAATCAAAATAATCAACAATGTCATTAAATTCTTTTTGTGTTAAATGGGAATAATGTAACCCCTCATCAGAAATACCATTAATTGACGTTGTTAAAACTAATGGCTGTAAATCAGTTGGTAAAAATCGGTTATAACAAACTTTTTTGTAAGGATCATAAATTGAAATAGATAACAAATCATCACTTGCCGTTCGCAACCCATTGGTCTCCACATCGAGAACAACATATTCTTTTGCTATTTGTTCGTTTACAGGAGTATATTCAACCTTTTTTATTAAATCTTCAAATGATATTTCATCTAATTTTTTCTTTTTATATTCTGGCAATAGACTTAGTAATTTTTTGTAAAGGTCTAATTTTGTTTCAAAGCTTATTATTTCTTTAGTTAATTTCGTTGTGTATTTTGATTTGCTTCTTTTTTCAATTAGTTCAGCTATATTTTCTTCGTATGTACTAATCTTTTCATTAATGCAATTATATTCAGTTATTCCATCTCTATTAGCATACCAAATACGTTCTAAAGAAGGTGTTGAATCCCATTGCATGCCTCTAAGGACATATTCGTATCTAACATAGACTAACTTATCATTAGTAAAAACATATCCATATAAATTGCCTTCTTCAATCTTTGCTTTTGGGTTCCAAAGAGAACCAGCATGAAATGTAGACCAAAAGTCAACTAAGGTTTCTATAGATGTTTCTTCTACTTTCTTATCCTTCAACAAAACACACCTCAAAATGATTAAACCAAAATTTTACTACTGTTTATTATTATAAAAAGATTATATCACAGGCACCTATAATGTCCAAGAAATCAAGTGCATCTAAACTTATCTCAATCAAAAAGGCTCCACCGATTAAGGCGAAGCCATTCTTTCTTTTTATTTCTTTTTGGCAAGAGAAACCGATTCAAAGACCTCAAATATTTCTTCTTTTGAAAGACTATATGTATCGTTTTCTAAAGTTACAAAAAACTCTTGCTGGCTATTTCTATCATATGCTGTAAACGAATAAACTCGCTCATTATCATAAGTTTCGATAGTGACAATATAATCTTCCAACTCTGCATAATAAAACCGATCTGCTCTATCATCTACCAACGAATATTTTAATGTCCCTCTCACTATTTCCTGCCTATAATTTGGCAATAGAGAAAAAATCAAGCCATGTGAAATAGGTCCACTGTGTATGTATGTATCAAGTAAAAGTTCTGGATAGGATGTAATTCTATTTTTTGTTGTATACTTTACAAAAGCATTATTTCCAAGCAAGAACTTCGAAACAAAACCATTGCTATATATAATATCTTGCCATTGCTCATTTTCAAGAGTTACATAATTGATTGGCTTATAAACATATAATTTGATTTTCTTGTCTTCGCTTACATATGATTTAATACTGTCATCTGATTCTTTTTTAAAAGAATATTTATCGTCAAATACAATTCCATTATCTTCTATTGGATTTTCTTGATCTTTAATAACAAAATCTATTTCTTCGGCATCAATAAAACCGTTATTCAAATTTCCCAAATTGCTTATTACCTTATCAACCAAAAGAAACTTGAGAGCAAAATAACATAAAATTAAAATAGCTAATACAATTGCAATTATTATCACGCTATATTTCTTTTTAAGCTTTTCCTTCCCTTTTTGAACATCAACAATAGTTTGTTCTGCTATATCTTTATAATCCTCCATATCTATTCTTCCTCCTGACAACAATTCATTTACTGTAATACCAAGATAGTTACTAAGGTCAATCATTATGGATGCATCTGGCAGACTTTTTCCTGTTTCCCAATTTGAAACTGCTCGATTTGAAATTCCAAATTGTTCTGCCAATTGAGCTTGAGTTAGTCCTTTTTCTTTTCTGCATTCAGCAATAAATCTACCAACTTTTTTCTGATCCATAAGTATCCTCCTTT
>JAGHVH010000030.1 GCA_018064455.1 Candidatus Limimonas egerieequi | reverse complement strand
GATGCCATTGTAGAACCATCGCAAGGCATTGAACTAGAGATGAATGCATTACCCATATGAGGAAGTGCATCGATTACTATAGAACCACACTCTGATGATGGTACTGGGCATGTATCTGCAGGAAGACCGAAAGACTCAACTGCATCAATGTAAGGTACGCAAGTGAGCTGGTCGATTTCAGATACGAGGAATACTGGGAAGAGCTGATAAGGTACACCAATAAGATCTGGGAAACCAGCAATAATCTGGCCCATTGTCATCTCATCAATAAGAACAATCTTCTTGTTGAGCTCTTCACTGTTACCGTTTTTAGCATCGCACTTTGCCATAATTACAAGGTTCTCAGCAACATAACGGAAAATGTCATATGTCATAAGGTGGCTCATCTTAAGAGCCTTACCGCGCTGACCCATAACGTTCTTGTCGAGGAAACCTACGCAGCACATGTACGAGATCATCCAACGGTAATGGAGTGTTGTGTTAAGTGCAGGAACGAGATCCTTACCAAATGTTGTAAGGAGCATGCCCCACATTCTAAGCCAATACTTAAAGTCGATAAGTGTTGACTCAACGCCACGCCACTCACGACGAGCAGTAGCCATTGCGTCTTTTCTGTAGAGCTTACCGAGCTTCTTCTCACCGTCGATAAGAAGGTCTTTACGCTCTGCCCAAGTCATGTTAGCAATATCTTTTGCTTCGCCAGTAATACGTTCAATATCATTCTGAACAAGGAAGACCATGTGGTCTTTATAACCCTTCCAGTTTGTTGTCTTAGCAATATCAACGCAGCAAGCACCGAACTCTTTCAAGTTTTTACCCTGTGCTTTCCAGTCGATGTTGTCTTTTGCCTTAAAGATTTCAGGGTTTAAGTAAGTGATTTTCTTTTTCTTAGCCATTATTTTTTACCTCCCTGAATATTTTTGATTTCCAGTGATTCTACGAATGCCTGGAAACGAGTACGGAGCTGTCCTGATGAACGAGCATTGTAAGGACGGTCGATAGAAAGAACAGGCCATCCATACTCATCGGCCATAATATGGCTAACAAGTGCACGCTCGAAGCCCCAGTAATCGCAGAACTTCATCTGCTCGTAGATAATACCATCTGCATTGAATTTCTTAGCGAGCATATCTGATGTCTCACGACGCTGCATAACTTTGCTGTCAGCCATCCATCTTGCACATTCTGACTTCATCATGTAATGACGGCAGATCTGTGTAAGTGCGTCCTCTTCATCATTAAGTTCAATAACCTCACGGCCCGGTGTTGAACCGAAGCAGAAACGGTCAGAAACTACAAAAGCACCACACTCTTCAATCATCTTTGTGAGTGAAGGGTCGTCGATCTCAGAACCTACAACAGCAACTCTTGCTCTGTACCATGGCTCTGGATCTGGCTTACGTGCCTTGATTTCTTTAAGTGTTTCCTTGAGATAAGGAAGAATAAGTTTCTTAGGGCAGCAATAGCTTACAAGGTTCAAGATATGGAACTCATAACCTGTGATTGGTGGGTTATCAAGAGCTCTCATATTTCCGATCTCTGTAATAATCTTGCAAACTTCGTTGTGCTCTTCAACTGCTTTACGGATAGCCTTATCAGATGTGTCTACCCCGTAACTTGCTTCCATTACGTCAAGAAGACGGATTCTCATCTGCTTAACATAAGCATTGAGTGACCACTCCTCTGTCTTAAAAGGAATATCACAGTGAGTAACAAAGAGATTTGGCTTTTCATTGAGCTTCAAAAGTTCATAGTGCTCATAGAAACGGTTCATCATTGAACAAGCGTCAACACCTGCAACGCCGTCAAGATAATTGAAACCACCCTCGATACTACGTTCAAGAAGAGAACGTGCAAACTCACAAGTGTAGTTTGACATGTAATATGTAGCAATATCAATGGAACCAGTTCTAGGTGCACGCATACGAACTGAGAAGCACTTGTCTACATTGAGAAGAACCTCAGGAATTGAGTAGCAAGTATAACCTATAGCAAGGCCGCCCTCTTCCTGTGCCTGTTTAATGAGTTCGTTTGAAGACTCCTCAAGCAAGTTCTCGAAGTAGATTAAATGTTTTAAATCTTTCAATTTTTATCCACCTCTTTAAAATATATGCATTTTTGTCAGAGCAATTCTTGCGCCTTGAAGCAATGCAGAATCTTCTGGAAGCTCAAAAACACTCTCTCCAATAATGTCATTTTGTGTTTGGGAATCGTCTGGCTCGATAACAGCAAGTACTGGAGCCCCAGCAACTTCTGTAGGAGCGAGTTCAGGCTTTGGTGCACGATTAATGATAGCGCCGATTTCGTCGTACATTACGAGTTCATCTGCAACTTCCCTAATAACCTCGAGCACGCCTATTCCCTTTTTACTTTGGTCGCTTATGAGAAGAAGGTGTGTAACCTTCTCCATAACGCGGCGATTTATCTGCTCAATACCAGCTTCACCGTCTATTACAACAAAGTCGAAGTCGCCAGCGAGCATTGATATAACTTCACGCAAATAAGTATTTACTGCGCAATAACATCCAGCTGCCTCCGGACGGCCAATAGCTACAAAGCCGAAACCATTCTTTTCCTTCATGGCATCAATAAGTCTAAATTTAGCCTCCGCCAAAATATCCTGTGTGTCACGAAGTTTTTCCGTAACGTCATTTGCAACGCGCTTTCTAATGTCGTCGAGAGTCTCGTCGACCTCGACACCAAGCGCTGTTGCAAGACCGATAGCAGGGTCGGCGTCGATAGCCAAGATGCGCTTGTCAGGATACTGCTCTACGAGCAACCTAACAATCGCTGCTGAGAGAGAGGTCTTGCCGACCCCTCCCTTACCGGATACAGCAATAATTTTTGTATCGTGTTCCATTAAACTATCTCCTTAAATAGGATTAGATAGCCATTGCAACGTCCCAAGCACCCCAGATTACTGTACGGAGGTTACCAACCTTATTGGCATCACCAATAACGTGAACTTTCTTAGACTTCTCAGCAAGTGGAGTTG
>JAGHVH010000035.1 GCA_018064455.1 Candidatus Limimonas egerieequi | reverse complement strand
AGGCAACAGACGAAGAGGTTGGCAACAACCATCCTTCACTATTAATGCAACAGCCGACTTTGCTCCATTGCATCCTTCTTCTCCAAAAATGATGTACTTCGTTTATGAGAATTGGAACTTCCAGAAAGACAAATTGAGCGAGTATAGGAGATTGAGTGTGCGCGAATGTGCAAGAATACAAACTTTCCCCGATAACTTCATCTTCGAGTACGATGACATAAAGGAAGCATACAAGATGATAGGGAATGCCGTTCCTCCTCGTTTGGGTAATGAGCGGCTAATTGCATAGTCACAAACAAATAAATAGTCACAAACAAATAATAATTCAAAGATATGATTAATTACCAATTCTTTCCACGTTCACACGGAGTTACTCCACAAATACGTGACATTATAAACTGTTTCAAACAAGTGGATGAGGCAAGAGACGAGAACGTTCATCTTAAATCAAACGAGATGCTTGCACTTGTGCGTCCTCATTTAGAAGCTCTTCGTTTTACTGTGGAAACAGGAAAGGCCGCTGATGAGCAGATTTATGTGCCAGTATTGTTTAGTGAGAATGATCAAGTTGATAAGTATTTTGCCGCAGATGCGCTAAGCGAAGATCATAGAATTGTCATAGAGGTAGAAGCTGGACGTGCGGTAAGAAATAATCAGTTCTTGAAAGATATCTTTCAGGCTTGTATGATGTACGAAGTGGAATACCTTGTCATTGCCGTACTTAATGAATACACATTCAATGCTGGCGGAAAACAACAAACAGCGCACGATTATCAGTCAGTGAAAACATTTCTAGAAACCCTATATGTTAGTAATCGCCTTCAACTCCCATTGAAAGGTATTCTTCTGATTGGATATTGATTAATTTATAGAAACTTAAATACTATTATTTCCTGATTCTTATAAACTATCCAATACACTTCATCTAATAAATGCTTGGTGAGGCTTAACTTATGACCGATTGCTGTCTTAAGTTAAGCCTCATCTGTGTCATAAGTTAAGTCTTTGATTAGCCCTAGTTTAAACAAAAAACAAAGATTAATAGTATTGTGGTTTCCTGTTAGAACTTGCCAAAAGTAATTGAGTGTATTAGCGTTTTTGGGACAAATGCGAAGTATAAGCTAAACAAAGCTAAATGTGTAGCTAAACAAAGCTAATTACTTTTTCTGTCATTAATTATATATTACCTTTGCAGCAAAAAATGGCAGACGAAATTAAATCTCAATTTTTATTTTATGATTTTCTTTATGAAGGAATCAGACATCGTGCTAAGATTAAGTTAGAAGAAGATTGTCATGGTGTTCAAATGCTGTACGATAAGAATAATTTAGAGGTAACATGGGAAAAGCGAATCCGTCACAAAGGAAAGCATATGCTAGTGAACATTGTATTAAAGGATGATTGGAATGATTGGAGAACGATTGGGCAGGTTGTTGCGTCTGCATGGATCTGCATATATAATAGATTTGAAAGGGAAATAATTGATCACTTTGAACCTGATTATTGGTCGTTTATTGACGAAGAAAATCCCACCAACAATACTGACAAAAACAACTACAAAAAAAGATATGATATTCAACAATCGAAACATAAGGCTTAGCGAATTAACTATCGCAGAGTTGGCATGCAATAGGTCTCTTGAGGAAATACAGGATTTACACGACTTGCTTAGGCAAAGTATTCGTTCATATTTGTCAAGAATATTATACAAAACAGACATAGATACTCCTTTGGAATGTAACATTAAAATCTTTCCTTCAGAGTCATTGTGTAAAGAGAAAGTTTGCATAAGTTTTTGCAAAATATGGCAAGATCCAATTGAAGGTATTATTACGTTGAACGCACAAGATGAATCATTTGATTAGGATGATTTAGTATTGGAAGATCAAATTTATTTGCTTGAAAGCCTTATACATGACTAAGTGCTTTTTCCCAACATCGAGCAGGTGTTGGGATTTTTTATGTCTTTTCACATCGTGCTAGCGATATAGATGAAGATTGTCGTAAAACTTATGAAGCAAACTATGGTATTAGACCTGCTGGTGATATTACTAAGATTGCAGCAGAGAATATTCCTG
>JAGHVH010000021.1 GCA_018064455.1 Candidatus Limimonas egerieequi | reverse complement strand
GCCTGCTTAACCGGATAGCATCTGATATGGTCAAGCGCTCGGATGTAGACGAGATCGTGAAGAATGCCGTATCAGAGGAGCATGACCGCATGGTGGCTTTCTATGAGGAAAAGATGAAAGCCATGGCAACCGCATATGAGGCCAAGATAGCCGCCCTTGAGAAGAAGAACGGCAAGGGTGACAATAACGGTCGTAAAGGCAGTACAAGAGCGCACAAGAGATCCAATACATAATCCCTATCATAGGATGCAAGAACTTCCTTTTTTCAGGAAGTGATGAGTCCGCAAAGAACCTCGCCTTTGCCTAATCGCTCACGCAGAGCTGTAAACTATGCGGCATCAACCCATACGACTACTGGGAAGATCTTTTAACAAATGCATACAATCCAAACCGTACAACTGACAGCTTCATGCCCCATCTCTGGCAAAAGGCACATTAAAAATCATTAAAAACAACTTTTTTTCGAATTAAAGACACCAAGTAAACTGCCTGTAAATCAGGTGGCGATTGTTCAGTGCCACAAATTTCTGACATTTACTACGGGATTTAAATTTGAACATCCTTCGACAAGGCTCAGGACAAGCTTTACTAATTATCTGCTTGGCCTTATGGTGATGAACCATAGGGCTGTGCTGTATAACAACATAATGACAACAATCGATTATGAAAATAGATAAGAAACTTTTTGATGAAGTGGCAAACCTTGCTGCAAAGTCACCTAGATTACGCATGAACTATGACCTACGTAATGATGAGAACGAGCAGAGTCAGCGAATGCTGAATGTGCTGCTCCCTGGCACTATGTCGCCCATCCATAAACATACAGAAACAAGTGAGACAGTAGTGTGTTTGGAAGGTACTTGTATAGAGCGATACTATGATAATGAGGGTAGAGAGACTAGTACATTTACTTTGTCTGCCGGATCAGACTTAATTGGTCTTCAGATTCCGGCTGGTCAATTTCACTCGTTGGAAGTACCTGCAGAATGGAGTGAGAAGGCTGTTATTCTTGAATTCAAGGCTGGCCAGTTTGAACCGGCTAAGACGGAAGACATTTTGAAATGAAGGTAAAAGCATTATAATTCAACTTTCGCAAGTTTCCAACTTGCTCAGTTTTAGGAGTTAAGTAGCTTTGGAGTTAAGGGAGTTAAGTAGAAATTTGACTGCACGACAGCCTTCCCTTATTTGCTGATTGCAGATTCAGCTACATCTATCCTACTAAACTACTGACTACTTTTCTACTTAAAGTTGAGCTTGCGAAACTTGATTTATAACAATTAATTTGGTATCGTTTTGAGTTTTATCGTATTGCTGTTGTCCCTATTTTTGCATCTACTTTTTATACTCGCTTTCGCTTTGATTGCGTTTAAGAAATGGAAGATGGCATTAGCCTCTTTGGTGGTATTATGTCTGATAAATGTATATTATGAGGTTATTCTGATAAATCTGTTTTCGAAGAATGAAAGAAAAGGAAAATCTCTGATAACATATAATATCAACTCTTCAGATTCTTCATTCAGTTCAGATAGTACGTTGCAAAGTCGCCTATTGAGCTATTTGCTTGAAGAGGATGGCGATATTGTTGAATTCTACAACCTGCGTGGCGGCAAGGAGCGTATATTCGATGATATGAATAACGGATTCGGATGGAACAGACTCCCAAAGTCGTTCATGGC
>JAGHVH010000017.1 GCA_018064455.1 Candidatus Limimonas egerieequi | reverse complement strand
AATGTTGAGTAGTTCATACCATTCATCTTGCAAGCAGCTGAGATTCTTGTAATCCAAAGACGACGGAAATCTCTCTTCTTCTGCTTTCTGCCGATGTAAGCGTAATTACCGCTCTTCATTACAGCCTGCTTAGCTGTCTTAAATAAAGCGTGCTTTGAGCCATAGTAGCCCTTAGCCATCTTGAGTGTTTTATTTCTGCGCTTTCTTGTCATCATAGCGCCCTTAATTCTAGCCATTGTTTATATCCTCCTCAAATTAATACTTGTAAGGTACCATCTTCTTGATCTTCTTAGCATTTGTTGAATCTGCTACGAAAGACTTACGAAGGTTTCTCTTACGCTTTGTGCTCTTCTTTGTAAGGATATGTGATTTGTAAGCGTGGTTAAGCTTAGCTTTACCGTTCTTTGATACTTTGATACGCTTCTTAGCGCCAGAATGTGACTTAATCTTTGGCATAATATATGTCCTCCTTGAAATTAATTACTTAGTTTTGAGTGGTGCAAGGAACATTAGCATCTGTCTGCCCTCAAGCTTTGCAGCCTTTTCAACAGTACAGTATTCGGCACATGCTTCTGCAAATTTCTCCATAGTAACGAGACCGTTTTCTGGGTGAGCCATCTCACGACCTCTGAAACGGATAGAAACCTTAACTTTGTGACCGGCCTTTAAGAACTTAACTGTCTGATTTACCTTTGTCTCAAAGTCATGTGTATCGATTTTAAGAGAAAGTCTTGTCTCCTTAACCTCGATAACCTTTTGATTCTTCTTGGCTTCCTTTTCACGCTTCTGCTGTTCGAAACGATACTTACCATAATCCATTATTTTTGCAACAGGTGGCTGTGCTTGTGGAGCAATAAGTACAAGGTCTAAATCCTTCTGTGCTGCTGTTTGTAAAGCATCCTTTGAAGACATAATACCAAGTTGCTCACCATCATCTGTTACAACTCGGAGTTCTTTTGCTTTGATTTCTTCGTTAATAAGAACTTCCTGGTTCTTTGTGCCTATGTTCATGCACCTCCATAAAAATAATAAAAGCGTGGACACAGATACTCCGTCCACGCAATACTATCCAATGAGATACTATTGACCTATGAACCATAAGACATAGGTGAGAACGGATTGGTCCTTCTTTGTTGTAGGAAGATATTACACCCTGAAAAATAAATTGTCAACTATTATTTATATATAAATCAAAACATCCTTGACAGTGGTGAGTTCATAGGTTATTATATACGAGCATCACATATGCGGATTTAGCTCATCTGGTAGAGCGCCACCTTGCCAAGGTGGAGGTAGCGGGTTCGAGCCCCGTAATCCGCTCCACTTTTAAGAACTTGCAGGTTGCTGTAAGTTCTTTTTTTATGTATAATTGTCATGGTGATTTTATGAAAATTGAAATGTTACGTACTAAAACCGATTCTGGCGAAGAAACAGTAACATCTTTAAACCTCATAGCTGGCCTCGGAGTGGAAGGTGACAAGAAAGCCAAAGGTGGCGATCGTCAGCTGACACTTGCCGATGAATCAAGCCTTGTTGCCTATCGTGCTGACGGTAATGGCCTTTGCGTTCACCGTTTCATGCCAAACGTTGCGACGAGTGGTATCGATTATAGTGCCTTAAAGGTCGGCGACAGATTCACTATCGGTGATGTAGTAATAGAAATTAGTAGCACAAATAAAAAGTGCTTTGAAGAGTGCAAGTTTGTCCAAAATGGTTCACACTGTGAAATCAAACACAATTGTGCATTTGCCAAGATTATATGTGGCGGAACAATAACCACAGGAGATGAAATTATTGAAGGCTAATACAAAAGCTAAACTCGCAACTGCTATAATTGAGCAGCAGACTAAAAATATTTATAACCCAGAGACAGGCGAAATGGTTGAGGATAAGGGACCATCCCTCAATACCGAACTCGTCTGGTCAGGAGAGCCAAACTATAAATACAAACATTCAAAATACGACTGGCTCTTTATTCCTCTCTCTTGGTTCATTGTAATAATCGCAGGATTTTGGATGCGTGCTCTTAATCAAGAACCAGTGCTTTGGATTTTTGCAAGCATACTTATGCTTTTCGGCCTCTATTGCCTCCTCTTTAGGACACATCACAAGAGAAAGAAACGCAGAAAGTATTCTTATGAAATCACAGAAACGGATCTTACAGTCATCTATTCAACTAAGAAAGATGTAAAAGTACGCCAGATCCCAATTGAAAATGTAAACTACATCGCATATACGATGCGCAAAAACAAATCAGGTACTGTTTACTTTAACTTCCCAAATGATTACAAAGATATACTAAAACTTATCTTTGCTCATTCTGGAATAGGACGAACCGATGAAAAAATCTTTGCTTTCTATGATATAGAAGATGTAGACGATTTGCTTGAACAGCTAAAAGCCAAGATTGGCGACAACCTTAGAATAGATAAAATATAGCAAAACAAATGGGGGTGCAAATGCACCCCCATTCTTTATAGTATTATTAATACTATAACTCTTTAAAATCCTTTGTCCTGCTCAAGTAGTACTGCTCGAACTGGCGAAGCCTCGAGCCCATCTGCCTTGAGCGGTAATGCGACAAGGTAATACTCGCCATCGTGCTCCACATCGGACAAATCGAGATTTTCCAAAAGAATTGTGCCACCTGACAAAAGCGCACGATGGCAGAAAGCCTCATTGTCGCCACCAAGTGACGGCCTATCATAACCGAGCAGGTCGTAACCAAGCGATGCGATATCCTCCGCAGCGCCACCAAAAAATACATTATCGGACTTCGTCCTCAGTATTAATTTTGTTGGGTGCTTTGGAAAATATTGCTCTACGACCTCTCCTGTTATTGGGCCGTGTGGCAGTGTCACTACCGTTACACTGCCCATAAACTTTTCAAGTGGAAAAGCATCTATTGATTCTGCATCCTCCAAAAAATGGAGCGGGGCATCTACATGTGTGCCAGTATGAAGACTTGTATAAAGGGCATTTAAATTATATAAATCGCCCATTTCTATGCTTCTGATATTTTGTACTTTGGTCTCTGGATCACCAGGATAAACCGGTGAATTTAAAAGGTCTCTTGATATATCAATAATCTTCATATAATTCCCCTTCTCTTAATCACCAACAAGTCCAAATGCTTCAAAAAAGTTTGATACTATATCACCAACGCCAGAAGAATCCTTATTCATAGCGCCGTCTATAATTCCCATAATACCCTCTGAGAGATCATCCGTATCTATGAATCCCTCCAAAAGAGCTCCAATTCCAGACTTAATCTTGGAACCAAAAATAGCTGAATATAATTCTGATAAATCAGAGTGGTTTGAAAGTTCGCCGCTAAACAAATACTTAATTAAATCTGACTTAAGTGTTTCCTCGTCAAAGGTTGAAACCTCCATTTTTGAAGGTATATCAAAACTCTGAACATCAGTTTCTTTAACTACAAAATCAAAGGTCAAATCATTATAAGTGAGCTTACCTTCACTTTCATCACCAAATGCAATCACAAATTCAATATTATTATCCGCACCTTCAAGTGACATGTCCATGTCAGTGATTCTGTTCCTATTATCGACAATAAACTCAATAGCTACATTTTCTATGCCATTTGATGCAAGTTTGGCAGCCATTGTTTTGATTGCATTATCAAAAAGTGCTTTGTACTCATCTGGCAAAAAATCACTTATAATTCCATTTTTAAGTTGAGTTGTTGTAGCCTTAATTTCAATTTTATCCTTTGAAACTTTGATAAGCTTTTCAAGTTCAACGCCCGGAGCCTTGTTTGTTGCTGCCTTTGCAGCAGTTGAAGGCTTCGCTTTTTCTTTTTCTAATTTAAGCCAACCTGTGTTTAGCTCATTTATTTTGAAACAATTTAAATCTTCTGAAATAATGGCTTCACTTGTCAAAAGAGCTCCGTCCCTATCTGACAATGCCAAATTAAGCTTCGCAGCCTCTTTGCCCTTGTGAAGATTTCCACTTACAAGAATTGTTTTTAAATACTTGTTCGCAGCAAGCTTTGATTCCTCATCATCCAAAAATTCAATCTCGCCAAGTTCTCCAGAGAGCCTACCATCAAATTTCAATGCATCCGTGTTGTTATAGGCCTTAAGAGCGTTTTTTGAAACCACATATTTTGCATAATTTGTGTCTGACATTACAAGCTGCATCGCTGTTCTTGGCGCAGCAAGATAAAAAATTCCAACACACAAAACAAGTGCCAAAAGAACGATTAATATTACTTTAAGTGTTTTATTTTTCATTACAGGAACACCTCCTAAAAGAGTATCCTAATTGCCTCTATTTTACCATAATATCAAGAAAAATCAAAATTTTTCAAACAAAAGTTTGCATTATGCGAACAGATGTGCTATACTCGGATTGAACATTTGTACATTTTGGTTATGAAAGGGGTTTATTTATGGAACTTGAAAACCTTAATGGCACTCAGAAAAAGATTTATGAATATTTGCTTGATCGCTCACGCAAGACCGCTGTTCCAGCATCTGTTCGTGAAATCGGCGCAGCCGTTGGCCTCAAGTCAACATCATCTGTTCAGGCCAATTTAAACGCACTTGAGGATGCTGGCTACATCACTCGCGACCCTCTTCTCAAGCGTTCTATTCGCCTTAACGTTCAGGACGAGGCCAAGCATTTCTTAGAGGTTCCACTTGTTGGAACTGTAGCAGCTGGTGCTCCTATCCTCGCTGCTGAGCAAATCGAGAGTTACATCCCATTCGGTGGCCCACTCTCATCTGACAAAACTCTCTTTGCCCTCCGTGTTAAGGGCGAGAGCATGATTAACGCCGGCATCTTAGAAGGCGACGTTATAATAGTAGAGCAAACTAACGTAGCTAAGAACGGTGAAATGGTAGTTGCCCTTATCGATGACGAGGCAACAGTTAAAACATTCTATAAAGAGGCTGACCATTTCAGACTCCAGCCAGAAAACGACTACATGGATCCAATCATCTGTGATGAGCTTATCATCTTGGGCAAAGTAGTTGGCCTTATGAGATATTATTAATCTTAAAACTTAAAATAGGCATAAGAAAAACGCACTTTTTTCAAAGTGCGTTTTTCTTATTTTTAATCATTCATCGTGAAAAAGTGGAGTTGAGAAGTATCTCTCAGCTGTATCTGGAAGAACTGTTACAACAGTCTTGCCAGGGCCAAGCTTTTTAGCCATTGCAATTGCTGCTGCAACGTTTGTACCAGATGTAACGCCACAGAAAAGACCTTCTTTTCTTGCAAGGTCACGAGCTGTATTAAGAGCTTCATCATCTGTTACGATGTAGATGTCGCTATAGATATCCTGATTAAGGATTTTTGGAATAAGGCCATCGCCGATACCCATTTGAATATGAGTTGATACTGTGCCACCTGCAAGAATAGCAGCATTCTGTGGCTCAACTGCCCAAATTGTTACATTAGGGTTCATTGCCTTGAGGATTTCACCAACGCCTGTGATTGTACCACCTGTACCGATACCAGAGCAAAAACCATCAATTTGATCTCCTACTTGCTCGAGAATTTCGAGAGCAGTATGACGCTTGTGAACACCTACATTGTTTGGATTCTCAAACTGCTGAGGAATGAAGACATGTGGGTCTTCTTCCTTCATCTTATAAGCAAGTTTGATACAGTCATCAATGCACTTGCCGATATCGCCATCATCGTGAACAAGTTCAATCTCTGCACCATAGTGGTGACAAATCTTACGACGTTCCTCAGATACTGAATCTGGCATGATAATTACTGTTTTATATCCTCTTACTGCACCAACAAGTGAAAGTCCTATTCCCTGGTTACCACTTGTAGGCTCAACAATAATAGAATCCTTATCAAGAATTCCTTCTTTCTCGGCAGCAACAATCATCTCAAGTGCTGTACGAGTCTTGATAGAACCACCAACGTTAAGTCCCTCATACTTTACAAGTACCTGAGCGCTAGTTTTTGGATCTACCATTTTTTCTGAAAGTCGAATCATTGGGGTTTGACCCATTGCTTCGAGTACGTTGTTATAAATCATTAAAACTTAACCTTCTCTGCAATATAATTGTGAAGTTCTGAAATAGGAATACGAACCTGCTCCATTGTATCACGGTCACGTACTGTTACAGCGTTATCAGCTGGAGTGTTGTCATCGCCTACTGTCTCGAAGTCAACTGTTACACAGAATGGTGTACCAATCTCGTCCTCACGGCGATAACGCTTACCAATTGAACCAGCATCATCATAGTCAACTACGAAGTCCTTTGAAAGGTCATTGTAGATTTCCATAGCCTTGTCAGAAAGCTTCTTTGAAAGTGGCAATACAGCTACTTTGAAAGGAGCGATTGTTGGATGGAAATGCATAACTACACGTGTGTCGTTCTTTTCAGCGTCAATTACTTCCTCATCATATGCCTCAACAAGAAGTGACAAGAAGAGACGCTCAACGCCGAGGGAAGGCTCGATTACATATGGAACATAATGCTCGTTTGTCTCAGAATCAAAGTATGAAAGATCCTTACCAGATGTGTTGATATGCTGTGTAAGGTCATAATCAGTTCTGTCTGCTACGCCCCAGAGTTCGCCCCAACCAAATGGGAAGAGATACTCAAAGTCAGTAGTAGCCTTAGAATAGAAACAAAGCTCCTCTGGATCATGGTCACGAAGGCGAAGATTCTCTGGCTTAATATTGAGAGAATAGAGCCAATCGCGGCAGAATGAGCGCCAGTAATCAAACCACTCAAGGTCTGTACCTGGCTTGCAGAAGAACTCAAGTTCCATCTGCTCAAATTCCCTAACACGGAAGATGAAGTTACCTGGTGTAATCTCATTTCTGAATGACTTACCAATCTGGGCAATACCAAATGGTACCTTACGTCTTGTTGTACGCTGAACATTTGCGAAGTTTACAAAGATACCCTGTGCTGTCTCAGGACGAAGATAGATTTCATTTTTAGAATCCTCTGTTACACCCTGGAAAGTCTTGAACATCAAATTGAACTTACGTATATCTGTAAAATCATGTGCGCCACAGTCTGGACAGGCAATGTTATGCTCTCTGATGTAGCTCATGAGTTCATCATCAGAAAATCCTGCTGGATTATCAGAAAGACCATTCTCTGCTACATACTCCTCGATAAGCTTGTCTGCTCTGTGTCTTGTATGACACTGCTTACAGTCCATCAAAGGATCAGAAAATCCTGCAAGGTGACCAGATGCTACCCATGTCTGTGGGTTCATAAGGATAGCTGCATCAAGACCAACATTGTACTGGTTTTCCTGAATGAACTTCTTTCTCCAAGCGTCCTTGATGTTTTGCTTCATCTCAACGCCGAGTGGACCGTAATCCCATGTGTTTGCAAGGCCACCATAGATTTCAGATCCGGCATAGACGAAACCACGGTTCTTACAAAGCGCTACGATTTTTTCCATTGTTTTTTCTTGGTTATTCAATTTTGTAATCTCCTTCCGCGCAAATGGCTTTTGCGCAAAGTATTTTCACCAAATCACAGTGATGTAGAAAATATTAATATAATACCTATTAAAAGTCAATTGATTTATGCGCTCACTTGTGCTAAAATCTTGCAGCAAATTGTTTTATGTAAACTAAGAGGGAGAAAACTTATGTCGACTATCGCTGCTATATCAACACCAAATGCCGCAGGTGGCATTGGAATAGTTAAAATATCTGGTCCCGACGCCATCGCTGTTGCGGACAGTGTTTTTGCGTGTGTTGGCACAAAAAAACTCTCCGAGCTTCCAGGATATAGCGTAAGATTTGGCCATGTACACGATGGCGAGGAAACACTCGATCAGGCTGTTGCGATAGTATATCGCGCCCCAAAAAGTTATACGGGCGAGGATGTTGTAGAACTCCAATGCCACGGTGGCCTTTTCCTTATGCAACAGATTCTGCGCCTTTGCCTTAAAAATGGCGCAGTACCAGCAGAGCCAGGCGAATTCACAAAACGTGCATTCCTAAATGGCAAGATGGACTTAACAGAAGCCGAATCTGTTATGACACTAATTTCGGCCCATGGCCGTCAGGCTGCTGATGCCGCATTCAATGTCCTTCAAGGTTCCCTGTCCCAGGAAATCAAAGACATTGCAAACGTATTCATCGCAGCTGCCGCTCACATGTCTGCTTGGGTTGATTATCCTGATGACGAAATTGAGGATCTCAATTTCGATAAACTTAAAACAGACTTCCAAGATGCTAGGAATAAACTTTCATCCCTTATCGACAGATTCGATATGGGTCAAGCAATAACAGAAGGTGTTGAAACCGTAATCGTTGGTAAACCTAACGTCGGCAAATCAACCCTAATGAACCTCCTGCTCGGTCGCGAGAGGTCGATTGTTACCGAAATTGCTGGCACAACTCGCGATGTTGTTGAGGAGACAGCGAGAATTGGTAATGTCGTACTCCGACTCTCCGACACAGCAGGCATCCGCGAATCAAGCGACGTGGTCGAGTCAATTGGCATAGAATATGCCAAAACCAAGCTCTCCCACTCCACCTTGATTCTCGCCATTATCGATGGTAGCAAATCCCTTGATGATGAGGATTTAGCAATCCTAAAAGAGTGCAAAGGAAAGCCATCTATCTGCATCATCAACAAGTCAGATTTGGGCAATGTAGTAAAGAGGAGTGACGTACTCGACTTTGTTTCAACAGCTGTTACTATTTCGGCCAAAGACAAGGCGTCGTACGATGTTTTACGTGAAGCCCTTGAAGAATTGCTCGGCACTGCTGAATTTGACTCATCTGAGGCTATGCTCATTAATGAACGCCAACTCAGTTGCTGTCAAAAGAGCCTCGTTTGTATAGATGAAGCTATTGAAGCAATAGACAGCGGACTCACGATGGACGCTGTAAATGTAAGCGTAGATGCAGCAATAGCACCGCTTCTTGAGCTCACAGGTGAGCGGGTATCGGATGCAGTAGTAAATGAAGTATTTAGTAAATTCTGTGTAGGTAAATAAGATGGAATATTTTGCAGACAATTATGATGTAGCCATTATAGGCGCCGGACATGCTGGCATTGAAGCCGGCCTTGCCAGTGCGCGCATGGGCGTTCGCACCGTAGTCTTCACTATCAGTGCAGACTGGGTTGGCAACTGCCCTTGCAACACCGCAATCGGTGGCACTTCAAAAGGCACCCTTGTAAAAGAGATAGACGCGCTCGGTGGCGAAATGGGACTCGCAACGGACCACAACATGATTCAAAGTCGAATGCTCAATCTTGGAAAAGGTCCTGCTGTCCACTCCCCTCGCGCACAAGTTGACAGACGAGATTATTCCGCCTACATGAAAAATACATTGGAAAAATGCGAGAACCTTGACCTTAGACAGGCCGAAATTGTTGACATTAAACAGTTGCCAGATGGCCAGTGGCAAGTCAAGACCAAGCTCGAAGCACTATACACCGCAAAGTGCGTAGTTATTGCGACAGGCACATTTTTACGTGGCCGTGTATACGTAGGAGAAGTTAATTATCCATCCGGTCCTGATGGCATGTTCCCATCAAATGACCTGTCAGATGCTCTACATAAACTAGGCGTAAAAACTAGAAGGTTTAAAACTGGCACACCTTCTAGAGCCAACAAAAGGTCAATTAATTTTGAGAACCTTGAAGTGCAGGAGGCAGATGAAAAGCTCGTACGCTTCTCGCACGATAAAAGCTTCACTCCTGAAAACAAAGCAGTATGCCATATAACATACACAAACGATGAGACCAAGAGAGTAATACTTGATAACCTTGACCGCTCCCCTCTTTATAACGGAAGCATAGAAGGCGTTGGTCCTCGTTATTGCCCAAGCATTGAAAGTAAAATAATGACATTCCCAAATAAGGAGCGTCATCAAATATTTATAGAACCTTGTGGTCTTAACACCCAGGAAATGTATTTACAGGGACTTTCATCCTCCTTACCAGAGGATGTTCAGCTTAAATTCCTTAGGACTATCCCAGGCTTTGAAAACATAGAAGTAATAAGGACAGCCTATGCAATTGAATATGACTGTGTTGATCCAAGATATTTAAAACCAACACTCGAATTTTTAGACTTCCCTGGCCTCTTTGGATGCGGTACATTCTGCTCCTCGTCTGGCTATGAAGAAGCTGCAGCTCAAGGAATCGTTGCTGGAATCAATGCGGCTTTGCTCGTAAAGAACAAGCCTCCATTTATCCTGGATCGTGCCTCAAGTTATATCGGAACATTGATTGATGACCTTATCACAAAGACATTGACCGAACCATACCGAATGATGACTTCACGTTCAGAGTACAGATTGGTTCTCCGCCAGGACAACGCTGACCTTCGTCTCACAAAATTTGGATACGAGCTCGGCCTCATATCCAAAGAAAGATATAACGAAGTCTGTGAAAAGCAGCGCTTGATTGACGAAGAAATTGAGCGAATCAAGAGCACAACAATTGCTCCATCAGAAGAGTTAAACAGCCTTCTTGTTTCACGTGAAACATCGCCAATGAAAACTGGCACAAAACTCATTGAACTTGTAAGAAGACCAGAACTCGGTTACGAGGACTTGGCTCCATTTGACAAGACAAGACCAGAGCTTTCTGATGAAATAAAAGAAGAAGTAGAAATCGAAGCAAAGTACGAAGGCTACATAAAACGCCAACAGGCGCAGATAAATGAGATGCGCAGACTTGAAAGCAAGAAGCTCCCAGAGGATCTTGACTACATGTCAATCGTAAACCTTCGCTTAGAAGCAAGAGAAAAGCTTAGCAAGATTAAACCTTCAAGCGTAGGACAGGCAAGTCGAATCGACGGCGTGAGTCCTGCCGATATTTCAGTACTCCTTATATATATGGAAAAGGAGAAAATATGATAGATTTAAATTTGCTTAAAACTGGCGCCGATTCACTTGGCGTTGTGCTTGACGATAAAGCACTCGAAAGATTCGATGCTTATGCAGAACTTCTTGTCTTTTGGAATGAAAGAATAAACTTAACTGCAATAACTGATCCTGAAGGAATAGTTAAAAAGCATTTTCTTGATAGCCTTGCACTACTTAAATACTGTGACATCAAATCTGATGCAAAGATGATAGATGTTGGAACAGGAGCTGGATTTCCTGGCCTTGCAATCAAAATCGCAAGGCCCGACATCGATATCACATTGATGGATAGCACACAAAAGAAACTCACAGTAATAGAAGACATAATGAAAAAGATAGACCTTGATGCAAATATAATTCACTCAAGAGCAGAGGAAGCAGGGCATGATGATACGCTTCGTGAGCAATATGATTTTGCTACAGCAAGAGCTGTTTCAAACCTTAGAGACCTTACTGAATATTGCCTTCCATTTGTAACAATAGGGGGAAGTTTTATCAGTATGAAAGGTGCAGATGCCAAGGCAGAACTGGCTGATGCCGAGCATGCAATCGAGATTTTAGGAGGAAAAGTCATCAAATTTGATGAATATGAACTCGATGGATGCGGAGAACGCGCAATAATAAATATTTCTAAAGTTTCAAATACACCTGATAAATACCCAAGACCTAAGGGTAAAATGCAAAAACAACCACTATAAGTTGTGTTTAAAGAAAGATCCATGTTTCACGTGAAACATGGATCCCTTTTTTATTCAATTATTTCTCTTTTATTATTAAACAATTTGTGATAATATATTTTCACTAAATGAACTATACATAAAGGAGGCGGCACATTTGGCAAAAACAGTAGCAATCTTAAACCAAAAGGGTGGTGTAGGTAAAACAACTACAGCTGTTAACCTCATCGCTGCCATAGGTGCACATGGTAAAAGAGTGCTTCTTGTCGATATAGATTCTCAGGGTAACTCAACCTCTGGATTCGGTATTGATAAGCGCTCTTTAAAGTATTCGTCCTACGATATGATAATTAATAAAATCCCAGCAAAGGACATAATAATCACAACAAAGTTTAAGGGTGTCGACGTGCTCCCAAGTAACATCGACCTTGCTGGCGCAGAGCTTGAACTCGTTGACGCAGATAAAAGAGAAACTAAGCTCAAGAACGCTTTGCTTCCTCTTTATAACGACTACGATTTCATTTTCCTTGATTGCCCACCATCTCTTGGACTTATTACTCTCAATGCATTAACTGCAGCCGATACACTTCTTGTTCCAATCCAGGCTGAGTACTATGCTCTTGAGGGACTTTCACAACTTATGTCCACAGTACGTCAGGTAAAGCGTCTCTATAATCCACTTTTGGATCTTGAAGGTGTTGTACTTACAATGTACGATGGCAGACTTAATATCACTCAGCAAGTAGTAGCTGAAGTAAAAAGATTCTTCCCAAAGAAGGTTTATGCATCTGTTATTCCTCGTAACGTACGACTTGCAGAAGCGCCAAGCTTTGGCCTTCCAATTATGTACTACGACAAGAACTCAAAGGGAAGCCTTGCTTATGAAAGTCTTGCAGTAGAATTCTTAAAGCAGAATAGGAAGAGGTGACGAGAATGGCAAATAGTAAAAAGGGTGGCCTTGGAAGAGGCCTCGAAGCACTCCTCGTTGATAATGCTGTTGATGATATCGGCATTAACAGTACAGTTACACTGAAACTTAACGAAATTGAGCCTAACAAAGAACAGCCTCGTAAAACCTTTGATGAAAAGGCTCTTCAAGAACTTGCTAATAGCATCGAGCGCAATGGCGTATTGCAGCCACTTCTCGTTCGACCAATGACTGATGGTTCTTACCAGCTTGTTGCCGGTGAGCGTAGATGGCGTGCGTCACGCCTTGCTGGACTTACAGAAGTTCCAGTTGTTATAAAAGAAATGTCCGATGAGCAGGCAATGGAAATTGCCCTCATCGAAAACTTACAGCGTGAAGACTTAAATCCTATAGAAGAAGCAGAGGGCCTCTATCTTCTCATTGAGCGTTATAATTTAACTCAAGAAGAGGCAGCAGCAAGAGTTGGCCGCTCTCGTCCAGCAATAGCAAACGCCCTTCGTCTTTTGAACCTTCCAGAGGAAGTTCGCAATATGACAAAGGAAGGTAAAATATCAGCTGGTCATGCAAGAGCATTGCTCGGTTTTGATACAGAGAAAGCAATGCGTGAAGCTGCAAAGGATATTGTTTCACGTGATTTATCTGTTCGTGATGTTGAACGCCTTGCAAAAGAGTCCTCAAAAGGCGACGCTCCAAAGCCAAGAAAAAAGACAAATCGTGATACTTTCTATGACGAAGTAGAACTTGCTCTTTCCAAAACACTTGGCAGAAAAGTTAATGTAAAAGTTTCCAAAACTGGCGGAATACTAGAAATGGAATTCTTTGATAAGAAAGATCTCGCAAAGCTTGCAAAACAGCTTGACGTAGAATAAAAGGAGAAAATTTAAGAAATGCTAGACATTAAGTTTTTAAGAGAGAATCCTGATGTTGTTAAAGAAAACATAAAGAAAAAATTCCAGGACGATAAAATTCCTCTTGTTGATGAAGTAATAGCTCTTGATGAAGAAAAGAGACAGGTTCAAGGTAGGGCAGACGAACTTCGTCAAAATAGAAATAAGGTATCCAAGGAAATTGGTAACCTTATGGCTCAGGGTAAAAAAGATGAGGCTATGGCACTCAAAGAAAAGGTTACTTCTCAAGCAGCAGAGCTTGATGAACTTTCAAAGCGCCAAGATGAACTCACTGAGAAAGTTACAAAAATCATGATGCTCATCCCAAATATCATCGACCCATCAGTTCCAATAGGTAAGGATGACTCATTCAACGTAGAAGTTGAGCGCTTTGGAGACGCAGTAGTACCAGATTATGAAGTGCCATATCACACTGATATTATGGAAAGTTTTGGCGGCATCGATATAGATGCAGCAGGCAAAACATCTGGTAATGGTTTCTATTATCTTCTTGGCGATATCGCAAGACTTCACAGTGCAATACTCAGCTATGCTCGTGACTTTATGATAGATAAGGGATTCACATACTGCATCCCACCATTTATGATTCACGGCAATGTTGTTGAAGGTGTTATGAGCCAGAGCGACATGGATGGTATGATGTACAAAATAGAAGGTGAGGACCTCTATCTCATCGGTACATCAGAGCACTCTATGATTGGTCGCTTTATTGACTATCGTTTCACAGAAGATGAACTTCCACAGACACTTACAAGTTATTCTCCTTGCTTTAGAAAAGAAAAGGGTGCTCACGGAATAGAGGAGCGCGGTGTTTATAGAATTCACCAGTTTGAAAAACAGGAAATGATTGTTATCTGTAAGCCAGAGGAATCAAAAGAGTGGTATGAAAAAATGTGGCGCTACTCTGTTGAACTCTTCAGAAGTATGGATATTCCAGTACGTCAGCTCGAATGTTGCTCAGGTGATCTCGCTGACCTCAAAGTTAAGTCATGTGACATTGAGGCTTGGTCTCCAAGACAGAAGAAGTACTTTGAAGTATGCTCTTGTTCAAACCTTGGTGATGCACAGGCAAGAAGACTTAAGATGCGTGTAAAGGGTGAAGATGGTAACACATATCTTCCACACACATTAAATAACACTGTTGTTGCTCCTCCACGTATGCTCATCGCATTCCTTGAGAACAACCTTCAGGCAGATGGAACAGTAAACATTCCAGAAGTAATTCGTCCATACATGGGTGGCAAAGAAAAACTTATTCCAAAGAAATAAAAATAGATAGAAAAACTCCCCAGTGAAATCACTGGGGAGTTTATTTTTTATTCTGCGTCTTCTGCCTGTTCTGTCTTTGGCATTATCTTGCCATAACGAATACCTTCGGCATCAGAACGAGGTGCTCTCTGTGGAGCCTCTACCTTTTGGCTTTCACGTGAATCACGATTGCCACGTCCGCCACCACGGTTATTACCGTATGACTTGCGAGGATTTGTTGGCTTTGCGCCTTCCTCTAACGCAATAACAACCTTACGGTCAGCATCTGAACCAACTGAGTAAGATGTTACATCTTGGATTTTAGCAACCTCTGTATGAATGATTCTACGCTCAAATGGATTCATTGGATCAAGAGCGATATTTCTTCCATACTTCTTAACCTTGCCAGCTGTACGTCTAGCGATGTCCTTAAGTGTTGCTTCTCTCTTTTCTCTGTAGTTTCCAATATTGATTGAAATCTTTGAAAACTCGCTATCATTCTTTGACTTGTTTGCAACAAGACGAACGAGGTATTGAATAGAATCAAGTGTCTCTCCACGTCTACCAATGAGGATACTGTAATCTTCTTCACTCATAATCTTGAAGAAATAGTCTTTTTCACATCTAGAAATTTCTACGCTTGTGCCTTCTACGCCTATTCCACTGATAATTGTCTGTAAGTAGTCATATGCCTTCTTAACGTTCTCTGGGCAAGCAGATAACTCAATAACTTCTGCTGGAACCTCTACTACTGGCTCTTCTACTTTTTCAGCCTTCTCTGCTGGCTTTTCTGATTTAGGCGCTTTCTTACTGTCGTTTTTCTTTACCGGCTTCTCTTTCTTTGCTGGCTTCTCGTCTGGTGCCTCATAAAAAGCACGTACTTCAGCTTGCTTGCCTCCGAAGATGCCTAATACTTTTTTCTCAGGCATAACAAGTACTTCAAACTGAACGTCTGCACTAACTGGGGCATCTAAAGCGAGAACTGCAGCCTGCTGTGCTTCTTCGATTGTTGCACCGGTAGCTACTGCCTCTTTAATCATTATTTACCTCCAAATATAAAAACCGCCAACTTTGGTAGACATTAAAGTGGCGGTTTAGGTTTCACTTATTTAGTTTTCTTTTGAAAGGAGAGAAATGTTCTCTTTAACATTTGCTTCCTTTGCGCGTCTTTCAATTGATTCGTCAATCATCATCTTGGCGATAACGCGTTTTGGTTCATAAATTTTATTAATGATAACCATCTGTACAAGGCTCAATAAACTGTTAAGTGCCCAATACACACCAATACCTATTGGGAATGCATAAGCAAGCCAAAGTGACCAGAATGGCATAAATAGAAGCATACAACCCATAGTTGCATTACTTGATGCATCTGGAGTCTGCTGTCTAGTTCTAATAAAGCTATAAATTGAGCTTGCAAGTGCAGCAAGGAAAGCTGCAATTGGAACAAGCGCATATACAGAGCCCCAACCATGCTGTGATGGTGTATCACCAAGGTTAAGACCAAAAGCAGTAAATTCGAAGTCCTGAAGACTTGTCCATACACTTGCCTTAAGATTTGGAAGTGCTTCCTTCAATTCGTCTATATGTGAAAGAACAGAAATTTCGCTAAGTCTTATGTTCTTGTTATTAGCAATTAAAGGTTGTACTGCGTCTGTAAGAGATGTAATTGTTGCTTTATCGAGTCTGATAATGTAAGAAAGTGGTTTATAGATGGCTCCATAAAGACCCATGATGATAGGGAACTGAATAAGCAGGGTACCGCAACCTGCAGTCATTGAGCCATATCCTTCTTTTTCATAAAATGCTTGCATCTCAGCATTAATCTTTGCCTGATCGCCAGCATATTTTTGTCTGATTTTTTCAATCTTAGCACGAGTTCTAAGAGTTTTAGCCTGATTCTTTTGTGTACTAATTGTACTTGGAACCAAGATAAGCTTAGCGATAATAGTAAACGCTATAAGAGCAATAGCATAGTTACCGCCACAAATCTTGTAAAGGAACCAGAGTATCCAACCAAATGGATAAGAAAAAATGTCGTAGATAAAATTCATTACTTAACCTTCTTTTCTGGTACTGGGTCGTAGCCGCCTGCAGTCAATGGACTGCAACGTATAATTCGCCATAGGGTGAGAAGTGAACCTTTAAATACTCCAAATCTTTCTATTGCAATAATGCCATATTCTGAGCAAGTAGGATAATACTTGCACATAGGTGGGAGTTTTGGCGAAATGTGCTTTTGATAGAATCTGATAATTGAAATAAGAACGTTTTTCATAAAATTATGCTTTTATAATGCCGGCCTCTTTAAACTGAGACCTCATTACCATTTCAATATCCGTACTCTTTTTAAAACGCGTCTTTACACGACAAACAAAGATAATGTCATATCCCTGTAAGTCATCTGCATACTCCTTATAAATCGGAGCAAATGCTGCACGGACTTTACGCCTAGAGGTATTTCGCTGAACTGCGTTTCCAATCTTTTTACTTGAAGTGATTCCTATACGACAAATTCCCGCACGGTTTTTCATTAAATAAGTAACCAGTGCAGGATTTGTGTAAGAGGTTCCTCTGTTATAGAGTCTTTTAAAATCACTATTCTGATTTAATACAACAAGTTCAGACAACGTTTTGTCCTCAATAATTAAACTGTAAGGTTCTTTCTACCCTTAGCTCTACGAGCTGCGAGTACCTTGCGTCCGTTACGGTCAGACATTCTTGCTCTGAAGCCGTGAACCTTACTTCTATGACGTTTTTTAGGCTGGAATGTTCTTTTCATTATTCTTCCCTCCATTCATTCAACTTGCGAGAAGTTATTATATATTATTAATACATATAATGTCAAGAAAATTTATACTTCGTTTTTTCAACAATTATGTCTCTAATTGTTGAAAACTTTAGCCTTTTGTGATAAAATTTATAAGTTATTATATGTATTTTATTATTAAATATAATATATATCTATATTTAAGTTATATTAAATACTAAAATCTCGAAAAGGAGATATGTCTATGGAATCTTATTCTGAAGTTTGGCAACTTGTAAAAGATTACTGTAAGGGCAAAGTTACGGAAACAATTTATTCCCTCTGGCTTGAACCTCTTACAATGGTTTCTTTTGAAGACAACAAAATAATTCTTCTAACGAGTGAATTTAAAGCCAACATTGTTAAATCAAAATTTATGGACCTTCTTAATGAAGCTTTTGAAGCAACAATGGGATTTCCAGTAGAAATTGAGATTGTAACTGAAACAATCAAAAAACAGGATGACATTGAGGAAAAAGCTCAAGAGGTTAAGGAAACCATAAATAACGATGATTTAACATTTGAAAACTTTATCGTAGGTTCATCAAATAAATTTGCTCATGCAGCAGCACAAGCAGTTGCAGCAACTCCTGGTAAGGCATATAACCCATTATTTATATACGGAAACTCAGGACTTGGCAAAACTCACCTTTTGAATGCTATCTGTCTTGAAATTAAGAAAAATATTCCTAATTGTAAAATCATCTATACAAGTGGCGAAGATTTTACAAATGAGCTTGTTCAATCAATTGAAAGAAAGACAATGCCTGCCTTTCATGATAAATACAGAACAGCAGATGTTTTACTTGTAGATGATATTCAGTTCATTGCTGGTAAAACACAAACTCAAGAGGAATTCTTCCACACATTTAATGCTCTTACTCAAGATAATAAACAAATTATCTTAACATCTGATAGACCACCAAAAGAAATTGCTCGTTTGGAGGATCGAATCAAAACAAGATTTGAATGGGGACTTCTTGCTGATATTCAGCCACCTGATATTGAAACAAGAATGGCTATTATCAAGAGTAAAGCTGATAATTTAGGTTTAAAGTTACCAGATGAAATAGTTCAATACATTGCAGATAAAATTAAAAACAATGTAAGACAACTTGAAGGAGCAGTTAAAAAAATAAATGCCCTTTATATAATTAGCGGACATCAACCATCAATTGTATCTGCTCAAAAAGCAATAAATGATATTTTATCTGATAATCAACCTCTTCCTGTAACTATAGACAAGATACTGAATGAAGTTGCAAGAACATATGGTACATCAGTTGAAAATATTCTCTCTGATAAGAGAAATGCAAATATTTCAAAAGCACGCCAAGCAGCAATGTATATAGTTCGAGAAGTAACATCACTTCCAATGGAAAAAATTGGAGAAGAGTTTGGCGGTAAACATCATTCAACTGTTATTTATAACATCAAAGAATGTGAAAAAGAGATGGAAAGTAATTCATCTGTCAAGGCAACAATTCAAGGAATAATTAATAACATAAATGAAACCATTTAAGTTTTAAACACTTTCCTTGTTAATTAACATAGAGTTTTAAACATTATTGACACAGACAAAAAAGTTTTTATATTTTTTCACATTTATTTCTAATTTTAAATTCACATAAAAATTTATAATTTTTCCTTTATTAGAGCCAAAATTTAAACTTTTAAGAATTTTAAACCGTCTCTAATAATATGACTAAAAATATTAAGTATATTGTTATTAAACAAAACTATTAGGAGGATTCAATATGAAGATAGTTTGCAATACAGAAATTTTATCTGAAGCTTGTCAAAATGTTTCAAGAGTTGTTTCTACAAAAACTTCTATTCCTGCTATTGAAGGTATTTATCTCAAAGCAATTGGTAATGAACTTATCTTAACTGGATATGATCTTGAAGTTGGTATTAACACAAGTATTGAAGCAAAAGTAGAAGAACCAGGTAGCATAATTATTAATGCTCGTATACTTTGTGATATTCTTCGCAAACTTCCAGCAGAAGTTGTAAGAATAGAAGCAGATGAACGTCAACTTTGCGTAATTCGTTGTGGTGAAGTTGAATATAAGATTGTTGGTATAGCTGCTGAAGAATATCCTGAACTTCCAACAGTATCTGGTGGTTATCCAATTATCGTTGAAAGTGGCACATTATCTGATATGGTTCGTCAGACAATTTTTGCTGTATCAAAGAATGACACAAAAATTGTTCACACAGGTATCAAATTTGAAATTACTCGTGGTCAAATCAGACTTATTGCTGTAGATGGTTTCCGTCTTGCAATTCGTACAGAGCAAATCAAATATACTGGCGATGATATGTCATTTATTGTTCCAGCAAAGACACTTGGTGAAGTAATTAAGCTTATTGATAATTGTGAAGTTATTTCAATGAATATTGCAAAACGTCACATTATTTTTGAAGTTGGAAATTATAGCATTATTTCAAGACTTCTTGATGGTGAATTTTTGGATTATAACGCAGCTGTTCCAAAGAGCCTTACAACAGAAGTAAATGTTAATGTAAAAACATTTATAGATAGTATTGAAAGAACAAGTCTTCTTATTACAGACAGACTTAAGAGTCCTCTTCGCTGTGTATTTGATGAAAATATGATTAAAATTTCAACAGTTACAAGTCTTGGTACAGCAAATGACAAGCTTGCTTGCAAAACAGAAGGTAATAGAGTTGAAATTGGTTTTAATAATATTTTCCTTCTTGATGCGCTCAAGGCATGTTCACTTGATGAGGTAAAAATTACACTTAATGGCCCATTATCACCAATTACAATTGTTCCACCAGAGGGTGACAATTTCTTGTATCTTGTTCTTCCAGTTAGACTCAAGAACGAAAACTAATAATTGGTAAATGACATGCTTAGAAAAGATATAAAAATTACTGCAAAACTTGCAAAAGATAAAGCAACTGATGCAGTTCCACTTACTATTGATACACCATTTATTACTCTTGATAGTGCACTCAAGTTTTCTGGTGAAGCAGAGACAGGAGGACATGCCAAAGAACTAATATTAGATGGTGAAGTAAAAGTAAATGGCAGCAAAATAAACGTTATTCGTAAAAAGTTATATGACGGTGACATTTTTGAAGTAAATGGTGTCGTATACAAGATTTGTAAAGGATAGAAGTAGATGAAGGTAAATTCTCTAGAAATTCAAAATTTTAGAAATATAGAGAATATAAAAATTGAGCCTTGTGATTCTGTAAATATAATTTACGGAGAAAATGCACAGGGAAAGACAAATCTACTTGAATCTCTTTGGCTTTTTACTGGATGTAGGTCTTTTCGCGGATCAAAAGAGAAGGAACTTATTAGATTTGATAATTCCTTTGCACCTTTTGATTTTGCGAAGCTTTCAATGACTTTTACAGATGAAAAAAGAGAGCATGAGGCAAAACTTATTTTAAGTGAGAAGAAAAAAGCAATTCTTGATGGAATTGAACATAATTCTTCATCTGTTTTCTTTGGAGAATTTCTTGGAATAATTTTTGCGCCTCAACATCTAAGTCTTGTAAAAGGCGGACCTATTGAAAGACGAAAGTTTATAAACATGGCGCTATGCCAGCTCCGTCCGAAATATTCCAATGTGCTCACTGATTTTAATAAAATTCTTGAGCAGCGAAATGCCTTGCTCAAGGATGTGACATATCACAGTGAGCTTATTGATACATTGGAAATATGGGACGAGCGCTTGGCAAGCTATAGCGCCATAATGATGACACAGCGTCTAAAGTATTTAGACGAGATAAAGCCATTCCTTTGCGATATCTATTCAGGTATTTCAAGTGGCAAAGAAGAAATTGATATTTCATATGAAACACCAATTCATTTTTCTTCTACTGACGTAGATAATTTGACACTTGAAATTTTAGAGGCTCTTAAAAAGACACGCCGAGAAGATATGCAAAATGGTAGTACTTCGATTGGTCCACATCGAGATGATATTTTAATCAGTCTTGATGGTTTGCCAGTGAAAAATTTTGGTTCTCAAGGACAGCAGAGAAGTGCAGCATTATCACTTAAACTTTCAGAGGCCGCTGTAATTAAAAAAATAACGGGAAAACAACCAGTTGCTTTCTTGGACGATGTAATGAGTGAACTTGATGGAAGTCGTCAAGATTACATATTGAATCATATTGAAGGATGGCAAGTATTTATTACTTGCTGTGATCCTTCCTCTATTTTGAAATCAAAGACTGGTAAGGTCTTTGAAATAGAAGGAGGAAAATTATGTTCCTCCACTTAGGACAATATACGGTAATAAATACAGATGATATAGTTGGAATCTTTGATATCGATAACACAACTGTTTCAAAGCATACAAGAAATTATCTTTCAAACGCATCGAAACAGGGTAGGGTTGTCAATGTATCATTGGAACTCCCAAAGTCATTTATAGTATGTAAAAATAAAAACAATGAAGAAACAGTTTATATTTCGCAGCTTGCCCCTGCGACACTTATAAAGCGTTTTTCTGGTAAGCATTATGATGGAGGTTTTAAGTTTTGAGTATTGAAAACGAGAATCTTGAAATTCAGGAAGAAGAGCTCGCCGAAGAGCAGGTAGAGAAAGTTTCCAAAGAGGAAGCTGCCGCTGCTCGTGAAGCTGAGCTCGAAGCTGCAATTGGTGAATTTGATGACGTTGAGTCAATGGACACCTTGGTAACTGATGAATACGGCGCAGATCAGATTCAGGTCCTTGAAGGACTTGAAGCAGTTAGAAAGCGCCCTGGTATGTACATTGGTTCAACTGGTCCAAAGGGTCTTCACCACTTGGTTTATGAAATTGTCGATAACTCTATCGACGAAGCACTTGCAGGATATTGTACTCATATTGAGGTAAATATGTTGCCAGACGATGTTATTGAAGTAATCGATAACGGTCGTGGTATTCCTGTAGGTATCAATGAAAAATATGGAAAATCTTCTGTAGAAGTAGTACTTACAATACTTCATGCAGGTGGTAAGTTTGGTGGCTCTGGATATAAAGTATCTGGTGGTCTTCATGGTGTAGGTTCTTCTGTTGTAAATGCGCTTTCAACTTGGTTTGAGGTTGAAGTTCGCCAAGAGGGACATATCCATGCGATGAGTTTCAAAGTTGGTGACCCAGTTGCTCCTCTTAAAGTAATTGGTGATACAAACGAAACAGGTACAACAATCAGATTTAAAGCAAATCCAGAAATTTTCCAAGAGACAACTCACTATGAGTTTGATACTCTTGAAAAGCGCCTTCGTGAGCAGGCATTTTTGAACGCTGGTCTTAAAATTACATTGACTGACCTTCGTGAAAATCCTGAGCGTGAAGAGCCAGAGGTTTATTGCTATGAAGGCGGTATCACAGAATTCGTTAATTTCATTAACGAAAAGCGTGGATATACTCCTTTGCATGACGAACCTATTTCATTTAATGCTGTTAAGGGCGACCGTGAGGTAGATATTTCCCTCATGTATAATGACAGCTACAACGAAATACTCTATTCATATGCTAACAACGTTCGAACAATAGATGGTGGTACACATGAAGCTGGTTTCAAGACAGCTTTGACTCGTGTATTTAATGATTATGGTAAAAAATACAATATATTAAAGGACGGCGACAAGAAACTTTCTGGTGACGACGTCCGCGAAGGCCTTATTGCAGTTATTGCTGTAAAACTTACAGAGGCTGAATTTGAAGGTCAGACAAAGGGTAAACTTGGTAACACAGAAATGACTCCTCTTGTTTCAAAGACTGTATATGACAAACTCATGGAGTACTTTGAAGAAAATCCAAGTGTTGCAAGAGCAATATTTAACAAAGCACTTGAGGCATCAAGGGCTCGAGAAGCTGCAAGAAAAGCTCGTGACCTTGCTCGTCGTAAGACAGCACTCGAAGGCAACTCACTTCCAGGTAAACTTGCTGACTGTCTTGATAAAAATGCAGAGCTCACTGAGCTCTACATCGTAGAGGGTGACTCTGCGGGTGGTTCAGCAAAAGAAGGTCGTGAGCGTCAGTATCAGGCAATCCTTCCTCTTTGGGGTAAGATGCTTAACGTTGAAAAGGCAAGACTTGATAAGGTTATTGGCAATGACAAATTGACACCAGTAGTTACTGCACTTGGCACGGGTATTGGTGAGGATTTTGATCTTGCAAAACTTCGTTATAACAAGATAGTTATCATGTCCGATGCCGATGTCGATGGTGCTCATATTCAGACATTGCTTCTTACATTCTTCTTCCGCTATATGCGTCCTTTGATTGAAGAAGGTCATGTTTATATAGCTCAACCTCCTCTTTACAAGATAAGCAAGGGCAAAAAGTCCGAATATGCTTTCTCTGATGAGGAACGTGATGAAAAAATTGAGGAACTCGGTGGAAGTTGCGATATCCAGAGATACAAAGGTCTTGGTGAAATGGATGCCGAGCAGCTTTGGGAAACAACAATGGATCCAAAGACACGTATTATGAAACGTGTTCATCTTGAGGATGCAATGGTTGCCGATGAGACATTCTCAATTTTGATGGGCGACAAGGTTGAACCACGTCGTGAATTTATTGAAAAGAACGCTAAATACGTTCAGAATCTTGATGTATAAGGAGGGGTGATAAAATGGCAAAAATTAGTTCAGAAATTCAAAAACAAAAAGAAAAAGAATTCCGTGAGAATCTTGAAAATACTAAAATTGTCAACGTAGACCTCGATGCCGAGATGCGTAAATCATTCCTCGATTACTCAATGTCAGTAATTATTTCTCGTGCACTTCCAGATGTAAGAGATGGTTTAAAGCCAGTACACAGAAGAATTATCTACACCATGCATGAGAATGGTTTGACACCAGACAAGGCATATCGTAAATGCGCTGATACCGTAGGTTCAGTGCTTGGTCGTTATCATCCACACGGTGACGCATCTGTTTACGATGCAATGGTTCGTCTCGCTCAGGACTTTTCAATGAGATACACTCTTGTTGATGGTCATGGTAACTTTGGTTCAATCGACGGTGACCCACCTGCTGCATATCGTTATACAGAGTCCCGTATGTCAAAGCTTTCTGTTAGAATGCTTTCTGATATTGATAAGGACACAGTTGATTTTATTCCAAACTATGATGATCGTTTAAAGGAACCAACAGTTTTACCTGTTCGTTTTCCAAACCTTCTTGTTAATGGTTCAATGGGTATTGCCGTAGGTATGGCAACTAACATACCACCACATAACCTCACTGAGGTAATAAATGGTATGTGTGCTATTATCGACAATCCTGATATAGAACTTCCAGAACTTATGGAACATATTCCAGGTCCTGATTTCCCAACATCAGGTATTATCATGGGCCGTTCTGGCATCCGTGCTGCATATGCAACCGGTCGTGGTAAAATCACAGTTCGTGCTCGCACAGAAATTGTAGAAAAAGCAAATGGACGTTATGAAATCAAGGTTTCTGAGATTCCATACGGTGTAAATAAGGCTCGTCTTATTGAGTCAATTGCTGATTTGGTAAAAGAGAAGAGAGTAGAAGGCATCGCAGATGTTAACGACTATTCTTCAAGACATGGTATGTATATCTCAATTGATATCAAGAGAGATGCAAATCCAAATGTTATCTTAAATCAACTTTTCCAATATACACAGCTTCAGTCATCTTTCGGCGTAATCAACCTTTGTATTGTTGATGGTCAGCCTAAGATTTTGTCACTTAAGGAATACCTTTTGGAATTCATCAATTTCCAGAAGGATATTGTTACTCGTCGTACAAAGTTCGAACTTAATAAGGCACTTGATCGTGCTCATATTTTAGAGGGACTTGCTAAGGCAATTGATATCGTTGACGATATCATTGATACAATCCGCCACTGCAAGGGCGGACAAGCAGAAGCAAAGATTGCTATCATGGACAAGTTCGGCTTCGACGAACCACAGGCAGCAGCAATCGTTGCATTCAGACTTGGACAACTTGCAGGTCTTGAAATTAAAAAGATTATGGATGAACTTGATTCAATCCATGAAAGAATTGCAGAATATGAGGCACTTCTTGCTGATGAGCACAAGCTCATGGAAGTAATTAAGGAAGAGTCACGTCAGATTGCTGACAAGTTCGGCGATGAGAGACGTACAGAAATCTGCAATGTTTCAGGTGAGGTTGATATTGAAGACCTTATTCCAGAGGAAGCATCCGTAATTACACTTACTGAAATGGGATACGTTAAGCGTATGCCAACAACAGAATATCAAAAGCAGCACCGTGGTGGTCGTGGTATCTCTGGTATGACTCAAAAGGAAGAGGATATCACATCTACGATGTTCACATGTACAACTCATGAGTTTGTAATGTTCTTTACAAACTTTGGTCGTTGCTACAGGCTTAAAGCTTATGAAATTCCGGAGGCATCTCGCCAGGCAAAGGGTACTAATATGGTTAACGTATTGCCACTTATGCCAGGTGAAAAAGTTACACAGCTTCTTCGTATTCCAAATGAGGCTGAGGGTGAATATGTCTGCATGATGACCAAGAAAGGTATCATCAAGCGTACTTTACTCGAGCAGTATAAGAACGTAAGAAAATCAGGTCTTATCGCAATTAACCTTGATGAAGATGATGAACTTTCATGGGTACATCTCACATCAGGTAATGATGACCTCCTTGTTGCAACACATGAAGGTATGAGTATTCGCTTCCACGAGACTGACGCTCGTGAACTTGGCAGAACTGCTCGTGGTGTTAAGGCAATTGCATTCAAGAAGGCTGATGACTTTGTTGTTGGTTTCGACGTAATTCGCGAAAATGCAACTGTATTTACAGTTTCTGAAATGGGTTACGGCCGTCGCTCTAATCCAGATGACTACAAAGTTCAAAAGCGTGGTGGTTCAGGTCTTCTTAATTACCGTGTTGATAGATTTGGTAAGGTTGCAGCAATCCGTATGGTTGAACCAGAGGATGAACTTATCATGATCTCAGCGAATGGTGTTATTATTCGTATTTCATCTGAGGAAGTTAACCTTGTTTCCCGTCCAGCTAAGGGCGTTAAAGTTATGAGGATTAAGGAAGATGAGGACAAGGTAATCACTCTTGCAACTATTCGTGAGGAATGGGAAAAGCAAGAGATAGAGACTGATTCATCCGAACTTGATGAAACAGAAGAGGTTAGTACAGAAGAAACAACTGAAGTAGTTGAAGAGGCAGAGGAATAAAATGGCACAAAAGCAAGAATATACGCCAAGACGCGCTTCTGCTCCAAAGATGACTTCTGGTAAGAAAAATATCCCTCAAAAGAAGAGGACTGCTACAAAGCCTACATATAAGAAACCTGCTAAGAAAAAGCAGGTTTCTGAACCTGTTCGAAAGACAAGGAGCAAAAAGGAGACTTTTGGAGACAAACTAAAGTATTTTTGGAGTCACCGCTCCAAAAAGCAAAAAACTATAATTATAGTTATTGCTATAATCCTCATTCTCTTGATTGTTTTCTTTGCTTTTATATGGTCAAAACTTTCGCTTCTTGGTACAGCTGATGAGGAACCAGTAGCAGAGGTAACAGAAGAAGTAGATATGGAAGCATTGGACGATCTTGCCGATGCTAACACGCTAAATGGCATAATTAAAAACTGGGCACTTAATGATGTTAAGAAAATGTCTGATAAGAGTGTAAAGAATATACTCCTCATCGGTCTTGACTCAGTTAGTGGCTGTACGGATTCAATGATAATTGCATCTGTTAATGAGAAAACTCAAAAGATAACTTTGGCTTCTCTCTATCGAGATAGTTATACCTATATTGTTCCAAAGAAGGGTAGCCCAACTTATGGTAAACTTAACTGGGCTTACTCAAAAGGTGGCATAAGTGTATTGCTTTCAACGATTGAGAACAATTACAAGGTAAAGATTGATGATTATGCAATTGTAAATTATCAAACTTTCCCAAAGGTAATAGATGCGCTTGGTGGCGTTGATGTTTATGTAACAGAAAAGGAAGCTAAATTCCTCAACGAGACATGGTTTGAGTGGTCACTTACTGGAAATCCACAGCCAAAGCCATATGAAACTGGCACCAATCATCTTCAAGGTGAGATGGCTTTGACATTCTGTAGAATAAGAAAACTCGATTCTGATATAAACAGAACCGAGCGCCAGCGCAGGGTAATCACATCTACATTGAGCAGTATGAAAAACGCAAGTCTTTCACAGCTTAACAATGTAGTAAATAATGTATTCCCATATATCACTACAGATATGAGCAAGACAACAATTCTTGGTTATGCGGGGGACGCAATAACAAGTGGTTGGCTCAAGTATGATATCGAGCAAATGGCAATGCCATCTGAGAAACTTTGCAAGAGTGGATATGCTGGTAGCCAATGGATTTGGATTGTTGATTATCCAGCCGGTGCACAGGAACTTCAAAAGACACTTTATGGAACAACCAACATTGAGCTTGATCCAGACAGAGTGTCAGTTCTTTACTAAATAACAAAGAAGAGCTCCCGATTAATCGGGAGCTCTAATTTTTTCAGATATTTAAACGTTTTCTTCTCTTAAATCAATTACGAGTTCATCTTGGTGTGTTCCAAGTTTTGTAAGTTTTACACCTGCTGATTCGAGCATCTTGCGAGATGCTTTGGTCAGTGGAGTGTCAGCATATTTATCTGAAAGATATACAACTTCAGAAATGCCACATTGAATTATTGCCTTTGCACATTCGTTGCAAGGGAAGAGTGCAACATAGATTTTACATCCATGGAGGTCTCCACCTTCATTATTGAGAATGGCATTGAGTTCTGCATGGCAAACATAAGGATACTTTGTATCAGTTTCGCATTCGGCACTGCGCTCCCAAGGGAAATCGTCGTCTGAACATCCGCATGGGAAACCATTATATCCAACGGACATAATCTTATTATTTTGATTTACTATGCATGCGCCAACCTGAGTGTTTGGATCCTTAGATCTCATTGATGCAAGCTTTGCAACACCCATGAAGTATTCATCCCAAGATATATAGTCATCTCTTTTTGGCATATCAAAATCTCCTAAATTACTTGATAGATAAATTTTACCAAAAAAAGACTGTTCTGTGAAGACAGAACAGTCTTTTATTTTTAATTTTTGATTATAGCTGGCAACCCACTGTGTAACCATCATAAACTGCATTTGGAATTATTCCGCCGCCGTTTGAATCGCCGATGTTGTAGATTTCTTTAACCTCATCTTTGAGTGAATCGTAAAGTGCTGTGTTTGGTTTGTTACCAACTGACATTACTACTGTATCTGCAGGAAGTGACTTTTCTTTGCCAGCCTTATCCTTATATACAACAGTCTTGTCTGTGATGCTTTGAACTGCTGATTCTGTGAAGAGTTTTACGCCGTGACCTTTAAGGTGGCTGAGAAGGATAGTCTGGTTTGTCTTACCTGTGTTGCCAGCAAGTGTATCTGTCATCTCAAGGATAGCAACATTTTTGCCTTGCTTTTTGAGGAGTTCAGCAGTTTCACAACCGATTGAACCACCACCGATAACAACTACGTTTTTACCTGTGTTAGCACCTGCTAAAACATCGTTTGCATTGATTGCACGCTCAGCACCAGGAATCTTGAGCATTGATGGGATGACACCAGTTGCACAAACAACTGCATCAGCATTCATCTTAAGGATATCATCTTTTGATACCTCTGTGCCAAGATGTACATTAACACCTGTGAGCTCAAGCTGTCTCTCAAGATAAGGCTTTAAAAGTTTGAAGTTCTCTTTGAAAGGAGGCTTGTCAGCAAGGTTCATCTGACCGCCAACTTCTTTTGCCTTGTCATAGAGGTCAACCTTGTGACCACGGATTGCTGCGATTCTTGCTGCTTCAACACCAGCAACACCAGCACCAATTACTACTACGTGCTTTGATTTCTTAGCTGGTGTGATTGTGTAATCATTATCGCCACGAGCAAGAACTGGGTTGCTTGAGCAAATTGCCTTGCCGCCATGCTGGAGCTGATGGTCGATGCAGTGACCACAACCGATGCATGGTCTAATCTCATCTTCGCGACCCTCCGCATAAAGGTTAACAAGATCAGGTTGAGCAAGAAGTCCATGGCCTACAAAAATGAATTCGCATTCTTTTCTCTTGAGAACTTTTTCAGCTGCTACTGGGTTTTGCGCACGTCCGCCTGCGATGTATGGGATTGTGTTCTTGTGGCCAGTCTGAAGGAATACGCCAACTTTCATTACAACACTGAGTGCTACTGCCATACAATCTTTGTAAGCAGAATCAGGTGCTTCATTTTTGCCAGCTTCGCTTGACCACTTACCAGCGAGTACTTCGATAGCATCTACGCCAAGTTTTTGGAATTCCTTGTAGTAGTACATAGCATCAAAAATTGAAATACCAGCATATGTACCGATTTCAATTGCAGGAAGCTTTAAGAGGATTGCGAAATCTTCACCGCAGAGTTCGCGGATTCTCTTGATTATATTTGTGTGGAAGCGCATACGATTCTTGCAGCTTCCGCCGTATTCATCTTTTCTGATATTTGCAGTCTTTGAAAGGAACTGTTGGCCAAGATAGTAACCAACACTGTGAATTTCGATTCCGTCAAATCCTGCCTTCTTTGCACGAAGTGCAGCTTGAGCATATTTTTCCTCAATCTCGTGGATTTCTGGAATTGTAAGTTCACGTGGTGTCTCGTTTGCAAGACCCATCATATATGAGTAAGGCATAGCAACAGCACTTGGTCCTACTGGCTGATCACCAATAATTGGGCGACGAGCGCCACGACCTGTGTGAGAAATCTGAAGAAATGCTTTCGCGCCACCTTCATGGATTGCGTTTGCAAGGTCTGTCATGCCAGGGATGTACTTATCATCATCGATGATAAGCATACCTTTAGTGTTAAGACCAAGTGGTGTATCAACGCAAGTTACCTCAACGATGATACCGCCAACGCCACCTTTTGCGCGCTCAGCATAGTGGTTGATAGTTGCCTTGTTTACAAAGCCATTGTCCGATTGGCTCATACCCATGGCAGCCATGATTGTTCTGTTTCTGAGTTCAACATTTCCTATCTTTGCAGGTGATAGGAGAGTCTTGTATTTTTTGCTCATTTAATCTCCCCCTTGGAGTCCAAAAATTAACACATATAAATTTTAAAACACCTGTTAATTAATATCAATAGTAAATGAATGTTGGAATTTTAATTATAAAAAAAGAAAGGGTTCGTTTAAAAAAATAAACGAACCCTTAATATCATTTATTTCATTGCTTCTTCAATAGCAACTGCACAAGCAACTGTTGCGCCTACCATTGGGTTGTTACCCATACCGATAAGTCCCATCATTTCAACGTGAGCAGGAACTGATGAAGAACCAGCAAACTGTGCATCTGAGTGCATACGTCCCATAGTATCAGTCATACCATATGAAGCTGGACCTGCAGCCATATTGTCTGGGTGGAGAGTACGGCCTGTGCCACCACCTGATGCAACTGAGAAGTACTTAACTCCGTTTTCAACACACCATTTTTTGTAAGTGCCTGCAACTGGGTGCTGGAATCTTGTTGGGTTAGTTGAGTTACCTGTGATAGAAACACCAACGTTCTCAAGTCTCATGATAGCTACGCCTTCTGGAACATTATCTGCACCATAGCAACGAACCTCTGCACGAGGACCATCTGAATAAGCGATTTCTTCTACAACCTTAACTGTTTCTGAGTAAGGATCAAATTCAGTCTTGCAATATGTGAAGCCGTTGATTCTAGAAATAATCATAGCAGCGTCTTTGCCAAGACCGTTGAGGATTACGCGAAGAGGTTTTGTTCTAACTTTGTTTGCGTTAAGCGCAATCTTGATTGCGCCTTCTGCGGCTGCAAAGCTCTCGTGGCCGGCAAGGAAACAGAAGCATTCTGTTTCTTCAGAGAGGAGCATCTTGCCAAGGTTGCCGTGGCCAAGACCAACCTTGCGGTTGTCTGCAACGGAACCTGGGATGCAGAAACTCTGAAGGCCGATGCCGATAGCGGCAGCTGCATCCGCAGCTTTTTTGCAATCAGTCTTGATTGCAATAGCTGAACCTACTGTATAAGCCCAAACTGCATTTTCAAAACAGATAGGCTGTGTTTCACGTACTATTTTGTCTACATCAATACCTTTGGAAAGAGTGATTTCTTTGCATTCTTCGATTGATGAGATTCCATATTCTTTGAGTACGCCGTTGATTTTATCAACGCGGCGCTCATAGCTTTCAAAAAGTGCCATTTAAAAATCCTCCTTCCTTATTCTTTACGTGGGTCAATGTATTTTACGGCATCAGCAAAACGTCCGTAAGTTCCCATTGCCTTTTCGTAAGCATCGTTTGGTGTGTCGCCCTTCTTAATAAAGTCAGTCATCTTACCAAGAGATACGAATTCGTAACCGATAACCTGATTATCCTTATCAAGACCAATGCGTGTAACATAACCTTCTGCCATCTCAAGATAACGAACGCCCTTTGCCTTGGTACCATACATTGTACCAACCTGTGAGCGAAGTCCTTTGCCAAGGTCCTCAAGACCTGCGCCAATTGAAAGACCATCGTCTGAGAATGCAGATTGTGAACGACCATAAACTATCTGAAGGAAGAGTTCTCTCATAGCTGTGTTGATAGCATCACAAACAAGGTCTGTGTTAAGTGCTTCAAGGAGAGTCTTGCCTGGAAGGATTTCAGCTGCCATAGCAGCACTATGTGTCATACCAGAACAACCAATTGTTTCTACAAGAGCTTCTTCGATAATACCATTTTTAACGTTTAATGAAAGCTTGCAAGCACCTTGTTGTGGTGCGCACCAACCGACACCATGTGTAAATGCAGAGATGTCTTTGATTTCGTAAGCTTTTACCCATTTTCCCTCTTCAGGAATAGGAGCTGGACCGTGATTTGGGCCCTTTGCTACAACGCACATGTTTTCAACTTCTGATGTATAATTCATGTGTGATGACCCCTTTCATATATTAGATAACAATAAAAATTATACACATAAAAAAGAGTTTGTCAAATATTTGACAAACTCTTTTGAAAGCCATTTTAGTTCTCAAATTTGAGGTTTAAAATCTTGGTTTCTATATCAAGTAAAACAACGGTGTATAGGTGTTTTCCTTCTTCGATAAAACCTCTTTCATTTGTGTGTCCGCAGAGCATTGCAAATGCTTCACCAATATCTTTTGGAATATTGTCGCCACCTTTTCTAACACCAAGATAGTAGAAAGAAAATGCTGGGCCTTCAATTATTTCGCGATAGAAATCGAGGTTCTTTTCCTGGATATTGTTGTGAAGAGAATCTATTGCAATAGCGGAAAGCTGCTGAGATGGGAGATAGTAATTTAAAGCTGCTTCAACAGAGAAAAGCATAAGTGCACAGCGTTGCATAAAATGATCCTGTGGAAATCCCTTTGCATTCATATTGTCGGACTGAGTATCTTCATAGATAGCAAGTGCGATGGATGCGCCGAGTTCTTTTGCTTTATCAACGTTGCCATTTTGTCTATGACGTGAAAGTCCCTCTACAAAAGAGAGGATTTCACTGTTTTGATCTGCTTTTTCAGCTGGCTTAAAGATTTTAATATCGCCATCTTCATTAATGATCATAAATTAGTCTGCTGCATTTTCTTGAGCTGCAGCAGCCTCCTTTGCTGCTTTTTTACGAGCGCGTCTTTGCTTTGCTTGATAGCCAAGGAGCGCTGTAAGATTTTCATCTGGTGTTACGTATTCTCCAAGGTGAGTAACCTTTGCACTATATGCGCCATGGAAATCAGAACCACCAGTCATCAAAAGGTTATGCTTTTTTGCAATCTTGATGAGTTCTTCTGTTTGTTCCTCAGAGTTTTCTGGGTGCCATACTTCAATACCATCAAGTTCGTGTTCGATAAGTTCATCAATAATATCGAAATTATCATAAAAACCAGGGTGTGCAAGTATAGCGATTCCGCCCGCTTCGTGAATTGCATCTAAAACTTCTATTGGTGTTGGGAAAGAAGGAGTAACGAGGATATTATCAGGGCTCTTTGATGAGAAGAGCTCGTCATAGAGGTCACCAAATATTGAAGTTGTATAGCCACATTCCATAAGTGCATGCATAATATGTTGCTTATAAATATTGGTTGAGCCAGCAGCACACTTAATTACAAGATCAGACCAAATAGGATAGCGTTGTGCTGTCTTAACCATCATAAGCTGGCTAGCTTTTCTGCGTGAAAGTGAAGTCTTTTTGCAAAGACCTTCAAGTCTGTCTGGATTTTCTGCGAGGTAACAGAGAATATGAACGCGTTTATCATGCTCTGTGTCATATGCAGAAAGTTCAACGCCAGGGATGACGTTGACTCCGTGTCTTTCACCAATAATTTTTCCCCTAACTGTTCCGGCAAGACAATCGTGGTCTGTAATAGCGATTGTATCAATGCCGCTTCGTTGTGCGAGAAGGATGAGCTCCTCGATACCGAGTGAGCCATCGGAGAGTCGGGTATGACAATGTAAATCAGCCGACAAGATATTACCCCCATCATAAAAGTCAATATATACAAAAATATTATATAATATTTTACATATAAAATGCAAGAAAAATATATTGCATATACAGTACACTTATGCTACAATTCTCTATTACCATAAAAAGGAGGTGCGGACCATGAATAAAAAAGCGTTTGTTGGACTCAGCGGTGGTGTAGATTCATCAGTTGCAGCTGCACTTTTAAAGCAAAAAGGATATGACGTTGAAGGCATTTCGCTTGTTTTGACACCAAACGATGATGGCTCCGCATCACGTGACGCGAAAGCTGTGGCGGACGCCCTTTCAATTCCTCTTCACATAATCGATTTAAAGTCGGCATTTGCCGAGCGAGTAATCGATTACTTTGTTGAGGAATACAAGTTAGGCCGTACGCCTAACCCATGCATTCGCTGCAATGAAACAATCAAGTTTGGTCTTATGCTTGAAAAAGCACTTGAAATGGGAGCTAACTTCCTTGCCACAGGTCACTATGCTAAGATAGCATTGGAAAACGGAAAATATCTTTTAAAAGCGGCGGATAGCGTAAAGGATCAGAGCTATTTTTTATATAGACTAAATCAAGATCAACTTTCTCATGTGCTTTTCCCAATAGCAGATATGGAAAAGGAAGATACAAGAGCAATTGCTCGTGAGTTAGGATTGCCAGTTGCTGATAAAGGTGATAGCCAAGAAATTTGCTTCATTCCAGATAATGACTATGTAAAGTTTATAAAGGAATATTCAAGTTTTGAAAGCGTACCAGGAAATTTCGTTGATTTAAATGGAAATGTAATTGGTCAGCACAGTGGAATAATCAATTATACGATAGGCCAACGAAAGGGACTTGGTGTTGCATTTGGCGAGCCTATGTTTGTAACAAAAATAGACGCCAAAACAAACGAAGTTGTTTTAGCGCCTAATGGGTTCCAAGAGACATCTGAGTTTTTTGTAGATAATTTAAGCGAACCTTTCACGTCAGAGTGTAAACTTGATGTTAAGATTCGCTATAAAGCAAGCAAAGTACCTGCGACTATTATTCCGATTGAAAACGGAAAAGTTAAAGTTGTGTTTGATGCTCCGCAACGCGCAGTAACACCAGGACAGTCAGCAGTATTTTATGCTGGCGATACTGTTGTTAGCGGTGGATATATAATATAGGTATTAGTGGAGTTTTGAAATATCAATTTTTACACCACGTGGTTTGTTGGCCCAAACAGTAAGTACGATACTTGCAACACATGCTGCAAAGATAATGGCGCCAAAAACAGCACCTATAATTTTAAAAGCTTTCATATTAACACCTGCTTATACCATTTATATTATGTATATATAATAAGCGTTTTTAATGCTTTATTGCAAGTTTTTTTAAATTTCTAAAAAAAATACTTGCAAAGTTAAAATCGCTGTGTTAATATATCACTTGTCGCTAGTCGGTGTTTATAACGCTGAGGGTCCACCCGTTCCCATCCCGAACACGGTAGTTAAGCTCAGCAGTGCCGAAAATACTCGGAGGGCAGCCTCCCGGGAAGATAGGTCGATGCCGACACGAATTAAAACAACCAGTCGTTGACTGGTTGTTTTTTTTTGCCCTCTGAGGTATAATTCCTCTGTAATAAAAAGGGAAAAGGAGCAATACAATGAAGGCTAAAAAAGTATTGTTGCTACTACTGGTTTTTACGCTTTGTGTAAGCTTTACAGCATGCAGTAAAACCATTGCAGAAGAAAAATCCGCATTAACCGTTGGAGATGCAAATGTATCTGCTGGAGTTTTTGCATATTACTTAGATGCTCAGATTAAGATAGCTTCTGGTGAGAGCCCATCAAAGTCTGATGCGATAAAAGCAGCTGAGGCTTCTTGCGCAAACTACGTTAAAATAAATACAGAGTTCCAAAAAAGGAAGCTTAGTCTTAACTCTGCTGAAAAGGCAACTGTTGCAGCAAACGTAGAAGAGATTTGGAATTTCTATGGTGGATATTATGAGAGCATCGGAGTTTCAAAGGAAACTTTGACAAAGATTAAGACTAGCGAGCAGTACAACGAAAAACTCATAAGTTCTGTTTTTGGTGCTGGCGGTGAAAGTGAAATCTCAGAAGATGCTATGAAGACATACTTTAATGATAATTATGTTTTCTTTAAATTTATTACCGCGGAATTCTCAAGTGATGAGGAAGCAAACAAAACAGTAAAAGATACATTGACTGAACTTGCTGGTACTATCGGCACAGAGGATGAAGAAACTGGCGAGACAATTACAATGGATGATGTAAATGCAAGTTTTGCTGAAAAGACAGGTGGCACCGCAAGTGCACTTGAAACCACTGCGATGAAGAGTGATTCAACAGACTTCCCATCTGGATTTTTTAGTGATGTAAAAGCTATGGATAATGGTGCGCAGAAGATACTCACTTACAGTGACAACATCTTCCTTGTAGAAAAAGTTGATGGTAGCGGCTCTTTCTCAGATTACAAATCGGCAATACTTGATTTGCTTACAAATTCTGACTACGATTCGTTGATGAAAAAGAATTATAGCAATATCAAAGTTACTGGCATTGCTGATGTTGAAGATAATTGCTACAACACAATCACAAAAGTAAAGTCAAAGTAGGGAGATTTATGTTACCAAAATCTTGGAAAATTGTGATAAGCATTTTGTTAAGCATCCTATCAATTGTACTTTTCATAGTATATGGTGGAAAGGTTCGCAAGCATAGTATGATTGCGATGCTCCTTTGTACAATTGCGGATCTCTTTATGGTTGATGCATTTGGACTTGCTGATATCTCAACATATATTGGTGCAGTTGTATTTATGGCAGGCCACGTATTTTATGGCACTGGATTTTTAAAGTCATCAAAGGCTAAATCTTACGCAATTAAAAACAAAGGATTTTTCTCTGGTCTTGCACTTGTAATTGTTGCAACAATCATACTTGGAGTCCTTACATTTACTATTCCAGACAAAGTTGAGCCTATACTATTTATAATAATAGTTGTATACATAGCAATCATTGGATACAACCTTGTAATGCAGTTTTCATATGCATACTCGGAAAAAGGTAAAAGATATATGCTTGTTGTCGCAATGACACTTTTCATCATCTCAGACTTTTTGGTTGCCCTTGATATGCTGTCAATTATCGCCCAACCACAAAACGATCTTGTTTGGGCGACCTACATTCCAGCACAGGCATTCATTATTCTTTTCTGCGACGAACTAAGCAAAACAAAACTGCAAAAAGCAGCTTAAAATTAGATAATTTTAGAGCCCCTAGGGATTACACCCCAGGGGCTTATTTTTTTGCATTTTTTGACCGTTCGTCGCGAATTTCCTACCATTCGTAGAAAAAGCGTCCGCTTTTGCCTAATTTTGGGATATATAAATAAAGGTTCTTTTTTAGGAAGTGGTGTTTTTGGATAAGAAAATAGGAATAGTTGATACAGATAATTCGTTTATTAGGCGATTTGTTACTTTGATGAATTCAAAGTATGAAGACATAGAAATTATTGTATTTCCAAATGTAAAATCGGCTCAAACGGCGGCAAGCAAAGCTGCGCTAAACTTACTGCTTTTAGATAGCTATTATATAGCTGAATTTAATTTATCAATACCACTGCAGTGTGAAGTTGTCATCTTAATAAATAGTGATGATGAAAGCGCAAGCTATGCTTTGCCGACGATGTGCAAATACAAAAGTATGGATGAATGGTACGAAGTGATATGCCAATTCTGCATGCCAAAACCCTTGGAGGTAACCATTAGGGGCGGTTGTCTGGGGAAGGAGCATTTGGTAAATGGTGTAACTTGTCTATTCTTGCCATGCGACGGTAGTAACGGTGCGGTTACTGCTGCTACGGATTTTTGCCACTTTTTGTCTTCATATGGGAAGAAAGTAGCGGCTTTTTCTCCCTATGTGGAAAGTGGCGAGATCCTGTGGGCTTTAACGGAAAGCATTACTGCTCAAATTGATTTGTTATCTCTTTGTATTAATGACTGGGATAACGACAATGTAGTAATCCCGTTTATTAATTCAAATCTTGTAGTTCTTGTAACTGACGGGAGCAAATCTAGCAATGAAAAGGTTGAAAAGGTACTTGTTGATTTACCTCAAATAACTGGCGAATCAAGAGAAAGTGTATATAGCAAAACGGTTCTTCTTTATAACAATTTTGATCCAAAAACTGGCGTTTTAATAAGGAACGATGAACTTATAAAGGTAGGAGGTCTTGATGTCCCACGTAACAGCAAAGCTGCTTTTGAAAAGTTGGTGACGTTGCTAAATGTTTGAGGAAATTAAGAAGGAATTATATGAATTTGCTTCTTTGTCGAGTCTTAACGACGAAGAGGTAGAAAGGTTGATAAACAGCCTATATTTAAAGCATTACAAGGGAGAAAAAATTGATCCTATTGAGAGAGAAAATGCAGTAAAAAGCATTTTTAGTAGCGTTCGTGGGCTCGGAATACTTGATGAGCTTTTGAGTGATGATTCAATAAGCGAAATAATGATCAACAGTTTTTCTGATATATATCTAGAGCGTAATGGAGAGATCAAAAAATCTGAAAAATGTTTTGAAAACGAAAAGGAACTTATGGATGTAATCCAACGAATAGTTGGTGAATCTGGCAGAGAAGTAAATCTTGCAAGCCCAATAGTTGATACAAGACTCAAGGGTGGAGAACGTGTGAATGTAGTACTACCGCCGATATCTTTGACTGGCCCAATTGTTACGATAAGACGCTTTCCTAAAACTCGATTTACAGTGGATGACCTTATTGCATTTGGTTCAGTTACGCCAGAGGCGATGAAGTTTTTAAAGAAGCTAGTAAGGCATAAATACAACATATTTATTAGCGGAGGAACAAGTTCGGGAAAGACAACTTTTTTAAATGTCCTCACAGATTATATTCCATCAGATGAGCGACTTATAACAGTTGAAGATTCTGCCGAACTTCAAGTCTCTCTTGATTCAAAAAACATAATTCGGATGGAAACAAGAAATGCCAACACAGCGGGTGTTGGTGAAATTACAATGAGAGATTTAATCAGAACATCTCTTAGAATGCGTCCTGACAGGATAATTGTCGGTGAAGTGCGCGGCGCAGAGGCGCTCGATATGCTTAACGCAATGAACACTGGACATGATGGTTCCATATCAACAGGTCATGCAAACAGTACGGTAGATATGCTCTATAGGTTAGAGACAATGATTTTGGAGAGTGGGGCATCTTTTCCGCTTATAGCAACAAGGCAGCATATTGCTTCAGCTATTGATATAATCGTTCATCTTTCAAAAGATGGAACAGGAAAACGAAGAGTTGTTGAAATAAGTGAAATAGATGGATTGAAAAATGGTGAAATTGCACTCAATCCACTGTTTATATATGATTCAGGAAAACTTGTTAGAACTAAAAATAGATTACTTCATGTGGAGAAGATGCAACTTTATGAATAGGGTATATTGTGGGAAACGTTATGGATTAGCAGAATATGGAACAGGTTTTTTGATTGGATTCGCACTTGGATATTTTGCTGCAACGGTAATATATGGAATCTTTGCAATAAATATTATTTTTGCTTTTGTTGCAGGTGTCGTGATGTCAAAAGTATATGTAAATATTTTGATTGAAAAAAGACGAAAAGAGTTCACTTTAGAGTTTTGTGATTACCTTGATGCTATTAGCAGCTCCCTTTCATGTGGCAAAAATACTTATGAAGCATTTTTGCTTGCAAATGAGGATATGCAAGGACTTTATCTAAGTGATTCCCCCATTTGTGTTGAAGGGCAGAGAATTGCAAACGGTCTTAAAAGCGGAAGAGGAATCGATGAATTATTAAAATCCATGCAAGTACGTACGCAAAGCGAAGATGTAGCGATTTTTGCTGATGTATATGGAATCTGTAATGTTGCCGGAGGCAATTTGAGGAAAACGGTTAATGATACCAAACTTACTATTGTCGATAAAATAAACATAGAAAATGAGATTAAAACTTGTCTTGCTGCTCCAAAGAATGAGTTGAATATAATGGCAACTATGCCTATTGCAATAACTGGTGCCTTGAGAGTTCTTGGGGACAGTTTGGTTGGCAAATCATCGTTTTTGGCAAATACGATTGCAGTAGTAATTTTTGTTGGAGCTTATATTCTAGGCCTTAAGTTCGTAAAAATTGAGGTATAGCGATGAGCGTGGTTTTAAAATTTGTCATATTGATATTTGCTAGCATACTTGCTTGTTTTGATGTTTGCATTTTCATTAAATCAAGGTCAGATGTATATGATAAAACCGGACTGAAAATATTTCTAATGGAGGACCTGTTTTTTGTTGGTGAAAATATAATCAAGGTTTTTCATTTTAAAGTAAGCGGAAAACGAACAAGAAAGTTAGAAGAAATATATGATAGGTCAACTGCGGGCAAGATATCGAAGAGCGCCGCTGTTGCGCCTTATACGTATACAGCATTGTTTTTGCCTGTCTTACTTATGATTTTCGCAATGACAGAGAACAAAGTGGCGGTCTTGCTTATCTCGGTTTTGATAGTATTTTTGGCGGTATATTTTGACATATGGCTCGATGGCTTTTTGAAAAAAAGACATACTATGATACTTCGAGAATTTGCGACTGTACTATCAAAAATGTCGCTTCTTGTAAATGCAGGTATAACTGCAACCGAAGCATTTGATCGAGTATCGAAGTCAAATGAAGGAATAATATATGACGAAATGCGAAAAGCAAAATCAGAGATGGATAATGGAAAACCAATAGAATTAGCACTTGAGGATTTTGGCTTTCGCTGCGGTTGTAAAGAGGTTAGAAAATTTGTATCCCTGTACCTTCAGAACATGGTAAAGGGTGGGCCAGAATTTTCTGGACTTTTGCAAGATATGGCAGAAAAAGCTTGGGATGAGCGTAAGACGCGAGCAAGGCTTGCGGGTGCAGCGGCTGAACAGAAGTTACTTATTCCAATAATGATTATGTTTATTGGAGTTTTAATAATGGTTATTGTGCCAGCATTTAATAATTTGTTTTAGGAGGGAACAGTATGAGTAAAGTATTTGGACTTTTAATGTCAAAGCGCAGAGGTGAAATTAACATAATTTCGATGGTTTTGATAATTATTGTAGTAATTGCACTTGTTGCAATTTTTCAAAATGAGATGACAGAAATTGTAACAGCAATGTTTGACAAGATAAGAGAAGCAATGGGCGTGTGATGAAAAGTAAAGGTTCGGCTCAAGTAGTTGAGATGTCTTTTGTTTTGCCAATAGCAATGGTGATTGTATTAGCACTTGTATATCTTGCATTTGCTATGTTCTTTTATGGCCACGCGCATAATTTGGCACGAATATCTATAAATGAACTTTGTAAAAACGTCGGAAGCGACGGACTTTATTGGCAATTGCTAGGTGATTATATTGAGGATGAATCGCTAAAAAGAATATCTGACAATCTTGTTACAAGTCTTGAAAATTGCAGTGTTTTACCAGGACTAAAGTTTGAATCGAGTTGTACTGTGACTGGTAAATTACATCAGCCAATTGCGAATGTTTATATTGAGGCTTCGTATTTTGGGAAACATATTTTTACAGTCAGTCTTAGCAAAGTGGCATATAAGCCTCATGAATTTGCTTGTGTTGTAGATTTTGGACATACCATAGAAAAAGATTTTGAGAAATTGAAAGGCATATATGATGCATTTTTTTGAGAAGACAAAAGGATCTATAGCTATCTTCCTAATTTTAGTGTTGATGCCAATATATACCTGTGCGTATCTTGCAATTGACTCGGCTCGATATTCTGCAGCAAAGGCAAAAATTGGAGGCGCATTAGAGCTTACATCAAATGCAGCTCTTGCCGATTACGACAAAACATTTAAGGAACTCTATGGAATTTTTGTAATGTCAAAATCAGAAAAGGAATTAACATCAAACTTAGTTTCTTTTTATAGCAATATGGTAGATAACGTTGCGGAGAATACCATCAATACAAGAACAGAACTTTTTGAATCAAAATATGATGCTGACAGTGCCATATATAAACCTGAGGTTTTAGAAAAGTATATTCGCGATTTTATGAAATATCGCGCTCCATATAATTGGACACGTGGCGTTTCTCAAAAGGTAATGGCTTTCACTCAGGCGGATAAAGTTTCAACTGTTCTTGATAGTAGCAAAAGCTATTATAAATCGGTTTCAAATGCTGAGACTAAACTTGAAGAAATTTATAAAGCGCTTGATGCGATTACACGTCTTGATGAGAATAGCGATGTAATTGTAGCGCTAAATAATGTAAGTAAAATGCTACCGTCTTTAAAATCGGAGCTGTCAAACAGCAATGAAAAGGCAAAAACTTGGAGCGGGTCAATATCCTCTTTGGATGACGGCGAGGTAAAGCAATTATTAGAAGGAGAATACGCAAATTCGGCTGGCTCTCTTGATAGTGTGGCAATTGATGCTTTTTCAAAAGCAATTAATAGTGACGTTGAAGCATTAAAGACATATGAGAAACTTTCAAAAGAAGAAAAGCAGGATGCATCATTGCCTAACCTTACGTATAGCAATAGTGATTTTTACATTTATCTCACTTCTATGTATGGCAATTCGAGCATATCTTCAGAAGATGCTTCAACTCAAAAATCAGCAATGGATCAAGTTGCAAGTACAGACATAACAACATTTTCTAGTTCAGCATCCTCTGCTGAAATTACGTCATTAATTTCAAATGCAATTTATTCTAAAATTTGCAGCGATGAGACACAGAGTATTGGATTAAAAGGTGTGTCTAAGTTAAAAGATAGTGCTCAAAATGCTTTTGAAATGGAATACATTGCAAATATGTTTGGATGCCTTACTACAAATGAATATGATGAAAATTTAATGAGATCACAATTTGGTTCTCGCCCTATTTTAAAGGGAGAGGCGGAGTATATATTGTTTGGCAAAAACAGTATTAGTGCCAATGTTGCCGCATGCATAGATTTGATTTTCGCCATTCGACTCATAATGAACTCCATATATGTTTATACAAATGCTAGCATGCGGCAGAGCGCCTTGGCGGTTGCATCCGCAATAGCAGGTTGGAGCGGTATAGGAATACCGGTTGCGCAAAATGCAATTTTGGTTTCTTGGGCTATGGCAGAATCTGTGCTAGACACAGCTTCCCTTTGTAAGGGTGAAACCGTACCTATATATAAAACAGCTTCAACATGGGCACTTAGTCTTTCAAGTTTACCAACTACACTTGCTGGAGGAGTCTCAAATTATGCTTCTAAGAAAATAGATGATGTTTTTGAAATGATAGAAAAAGCATCTATTGATAAGACGGAAGATGTAAGAGATGCAACCCTTAGTTATATGAACCAGACTGGCCAAGGCGCAGTCGAAAGTATAACTAGTATGGTAGTTACTCCTGTAGAAAAAGCTATAACATCGCTAACTTCTGGTGTTAATATGCATTGCACAAAGCAAGATATAGAAGCGACTATTTTGAATGCAGTAAATTCAGTAAACAGTAATTCAAGTGGTGTTAAGACAGCAAAGGAATTGTTTATTAAGCACTGTGTTCCGAGTTTGGTTGATAAGGTTTATTCTAATTTGCCTAATGTGTTTACTAGTGATAAATCTTTGGCGCAAGTCGCATCAAATGAAATATCAAATGCCATAAGTGCTGCTTACTCAACTTTGTTTAGTAAAGTAGAAGAAACAGTGAATGCTATAACTAAAAGCGCAGAGGATAAATTGTCTCAAACCATAAATTCTGCTTCTGATAAAGCAAAGGAAGAGACAATTTCTGTGATAGAAGAGTATTCAAAATCTATATCGAAATATGTTGGTGAAACAGGAGACAATTCAATTTCAACTTTTTCTGGTATGGGAATGACGTACAAAGATTACGTTAAGGTCTTTTCTTTAATAGGTTTATCGTCCAAAGAATCAAAGTCTAATATGTTAAAACGTTGCGCTGTAGTAATGCAGATAGATTGCAGCTCAAGATCAAAGAGTTTTAACATTACAAAGTGTTATACAGGGGTTAGACTTTGCACATCAACTGGAATAGGTAATCGTTTGATAAAAACTGAGGAGGCGTATTGCTATTAGTGTTTTTAGGAAACCCAATCACAAACCATTTCTTTTCCTGCTCCTATTTACTATTTTAGCAATGCTCTTTGGTTGCTCCTCACAATCCCCAAATTTCAATGAATATTCCAGTGATGTGCAGTCAAATAAGTGCCACCTTAAGTCAATTGAGGTGGCACTTCCAAAAGGCTTTGTAGGATGTGGAAATACGACTAAATTTTGTGATAGTCAACAATATCCAGGCATTTGTATTTTAATCGGTGAGGATTGTGATGCAGAGGATGACATTGCGAAAAATTTAGAGCTTTTTAGAGGAACTGATTTTTATAGAAACAGAATTCGATTCGAGTATAGCGTTGATAATGAGGAAAATAGTGAATATGTAGCTGGAGTTTTGAAAAATGATCGATTAAACACGGACTTGTATTTCAGTGGATACTTTATGATGGAACCGAGCGCATATATTTTTTGCCTCTGTGATAATGAGGATGATAAGGCAGTTGTTGAGGAGATAGCAAATGAAATCTATGATTCAAAGAGCATTTGCGAGTAGTGAAGGTCTATATACGGTTGAAGGTGCATTTACTATAGTGATTTTTACAGTTTTAATAATGATGTTGCTTTCAATGATGACTGTAGTCCAGACAGAGATGGAAGTGCAAAACGCTTTGGATCAAGTGGCGATGGAGCTTTCCGAGTATTCGTATCTTGTTGGTGATGAAGTGGAGGTTTCGTCTGAGGAAACTACCACCTTAAAGACTATTTTGCAGGATGTCAAAAGAGAACTCCTTAGTAATACACTTGGTGCAAAAGCTTGCGATATCATGATAAAGGATTTATTAGATGACAGAAAGCTTAGGCAAGTGGTAGATGGCATAGAAGGAATAGATTTAGAAGGCACTAGCATATTGGGCGATGGTAGAACGATAAAGTTGGAAGCAAACTATATGATACAAGTTGATATATTTGGCTTTGTAGATAAGAAATTGCAAATCAAACAAAAATCTCAAACTATGGCATGGTTGCCATACTATTCCGAAACATTATCTTCTGTTCCAACGGGAAACAAAGATTCTATTTGGAATGATACAAATTTTGCTAGAGGCCAGTTCTTTGTTTTAGAGCAAAAAGCTTTGTACAAAGAAAATGGGGTAAAGCCTGGTCAAGGAATAGACCTTTATTTTGACGATGTTGGCAAAGTTGTAGAAATATATTCTTTGAATATTTTTAATGATACTTATTCGAAAGCATCAAAAAATCCAAATGATCCCAATTCATATAAGTTAAATGATGAAGAAGTACTGGATCAACTGGATGAATATATTAGGGCACTCAAAAAGGATATAAAATCTTGTGACGGAAAAATCATAATGGAGAGTGGAGCCGAAGAGAAGTTAACGGTTAATTATAAAGAACTTATTTTGGTGGTGCCAAAAGAAGTTCAAGAGAGCAAGACTTTGAATTCAGATTTAAAAAGTTTGTGTAAGGCTGCTAGTGAAAAAGACAAAGTGGAAATCAAAATTGTTTATAGCGAGGAAGCCTTATGATTTATCTTTTAATAGCATTACTAATACCACCATTAATAGAGGATATAAGGGAGAGACAAATTAGAAACTTGTATCCGTTTTTAATAGTCGTAGCCAAAGTAATAGTTTTGGTATTGTCAAGAAATAAGGATGCGGCAATTAAAAGTGTGGTTGCAAGTTTGATTGCATTCGCAATTTTTGGCTTTTGCTTTCTTGTTTCAAAGGAAGGGATTGGAGCGGGCGATGTAAAACTTTTGATTTCTATTGCTTTTTATCTTGAAACTGAACTGTTTTTGAGAGGATTGCTTTACATTTGTCTATGCTCAATACTGTTTTCTTTAATTCTATTGGCTACAAAGAAGGCAAAGCTTAAATCACAGTTCCCATTTGTTCCTTTTGTATTTGCTGGAATACTCGTAGCTACGTTGACGGAGGCACTTTTTTGAAAAGATATATTTATATTGTAGTTTTAATAATATTTTGCGCTTTTTCCTGGTTTTATGTGATTCGCGACTACAAAACTGGAGAATCAGAATATTTGAGGTTCATGAAAGATGCGCAAGTTTCTTATGATAAAAAGATTTTCGATGATGCGGAAGAAAAATATAAAAAGGCTCTCTTAAAGAAACCAAATGATAAAAATGCTTTATTTGGGCTTGCAAAAACGTATTTTTCTCTCGAAAAATACGAAGACGCTGTAGCATCATGTAAAAAGATCTTGGAAAAGGATCCAAAAAATCAAGAAATCACTATTTTTGAGGCAAAATGCTTGCAAAGTGGAGGAAAATATCGAGAATCTATTGATTTGCTATCAAAAGTGGAGCAAAGCAAACAAGTTAAGAATATGATTCTTGATATGAAATCCAAGTACTCTCTTATGTACTTTAAGGTCAAATTTCCTAAAAATTGGGATGTGTGTTCCCCACCTACGCTCCACTTGGCGGTTTTGGCAGAAAACGAAAATGCAGTTGCCTATAATTCGAAAGGCAAGCGATTCGCACATGGAAAATCAACATATTTGGGACCAGTTTCAGACGACGGAGAACTGTTCCCAGCAATTGATGATGGTCAATGGTGCTTTGTTGATAAGGATGGAAAAAGAAGATTAGTACCAGATAATGAATATGAATTTTTAGGACCTTTTTGCAAGGGCTTTGCTGTGGTGAAAAAGAACGGAAAGTTTGGATATATCGATAGAGAGTTTAATGAATATAGTATTGATTATGAAAATGCTTATAACTTTGCAGATGGTAATGCGATTGTAAAAGATGAAGGAAAAATCAAAATTATTGATACTGAATTCAATGTAATAAAAGAGACTGAATACACAGCTGTAGTAGCAGATGAATATGGTTATACGAATCATTTTGGTGTATCTGTATTTATTAAAGATGGAACCGCTTTTTTATGTAATCCATTGGGAGAAAATGTTACGAAGTTTTCGGCTGATTTGATTGGATTGCCTGCTGCGAAAGATTCACCTATTGAATTTAAACGAGGTGATAAATATGGATTTGTAAATCCAAATGATGGAAAGATTATATTGGAGCCAAAATATGAAGAAGCAAAAGCTTTTTCACAAGGTCTTGCACCAATAAAACAAGATGGCAAATGGGGCTTTATAGATATATCTGGCAACCAGATTGTCGAACCATCATTTAGTTTTATCGGAACAGTCTCAGAAGAAGGCACGGCATTTGTTCAAAATGAAGCTGGATATGCACTATTAACGTTTTATTATTTGTCAAAGTAGGAGGATATAAAATGACAGATTTAGAGAGGATTCATACTACAAAACTCTATCTTGATAAACTTGCAAATGGAGAGGATCCAATAAATGGTGATGATTTACCAGAAGATACGGTCCTTAATAATGTGTATCTTTGTCGAGCATTTGCATATGCAAGTTCTATACTTGGAGAGGTTATCAAGAACGGTGGAGTTGTATCGAAAAAGAATGAAAATAGAGTGAGACCGTTTGCCATAACCGAAGAGCAACGAAGTAAGATTAAGTTATCTGAAGAGCCCGTAGGCGTAACAACAATTACTAATAGGATTGAAGCGGTGTTGGATCGGGATGTAAAGCGAATAATTCCGTTTAAGATAACTGAATGGCTTGAGCGAGAAGGTCTTTTAGAGAGAGTATTTATAGAAGAATCTGGTCGATTTGAACGTATTGCTACTCATGCTGGTGAAGTAATTGGTATAGAAACTAAAAATGGGGAATACAATGGTATCCCAATAAAAAAGAATTTTTATAACCTAAATGCGCAAGCATTTATTTATGCCAACTTAGAAGCAATTGCAGGCCAAACTTCAGTCGCATTAGAAGAGCCTGAAGATTTAGAAGTAAAAGAAGAAAAGCCCGCTCCAAAGAAGAAGAGAGCAACAAAGAAGAAATAGAAAAAGACCAGGTTCGGATGAACCTGGTCTTTGTGTTTGAGGTTAGTTTTCTTCGCCAAGGTTGGCGTAGGCGAGAACGTATAGTTCGTAAGCCTTTTGCATAACCTTGTTGGCGATAGGGATGGCGAGGTCGATGCCATAGCCACCACTGTTTTCGCAAACAACGACGATTGCGAGAGGAAGATCTGGGCGCTGAGAGTAGCCGAGGAACCACGTATGTGGTTTGTCGCCTGAAACCTCAGCTGTACCAGTTTTGCCACACATCAAGAGATTTGGGAAACGGTGGTCGCCGTAGTATTTCTCGACATTGGAGCGAAGCATCTTGTCGAGGCGTTTGGCTTGTACCGAGCCCATAAAGCTTTCGTTGCTTGTATTGGCACCTTTGATAAGGGTCGCCTGTGGAGTGTAACCACTTCGGTTGGCAATTGCGCCAACCATCATTGTTGCGTGACAAGGATTGATGAGAGTGGTGTACTGGCCAATGCCAGACCAAGCTCTGTCTATGTCATATGCCTTTGTTACATCATAGTAGCTTGTTGCACATTTAATTTTATCTACATAGAATGTGCGATTGAATCCGCATTCCTCCGCAGTTGCTTGCATCTTTTCGTTGCCGAGCTCGGCAGCAAGGCCTGCAAATGCTGTATTGCAGGAATGCTGAAGTGCTTGATCAAAGTTGAGCGTGCCGTGGACACCATTACAGGTAACTTTGTTACCAACTTTGTTTGTCCATGCACCGTTACAGGTAAAGTAGCGGTTGTTAATATCAGTCATATTTTCAAGAGCACAGCAAGCAGTGACAATCTTGAAAGTTGAACCTGGTGTATAGAGACCGCTGAAATAGCGGTTCATATATATGCCCTCGTACTTGTCAGTCTTGTCAGTTGCGATATCTTTTGGTTTGTTGTAGACATCGTATGTTGGCAAAGAAACAGCACAATAGATTTCGCCAGTTTTGTAGTTGTATACACCGATGGTACCTTGATATTTTCCAAGGGCTTCCATCGCAGCAACACAGAGTCTTGAATCTATTGAAAGTTGGATGTCGTGACCTGTGCCTTCTTTTTTAAGGTTGTAGACACCTTGAAGTAGGTTATATCCAGTGAGGTCTGATTTCATTGATGAATGAACGCCTGTTGCAATGAATCCAGCTGTGTCACCCACAACGTGAAGAGTTGCCTCACGTACTTTTTGGTCCTCATTAAACTTGCGCTCGCCGTCTACTGTCTCGGCAAGGACAGTGCCCATTCGGTCAGTGATCGCACCAGCAGCAAGGAGTTCGCCATTTGAATAAAGGTGCTTGTTGTAATCTTTTACTACCCATTTGCCTGCATTCACTTCCATTGTGAAGAAGAGAATCATAAGGCCTGCAAGGAAGGCAAATGCGAAGACGTACATTATGTAAGAACGTTTAAATATCCTATTCATCGCTTACCTCCCGCCCATGTTCTGTTATCGGCGGCCTTGATAAAGGCTAGGAGTGCCCAGCACGAAATGGTACTGGATCCGCCACGACTGATAAACGGCAGTGTAACGCCGGTAAGTGGTAAGAAGTCGGTGACGCCGAAGATGTTGAGTGCTGCTTGGAAGAGCAAAAGTCCGCCAGCAGCGCAGCTTGAAATTGAGTAAAAGGCGCTGCGTGCACCTTTTGCACAGCGGATGCTGTGGATAAATATAAAGATAAATGCCCATGCAACAAGGAATGCGATAAGTATTCCCCACTCCTCGCAGAGAACGCCGAATACTAAGTCCTCTGTTGCAGCAAATACGTCACGTAAGTGGCCATTGCCGATGCCAAGACCTAACCAGCCGCCACTTACTGAATATGTGAGAACTCTCGTCTGCTGGTAACCTTTGCCATCGGCAAAGTCCCAAACGTGACGATAGGTTGCGAAACGCTTCATGATGTAGTCTGAACGCATAAGTACAATGAGTCCAGCGAGCATTGCAGCGCCTAGGATGAGGAAGAGAATTGTACGAACGTCACCAGAGCGCATGAATGCGAGTACTACGAATGTAAAGAAGAATATAAGTGCTGTACCAAGGTCACGCATCAAGAAGAGCAAACCGATACAGATAACTGCAAAAATTACGTATTGTGTAAGGCTACGGCTTGATTGGAGTTTTTCAAGTGTTGCAGCGCCAACGAAGATAAATGCAACTTTGACAAGCTCAGATGTCTGAATTGATAAACCACCAATAACTAGCCAGTTATATGCACCGTTGATATTTTTTGCTAGTACAAGCGTTATGAGAAGGAGCACGATTGATGCTACTGCCATAGGTTTGCGGAACTTTTCTGCACGCTCTGTGTTTTGTACGACATAAAGCAAACCAATGTAGCAGATGAAGCCAATTATAAAAGCAACAAATTGCTTGATGAGTAGGCCTGTGCCACATGACGCTGTGATAACAAGACTTATTCCTGTAAGGAAGAATGCAATGCATTCAAGAGCCAAGGATGATTTGCTAAGGATGATTGTAGACAAAACGGCCCAAAGCCATTCAATTGCTGTGAAGATGACAAACACTATGCCAACTGCGGTATTGAGTGTGCCATCTTGAACAAAAATGACTTGATAGAAGGTTATAACCTGAAATATTGAAATCAGGAGCATTGTAGGTAACCATCTAGGTCCGTTCAAGGCTTAATCCTCCTTTAGGATTTTTGAGAAAATTTTAGTGTGTAGCCACATATTTCTATGATGTCGCCATCTTTTAATTCACGGCATTCGGTGAGTTCCTCACCATTTAAAAGTGTTCCCGCAATGGATTCCAAATCTTCTATAATCCAACCTGTGTCGGAGCGGGAAAGAAGTGCATGTGAACGTGATACGGAAGGTGAGTTGATTTGGATATTAGCCTCATCACTACGTCCTATTAGGACTTGTGCAACGGCGTCTATTTTGAATTCCTCACCTGAGATACAGTTTTTGATGGAACAACCTGTTTTAAGGTGATCTGGAAGTACAATTTCACCAGTGTAGAACTTGCTGTCGCCTTCGAAAAGAGCTGGATTATCCTCGACTGCTATTTCGATGCCTTCTTTTGCCTTTTGGACATCATCGTAGTCGTAGAAAGTGAAGATTGCATTGCCAAAAACTATCGTGTCTCCACTCTTTACCTCAAGTGGGTGAAGTGAGACTGAATCGACACGGTCACCATTTACAAATGTACCTGTTTTTGAATGTGTGTCGAATACAAGCCATCTACCGCTTCGCTTGGTTATTACCGCATGGAAACGGGATACGGTTGTATATGTTAGTGTGATGTCGCAGGCATTACTGCGACCTATAGCTGTTTCGTATCCAACCAGTGGAATCTGGTCACCGTTGGCGGAATTAATAAGGTAACCAATTGTGCCAGTTTTCTTGTTACCACGAACAAGAGAAATGCCGCATCCAAAGATGACATAGAACGCAATAATAGGTAAAACCCAGCGTCCAAATTCAACTATGAAAGTCGTGTTAATAATCCCACCTCCAGTCTAAAATGTCATGAGAAAATTGTAGCAAATTGGGGGATAAAGTCAAGAAATGTAATCATAATGATATAATTAAATAAAAAAATTTACTATATTATATAGTTTGTTCATATTCTGTTCATATTTGTACTTTATATTCTCTGTAGTAGTAATATTGTAAATTAATAAAGGGGAATACATATATGCTTACATCACTCGGAATCGGAATTATCGCCCTTATAGCAATCATCCTTATGGCTGTTTGCATTTTGTTTGCATGTCTTGCAATCATCATTCTCTACACAGGTAGAGCTGCTCAGTATGACAGAGCTGGCAAGAAGATGGCAAGAGCTGGCAAGCCAAAGAAGGCAAAGAAATAATTAAATAGACGGCTAAGCCCGCTTGGATTCCAAGCGGGCTTTATTTCCCCATAGGAGGGTTTGTTTTGTCGAACGATTTTTATGCATTTATATCACGAATGAAGTATATCGATCGATGGGCTCTCATGAGGAATACCGAAGAGGAGTCTTTGACTCAGCACTCTTATGAAGTTGCTGTTATCGCGCACGCTCTTGCTGTTATAAGCAACAAGCGACTTGGCACAAATTATGATGCTGAGAAAGTTGCGCTAATTGGTCTTTTTCATGACACGTCGGAAATTTTGACAGGAGATATGCCAACTCCTGTTAAGTACTACAGCCCAGAGATTACAAGTGCATACAAGAAGGTAGAGGAAGTAGCGACAGGCAAGCTTCTTGATATGTTGCCAGACGATCTACGTTCTGAATATGAGGATCTTCTTTTGCCTGCAAAAGAAGATGAGGAGCTTTGGAAACTTAATAAAGCTGCCGATAAAATTAGTGCACTTATCAAGTGCATTGAGGAACGCAAGGCAGGCAATAAAGAATTTGATAAAGCATTAGAGGCAACTGAAGCATCAATTCATAAAATGAATTGTGAAGCTGCGGAGATATTCATCAAAGAATTTCTTCCAAGCTATGAGTTGACTCTTGACCAACTTAAATAAGGAGGGCTTTGAAAATGAGAGCAAAAGAGTACAGAGCAGTAGCACGTGAAAAGTTATCTGGTCACTGGGGCGAAGCAGTTCTTACTGCGTTCGTTGCAGCACTTCTTGGTGGTATTGCAGTTGACACAACTGTATTATCTGCAGACATTGACATTAATGAGTTGATGGAAAATGCTGAAAAGTTTGGAGTGAATTTCTCGCTTGAACAGATTACAGAGACAATGAATATTCCACCGATTATTCTTACAATTCTTGGAATTATCACAACTATTGCATCTATTTGGGGTATTGCAACATCTATCCTTGGTGGACCAACAAGAGCAGGATATTGTCAATATAATATCGACCTTCAAAAGGGCGAATCAAAAATCTCTAATTTGTTCATTCACTATGATATTTTTGTTAAGGCATTTTTGACGGATATACTTATGACAATTTTTATTGTTCTTCAGTTCCTTCTTTTGATTGTGCCTGGAATTATTGCAACATTTGCATATCAGATGACTTTCTATATTCTTGCAGAACATCCAGATATGGATCCTATTGATGCAATTAAAGCATCACGCAAGATGATGAAGGGTCACAAGTGGCAGCTTTTCTGCCTTCAGCTTAGCTTCATCGGTTGGGCTATTCTTTCAGCATTCACAATGGGAATCGGCGGTCTTTTCCTCACTCCATATTCAGAGGCAGCAACAGCTGCATTCTATAAGGAGATTTCAAAGGAAGAAACTCCAGCAACTCCAATACCAGAGTTTGTTGACGTAGCAGATTAACATTGATATAATCAATACTATTAAATTATTTAATTATTTGGGAGGATAATAAAATGATTGATGTACCACTTAATGAAATCCTTGAAAAGCTTAGCAAGGGTATTGGTAATCTTACAAAGAAATTGGACAAGTTCATGCACAGCGGTAAGGTAGCTGATTTTTGGGATTGGGTAGATAAGAAATGGTATCGCTCAGACCTCCACGATGCACGCAAAGGCTAATTTAAGGAGTTAATTTATGTACGCAGTATGTTTGGATTTAGAAGGCGTTTTGGTTCCTGAGATATGGATTGCATTTGCTGAGGCAACAGGCATTCCTGAACTCAAAAAGACAACAAGAGACGAACCTGATTATGACAAGCTTATGAAATATAGACTTGCAATACTCAAGGAACACGGTCTTGGACTTAAGGAAATTCAGGATGTTATCGCAACCATTGATCCTATGGAAGGCGCAAAGGAATTCCTTGATGCACTCCATGAATTTACACAGGTAATTATTATCAGTGATACATTTTCACAGTTTGCAAAGCCGCTTATGAAGAAGCTTGGCTGGCCAACAATATTCTGTAATGAACTTGTTGTTGCAGACAATGGCGAGATTACTGATTTTAAAATGCGTTGCGAGAAGTCAAAGCTCACAACCGTTAAGGCGCTTCAAAGTGCAGGCATCGAAACAATAGCTAGTGGTGATAGCTTTAATGACCTTGGTATGATAGGCGCTTCAAAGGCAGGTTTCCTATTTAAGTCAACAGATCAAATTAAGGCTGATTATCCAGACATACCAGCATACGAGACATATGATGAATTGCTTGGTGCAATCAAGCAAGTTATCGGCGTTGAATAATTAAACAAAAAGAAAACCTCGGCTTTCATGTAAAAGCCGAGGTTCTTTTTTGTCTTAATTATTCGATTGTAAGGATGTCGATAAATCCTGTGATTTCGAATACTTCCTTAATTGTGTCATTAACGTTTTTGATGACCATCTTGCCCTGCGCACTCATCTTTTTCTGTGCTGCAAGGATTACACGAAGACCTGCTGATGAGATGTACTCAAGTCCTTCAAAATCGAGAACGAGATCTGTGATTCCATCAAGCTCTAAAGCTGCTTCAAGTTCTGGAGCTGTTGTTGTATCAAGGCGTCCCTTGAGAACTACTTCTAAAGCTTCCCCGTTAGCATTTTTTACTATATCCATTAAACAAACTCTCCTTTGTAAAGAATTATACACTCTAATTTTATTATAAATAAAAGGTTTATGCAAGAATTTAATTATGGTATTATATAAATATTATTTGATTTAGAGGTACAGCATGATAATAAAGCGAGCTACTGAAAATAACCTTAAAGGTATAAATAAACTATTAGAACAGGTCCTTATGGTGCATCATAATGGGCGTCCAGACCTTTTCAAGGCAGGCGCAAAAAAGTATACCGATGAGGAACTTTGTGAAATTTTGGAAGATGATAATAGGCCAATTTTTGTTGCGGTTGATGATAACGACACTGTGCTTGGGTATGCTTTTTGTATTCTGAAACAAGAAATAGGAAACAATATTTTGACCGATATCAAGACTTTATATATCGATGACCTTTGTGTTGATGAGGAATTGCGCGGCCAACACATTGGCACGGCTCTATATGATTTTGTAAAGGATTTTGCAAAATCTGAGGGATGTTACAATGTTACGCTTAATGTTTGGGCGTGCAATGAGGACGCGCATAAGTTTTATGAAAAGCTTGGCCTTGTTCCTCAGAAATTTGGTATGGAAGAAATCCTTTAATAAAAGTGGGAAGAGGAGAAAAGATGAACAAGAAAAGCATTATCGGAATAGTTGCTCTTTGGATTTTTGCAGCAGCAGTAGTATGCCTTTCAATTTTTGTAACAAAAGACAAGGCTCCAGAGGAACCAACGGAGCCTACAACTAGTGAGGTTCAGACAACGAAAAAAGCAGAACCTCAGCCAACAGGTCTTGCTGCAATTGATGTATTCTTTAATAAATATACCAATAATTATGTAAGAGGAGAGGATACGACTCCTCCACTTATGCTTGTTACGAATTCAATGACATTGAAGGTTGGAACAGAGCGTATCCCAAATCCTTCGATATGCCTTGATGACCGTGATAGGGAAGTAACTATCACATACGAAGGCACGTATGATTTAAATACAGTTGGATCATATAACCTTACACGTATTGCAACAGATTCAGCTGGAAATTCAACAAGAAATAATTTCACATTAAAGGTAGTTGAGGAAGTACCAAAGGTTGAGGATGTGAAGTTGGCTCCATTGCCACTTGCGGATGCAATTGCAAGGTACAAGACATCTGACAATATTGACGTTGGCATTGATGTATCACGTTGGCAGGGTGATATTGATTGGGCCAAGGTTAAGGAAGCTGGCGTATCATTTGTATATATGCGTCTTGGCATCCAGGAAAAGTTTCGTGGCGAGCGTTATCTTGATCGTAATTTTGTACAGTATTTTAAAGATGCCAAGGCAGCAGGCCTTGAGGTTGGCGTTTACTTCTATACATGTGCAACTTGTAAAGAGGATGCGCTTGAGGACGTCAAGTTTATTTATAATGTATTGACTGAAAATAATTATAAGCCAGACCTTCCAATCGCTTTCGACTGGGAAAGTTGGGCTGGCGTTACAGATGCCAAACTTAGTCTCAAGGACCTTTGGGAAGCATATGATATTTATGAAGGTGCATTTAAGGCTGTAGGATTTGAGACCTGTCTTTACCAGAGCAAAAATTATCTTGTAAATGGCTGCTGGAACATCAAAGATACTACTAATATTTGGCTCGCTCAGTATTATAAAGAGCCAACTTATGATGGAAAATTCTTTATGTGGCAGTGTAGCAATACCGGCGTAGTGCCTGGTATTCAAGGTGACTGCGACATTGATATTAGGTATAAATAATGGTAAGATATTCTCGTTACAGATGAAAAATGTGTCTGTGACATAGAATGGAGAAAAATATGAGTATTTTTTGGTGGATAGTGATTATTACTGCTATCGCAGGCGTGGGAGGCACTGGTTTCGGTGGCCTTGTAGGCGCAGTTTTGCGCCGTGATTCTGAGAAAATTGTAAGCTTGCTACTTGCATTCGCTGGCGGCGTAATGCTCGCAGTAGTTTGCTTTGAATTGATACCAGAATCATTTAGGCCAGAAGGCGCAACTTCTGACATGCCACTTTGGCTCGTAATAATTGGTGTTGCACTGGGATTTGGGCTTATTTATCTTTTGAACTATGTGATTGATAAGCATACAAATCCAGAAGTTGCGCATATTGATAATGAACATCCAAAGACAGCAGATGGTCTTGATGAACTCATTCACCACGATCACTATGAGACACATGTAAAAAATGAGTCAAGCAAGTATGAGCTCTTTATTGCGGGTATTGTAATGGCTTGTGCTATTGCACTTCACAATGTCCCAGAGGGCATGGTAATTGGTGCATCATATGCAGGCGATGCAGGTGAAATAGTAGGTGGTGCAGGATTTATTCTTGCTATTGTTATTGGTCTTCATAACATTCCAGAGGGAATGTCAGTGTCGGTTCCTCTAATTTCAGGAGGAATGAGCAAGGGTAAAGCAATTGCTATAACTGCTCTATCAGGTTTGCCAACGGTAATTGGTGCTATTATTGGTTATTCACTTGGTCTATTAAGTCCTATTTGGCTTTCAATTTCCTTAAGTTTTGCCGGCGGCGCTATGATTTATGTTGTGTTTGGCGAGCTCTTGCCAGAGGCCTTCCTTATGTGGAAATCAAAGGCACCAGGTGCATTTGCACTTATAGGTACTCTTGTTGGATTAGTACTCGTAAACGTTTAATGTAGAGGAATAAAGAGATGGATTATTATAAGTTTGGTAATGGTGATAAAACCTTTGTAATATTACCAGGCGTTAGTATTAAATCTGTTTTAGAATCAAAAGAAGCCGTTGCCGATGCTTATAAAGCATTTGGCGACGACTATACTTGTTATTTGGTTGATTATCAAAATGAGGTTAGACTCGGCTATGCCGTTAAGGATTTTGCGGATGACATAGCATTGATGCTTCTTGAGATGGGGCTTCATGATGTCTATGTTTTTGGCGCGTCTCTTGGCGGAATGATTGCGCAAGAACTTGCGCTTCGCCACCGTGAACTTGTAAAAAAGATAGTTTGTGGTTCAACGATGGCTCATCATTCCGATGAGACAAAGGCACTGTTCTCATATTGGTACACTTTGTGTAAAAACAGGGATACAGCAACGCTCAACAAAGATATGAGAGAGCATATCTACAGTGATTCCTCACTTGAAATGTTCGCATCATTTTTTGCGTCAGTTGAGAATGATGCAACAGACTACGAACTTGATCGAATGGCACTTTTGCTTAAATCAATGGATTATTTTGATATCCGTAAAAACCTGAAGGACATTAAATGTCCAATGCTTGTTATTGGTGCAACAGGAGATAAGGCTTTGCCATGTTCAATGACAGAGGAAATAATAAAGTTTGCCGAGTGTGAGGGGTATATCTATGAGGGATATAGCCACGCAGTATATGATGAGGCGCCAGATTATAAAGATCGTATTTTAGAATTTTTCAACAAATAAAAGAAAAGCACTTTCAAGTAATCTTGAAAGTGCTTTTTTATTTAGAAACCTAAGTTTTCATTTATAAGAATAATCTCATAGTCCGAGCCAGTAGGCTTGGTCCAAAATACTGTGAGTGCTCGACAGATGCGCTCTTCGCTGTCACAATCGTAACACTTGTCGCCCTTTACGGCGCAAGGAGTTTTACGATTGAGGCGCTTTGCGTTGAGCGGTGCTGAAATGTTTCGAGCACGCCACATTGCTCCTTCAAAGTCAGGTGCAATTTTGTTTGCGCCGACAACAAGGTAAACTTTCTTGTGGCCAAAGATAGTAGATGCAACACGATTGCCCGTGCCATCGATATTGATTATTTCACCTGTCTCAGACATGCCATTTGCTGATGAGAGGTACACATCGGTCTCCATTGCAAGTGCTCGCATTTCGTCAGGTGTTTTTCCCGGAAGTGGAACCCAGTGATTGTAAATTGTGTTTTCCTTTTTGAGGTCATCGATGAGGCCCATTTCTTGTAATGTCACTGAACCACCGAAACCAACAGTTACACCTTTGATGTTTTTAAGAAGGTAAGCTTTTGCCTCTTCCTTTGTTTCAAAGACTTGGGCTGTATAGTGCTTCTTTTCTAAATTTTCTTTTGTCTTTATAAGGTCTGCCATTAAAACACCTCTACTAGATTTTCACCCTCATAGCGAAGGGTCATTGAAATTTGCTCTGCGCCACGCAGCATCTCTTTTAAAAAATATGGGTCACCTTCCCACATTGGAAGGTCCATTATTTCTTCTTTTGGAACCCAGTGGAGTTCGCCTTCTGGGCAATCGGGAATAAGATTGCCAGAGAAGGCAGTACCAAGGAAGAGGTGCATACGCTCGTCCTCCCACTCATCGGAGATAAAGTTTATTACTCCGTAGTAGTGGTAGGACAAGAGGTCAAGCCCTGTCTCTTCCTTGACTTCGCGGATCAAGCATTGTTCCGCAGTTTCGCCAGGCTCAAACTTTCCACCGACACCAACCCATTTTTGGCCGTTGACGTCATGTGTTTTCTTGTTTCGGAATAGCATTAAATACTTTCCATTTTGTTCTATGTAACAGAGTGTAGAATTAATCATTATTCGTAATATACAATCATTTCAACATTTCCAGTAAGCTCGGTGCTGATAACTGGATTTGTTGTGTCAATATCAAGGTCACCCTTAACGATTTCGTATTTAATGAACTTAATGCCTTCTTCTTCGTAGAGTACGGCAGCATCATATTCAAAGAGTTCATCGTCAGGTATGTTCATTTGGCCTTCGCCAGATCTGTCATCTGTATTAAAGTCTTCTTTGTACTTAACACTAAAGAGGTAGTGTGGCTCAAAATCGCCTTCAAATTCTTTGATGATTGTCTCATCCCAGTTGTAGCCTGTGAGTGCAGTTGCATAGAATTTGCCGCTGTTATCAGCAAAAGCATCTTTTTCGATGTTTTCAGCAGTGCAGTATGCTTGGATTTCAGAAAGTCCAACATTTGCAAAAGCGCGTGATCCAACGTGCTTTACATCTGATGCGATTGATACGCAACAGAAATCGCCTGCGCCAAGCTTTGCATTTTCAAATGCGCTGTCGCCAATTTCATAGAGATTTTCTGTAGGTAAGAAGAAATCGATGCAATTCTCATTGTCGGCGCCTGCACCTTTGAATGCATTATTGCCTATCTTAGATATATCGCCAAAAATATCGATAGCAGTAATCTTTGACATTGAAGCTGCCCAAGGGGTATCCTCTGGATTGTCAAAGTCTATCATTGCGCCATCGCCGTTAATATACATGTGATAATTTGCATCAATGTATGCTGTTACTGTATCGTCAGCAGTAGCACCAATTACCCATGGATCATCTTCTGTGCCAGTACCGGTTATTTCTGGTTTTGCAGGAGCCTTTGCGCAAGCACCAAGGCAGAGAATAAGAGAAAGTGCGAGTAATAAAGAAACTAAACGTTTTGTCATTAGAACACCTCATTTTTAATTATTGTTTAACTTTATTATAATATAAAAAACTAGAAAATCGAAAATTATTTTGTTATACTACCAATGTATTTTTTTAAAAGAGGTACTTAAATATGGAAAAGATGAAGAAGCTCTTTGGCGAAGTAAACATGTCATGGCCAAAGGTATTGATTTTTGCAGTTGCGTCTGCAATTTTTACAGCAGCAATGCTTGTTATTGATGGACTTAAAGAATCATCATTCCAAGATATTGGTATTGCATTTGAATGCTGGATACTCTTTGCAATGTTCATTATTATGAACTCTAAAAAGATGATTGAGGCTATATCAAAGACATTTGTATTCTTTGTTGTATCTCAACCGCTGATTTACTTATTCCAAGTTCCATTCAGTGATATGGGTATGGGTCTTTTTGGATACTATAAGCGTTGGGCAGTTATTACTATTTTAACTATTCCAGGTGCCGCTATTGCGTATCTTGTTAAGAAGAAAAATATTATTGCTGCAGGTGTCCTTTCAGTTGCAAATGCATACCTTGCATATATGAGTGCAAAATATCTTCGCAGTGCAATCTTTGATTTCCCACATCACCTTCTCTCAGCAATTTTCTGTTTTGCACTCGCAGTATTCTTCTGTGTAGTATTCTTTGATGAGAAGAAACTTTTAAAGCGTTTGACAGTTGGTTTTGTTGCTTTTGTATTTGTAGTTTGCTTTATCTTTACTGGTCGCAGTCATAAAGTAGATGTAAGACTTGGTAAGGGCAACTGGGATTACACAATGGACAAAGAAAAGATTGTTGTAGTTGAAATTGATGGATCCAAGGCCAAAATTAAGGGTAAGCATGATGGTGACACAATTATCACTTTTACAAATGATAAAGGTGAGGTAATTGAATATCAAGCAACCGTTGGCGCAGGCAACGTATTTATGACATCAATTGGATAAAATTAAAGGCGTTAGGGATTCCCTAACGCCTTGTTTTTATTCAAAATCAAATATTGCTTTGCTCTCTATAAAGTCTCCAAACAGAGCCTTCCACTTCTTGTGAACGTCACATTCGTTCCAAATCGGGAGGTCTTCTTTTTTTATTTCGATTATTATTAAAAAGTCATATCTGTTTTCTTTGTCGACGCAGTTGTTAATAAAGTGAATATCCTCTATTTCAGGTAATGACAGTGCATCGTCAAATAACTTTTTAGCATCATTTTCTACAGCCGTTTTGTCGATAACAGTTTCGTTCCATTTAACTAAAATACAGTGTTTCATTTTTGCCTCCCCTTAATATTTTATTATAGTATAGCATAAAGATTTTTAAATGTGATATAATACTTGTGTATTTATATTTATGAAAGGTGACAGTATGGCATTAGATATTCTATCGCTTGTAATATTTTTTGCAGCGTTTGGTCTTGGCGTACATTTCTTCTTTGCCCAGCATGCATCTGCGCTATATTTTAAATTTATGGCATGCGCAGTTGGATGTTACGCTCTTGCAGAACTCTTTTGGTTTACATTTGAACTGTTAAATGGAGAATCACAAGAGGGATTTGCAATAACAGAAGTGGCATATTTTGGATGTTATCTGTTTTTGTTGACTGCAAACAAAGGGCAATTTGATTCGCTTATTGATGATAAGAGCCCACAGTTTAAAAAATATAGATATTTAGCTTTTATTGTTCCAGTATTCTTTAGCACAATGATATTTGCGTCTGTTTTATCTGGATCAAGGATTAGTACTTGGCCTTTGACAATAATTTCAAACGCTTGTTACATTCCAATGATTATTGCATCATATTATAATTTTAAGCATTTGATTTGGCCAAATAAGGACTATGGATTTATCAAAGCGCTTCGTCCAACAAACTTGTGCTTACTCATAGCTTATTATGCAGATATGTGCTGCTTGTTGTTCTCAATTAAGGGCATGACTCTGGCATCACAGATTTGCACAATTATAATTGCAATGGCTATGCTCCTTGCTATTATCTTTGCAAGAAGGGGGCGTCAAGTATGGTTGACCTAAGCTTATTGCTTTTTATTTGCCTTGTTCTTCCAATGCTTATGATGTCCGTCGTTTTCAAAGGTGAATCAAGGACACTCATAATTTACATGGTGCTTGGTATATTTGCTTGTCTTGTTGCGGGCTCAATTGATGGTACGATACTAAGTAGCACATCGCTTACGTATTATTATATGACCATTAATATAACCCCAATAGTTGAGGAAATCTTAAAGGCGCTTCCAATAATGTATCTTGCCTTTATCTTTAAACCAACTAAGCAGCATCTTCTTGAATGTTCTATCGCAGTTGGCATTGGATTTGCGATGCTCGAGAATGCATACATCTTTGCTGACAGTGCAGCGAGCATTACGCTTGACTGGGCAATCATACGCGGCCTTGGAGCGGGTATGATGCACAGTATCTGTACGCTCGCTGTAGGTTACGGCATTTCACTTTTTGGCATTCACAAAAAGTGGTATGCTACCGGAACCGTAGCACTGCTCGCAACAGCAATGATTTATCATGCGTTTTATAATTTGCTTATCCAATCAGATTATATGTATTTAGGACTTGCTTTAACTGTTGTAACTTTCCTTATTATCATTGTTGTAGAAAAGCAAAAGAATAAGGTAAAAGAATCAGTTAAATGAAATAGAAAGGACAGATTATTATGAAGAAAATTTCTGTATTATTAGTTTTCGCACTTGTTGCAACATTTATGTTTGCAGGTTGTACAAAAGCAGTTGATCCTGAGCCAATTACAGAGCCAACTGGAGAGCCAATTCCAGATATTGTTGGCGGATTCTCAACAGAGGGCGCAATCGCTGGATCTCTTCCAGAGGCTGCAAAGACAGCATATGATGAAGCTACTGCTGGAATAGACGCAGAATATGCACCTCTTGGATGCGTTGGTTCACAAGTTGTTGCTGGTATGAATTATGCTATTCTTGTTAAGGATGGAGATAGCCTCAAGGTTCTCTTTATTTACAAGCCATTAAATGATAAAGCAAGTATCACAGAAACAGCTGATTTCAACATGCTTGATTATTTGAATGATAGTATTGAAATAGTTAAGGCCGATGAAGATATAGTTGGTGGTTGGGGTGTTCCAACTGATGGCGGTCTTACTGCTATGCCACAGGGACTTGCATCAGCAACATCAAAGGTATTCTCAGAGTATAAGGATTTAATTATTAACCCTATCGCTTGTGTAGGCACACAGGTTGTTGCTGGTACAAACTATGCACTTGTTTGCGCTGGTAAGACAGATGAGGATGCAAGATCTAACCTTTATATGGTTAAACTCTATGATGGCGTAGATGGAACAACAGAAATCCTCTCAATTTGCCCAATTGATATTACTGCTCTTAAGAAGTAAAACAGAACAAAAATTAAGCCCGATGCAAAACGCATCGGGCTTCTTTTTTAATTACTTTTTCGCAGTTTCAAGAATCCAAGCTCTTGTTGCATCAAGTGCCTTGGTTGCTTCTTTACCTGGAGAAATCATAAAGTCATGGAAGGAATCAAGTGGGTTCTTACCAATGTAGTAAGTTGTGTTTACACCTTCGGCTTTAAGCTTCTTTGCCATCCAATCTGATTGGAAGATGGTTAAGATGTCGGTCATACCCTTGAGTACGAATGCGTTACCAGCATCTTTGTTGATGTATGGAATTGGATTGTGATACTTCCACAAAGCGTTCTTGTGAGGAGCTTTGTCACCCATAAACTTAACCCACATTACACGACCGATTGGGATGTACTTGTAAATGTTCATGTTGTAAAGTCCACAGTTCATGATGAAGCCCTTTGGCTTAAAGTTTGGAAGTTCTACTCCAAGAGCATTGCGATATTCCTCATTGCAGAAGCAAGCCATTGTGATACCTGTCATTTCAGAACCTGCTGAGTCACCTGATACAAATACGTTATCAAGGTCGATGTTGTATTCCTCTGCATGTTCTGCAACAAAACGAAGAGCATCCATATGTGTGCGAATTGGAAGTGGGAATACCCATTCGTCATTATGAGAAGCTACAGGATCGCAACCTTCAAACATTGCTGGTACTTCTTTACCTGGCATACCATAGTTGATGTTGAAGACAATTACGTCTGATTTACCAGCTATCTCATAGCAGTAGTAAGTGGAGTTTTTCTTATCGCCGATGATAAGTCCACCACCATGGATGTTAACAAGTGCAGGTCTCTTCTGTGCAGGTTTCTTCTCCTGATAGTGGATGTCGAGCTTGCAAGCAGGGCACTTGTCTGAATAAGGAATATCCTTCTCGTCAATTACATTCTTGAAGTTCTTGCGAGCATGGTTTTCCATAGGTAACATTACCCAGTTGCAGATGTTAAAAATAAAACTAAGAATTACATTTTCAACGTTCATTTTTAAGTCTCCTCTTATTAAATTTTGCATGAAAAGAATAGCACTTATTAAACTAAAATGCAACAAGACTTAAAATTCTTCATCAGGAATTGGATGCTTGTCAAAGTGCGAGGTGTAAGGTAGACCTGTTGCTTCGGCAGGCTCGATATAGAAGAAGTTTGGAAGTCTGTTATCATCCTCAGTAAAGCCTTCAAGTTCGTTGAATTTTTGCTCCATACGAAGGATTTCAAATCCCATACTTTCAATGAGACTCATATTTGGGCCTTCTGCATCTTTGGCAAGGCAGCCAGCCATTCGACAGATGGCCGCACGAGCATCCATATCAAAGTTTACTGCGGCCCATGGGAAGAGGCACATAAATGAGTCGCAAGTTGCTGTTTGGGCGAGTGCCGTTTCTGCCTGTTCGAGTGGCGTTAAGTCCTTGCGAAATGTTAGACCAGAACCAGAGGTGTGGTCGCCACCCATTGTTGAACGTTCAAAGCAGAGGCCATAGCCTAAAATGATACGTGGGTCGTATGCTGCAACAGCTTGCTTCTTAGCTGTTGGAATACGAGTTGCCCCAAGGGACTTTGCAACGGCGTAGCAGCCGTTTCTAAATTCTGGTACTTTACATTCGTCAGTGACGGATGCTCTGACGAGTTCCTTGGCGCCCTCTGCGTCTCCCCAATCAAGGACGCCCATCTCCATGGCAACGGCAAGGCTGTTGCCAACTTCGATGGTGTCGTATCCCATATCATCGCAGAGGCGGTCGAGTGCTACAATTTCATCGGCATCATAGATGTCGATGTTTGGCCCACAAAGGCCAAGTGTTTCATATTCAATACCTGCTGAGAGGTAATTGCCATTTTTGTCATACCATTCGTTTGAGCAACGAACGATGCAGCCTGGCTGGCAAGGTATTCCACCACGTCCGCCTTGTGCAAGCATTCTCTCACGCCACTTTGGAGAGGACAATTCCTCCCAACGTGTTGAAAATTTGCCACTAAAGTTACGTGTCGGGAGAGCACCCATCTTGCCAGTTACATCAATACCAGCAGCAGAACCAAACTGGTTCATTTGAAGGCCAGTGAGTGGGTTTTCCTGAATAGCTTTGGTTACTATTTTGTTGCATGCTTTAAATTCATCCGCAAATTCGCTAGGTACTTCAACTTTATATGGTTTTTCTGGCCTTACGATTACAACTGCTTTGAGGCCTTTTGATGCGAACACAGCACCGATGCCACCACGCGCAGCTGCACGGCATGGGTTATTAGTTTGAAATTCGGTTACCTGTACAGATGCAGCGAGTGAGTATTTTTCACCAACTGTTCCGATTGATGCAATAGAGATATTGTCGCCATACTTAAAGCGAAGGGCATTACCCACGTCATAGTTGTTGAGACCAACAATGTCATCAGCAGAGTCAAATCTAATAGAGCCATCCTTGTCGATGACAAGGACTTTAAATTCGCCCTTTTGAGCAACGCCTAAAAGTTCAATATATTTGATACTGTGCTCGGTCATATATTTTGCAAATGTACCGCCAACATTGGATTCTTTGATTGTGCCAGTAAGGGGACTCTTGGTGCCAAGGGATAATCTGTTGCAAGTTGTGAGTGCTGTACCGGAAAAATATCCTGTTACAAAAAGGAATGGGTTTTCTGGTCCAAGTGGGTCACACTTTGGCACGTGTTTTTCTGTTAAAAGTTTTGCTACGAGTCCACGTCCACCAAGATAGCCATATTTTTTTTGATCAAATGGTTCAATTGCGATTGAGCCGTTGGATACATCAATCAATACTTTTTTCATATTGCTTTAAATGTAGCAGTCATTTGAGCTGCTGTACCGATTTCAACATCCATGGTACTGTCGGTTGATACTATGTTTCCTGTCTTGTCGTCTATCCAAGCAACAAACTCAAAGCCGTCCTTTGGTGAGGCAACAAACTTCTGTTGCCATTCACCTGTTTCTTTCCATTTTTCGTTGTAAATAGGCTTAAAGAGTACGCCGACAAAACCGCCTTCACTAGCGGTGAGTTCGATGAATTCATCTTTACCGCGTTCATCCTCATGGTCTGGGCGAGGAGCCCAACACCTAAGGTGAATCATTGGATTTTCAGTTGTATCAACATGGCGAAGGAGAGGGTTGTTCATACCATCAAATTCTGCAATGTTGTTTTTGTGACAATAGAAGTATTTAAGTTTTGGGTTTTTTGAAATATCTACGGATGTAATGTTTCTATTGTCATCACAATAGAACTCAACGAGTTCTGGATTCTTTGACATATCAAAACCGTCACATCCACAAATGCCAGCATCGAGGCCTTGGAGTGCAGGGCACTCACTTGTGTCGATGCTGTGGAGGTTCTTGCATCCTCTGTATCCAAGGATGCGAAGAGCCGGCATGTTTTTTAGTGAGACTTCTGTCAAATCGTTGCGATAGAGTTCCATAAACACACAGTCTTCAAAATTGTCTGTGTTGAGTGAACCCGTAAGACCGAGGCCTCTGTAAAACGCCTGTGAGCTTTGGATTGGATACACATCTTCGTTAAAGATGTGGATACCAACTCCTACGAGTTTGTCATTTTCATCATAGATGATACCAGATGCTTCTTTTACGTTTTCAGCAGAGAAGCCACCAATCTTCTCTGCGTTTGAAACGCCATCGGCATCGCATTGCTCAAAGAAATTTGCAAGTTGTGAAACTTCATAATCTTTGATTGCCATTTTTTGTCCTCCCAAAATTGTTTTATTTTACCGTACAATTATATAAAAAAACGGCGTGAGAAACAATTCTCACACCGTTTAAATGTTGCTATCAAATTTTAGTGAACATGCTCATAAAAACTTTTATTCACATATTTTTATTGCTCCATGAGTTTTATCAATTACCCAGTTGCAGATGTAAGTCTTCTCTTATTTATTTTGTGCCGCGAGCGGTTTTATCTACGTATTTAGCAATTACAAGGAATCCAACTACAAAAGATAAGAGAACAGTTGTTGACTGTAAAAGGCCGATAGATGTGTTAATGATATCTTCGCCACCACGAACAACGCCTGGATGTGCGCCAGCACCAGTGAAGTAACTAACGAAAGATGCAACGAGAAGAACAGCTGCAGTTATGAAAGAGTTTGTTTTACCAAAGTCCTTGATGAATGCAAGAAGTGCAATTGCAATAATAATAATTGCGCCAAGAACAATTGGGAGTGCACCAGTTGCAATATCGATTGTCAAACTAGCGATGAGACCAAGTACCTCAGCTAAAAGGAAACTGTACATAAACACCTTGTACACTTTTGCCATATTCTTTGAGTATCCCTTTAGGATATAAACGAATGCTGAAATAAGGGACACAATCATAACAACAGCTTCAATAATCATAAGCACAGTTGACTGTGCACCGATGATAACTTGAACATCAGCGATTGCTGCTGGAATGAGTAATACAAGGATAAACATAAGGATTAGTTTGTAAAATTGATTTTCTGTCTGTAACATTTCATTTCCTCCTAAAAGTGATGTGGTTACAATTTTAAGAATATCATTATTCTATATAGAAAGTAAATAATATACGATAGACAATATCCTTTACGAAATATTGTAGATAATATATAGTATAAGTAAAGAAGGTGACTAAAATGACAGATGAAGAGAGAATTGAAAAAGCAATAGAAGAGGGCAGAATAGATTTATATGCAGATGATAGCGCATATCTTAGAAATACAATTGATAAACTTAACGCCGAAGCAAAAGAAGGACGCGCAGCAAGGGAAAAGTTTAGAAGGTTTGAAGCACTTTTTGTAGGAGTAAATTTGACGCTCTTTATTATCATTTCTATCTTGGCAATTGTTTTTGACACGCTAGATGGGCATATGATTTCAGTTAGTATTCTTGCTAAGATATTTATTATTGGCATTATATGGATTGGTGTTGCAATTGTTGCAATTGGTTCAAATAGTCTCACATATGGCTATGAAATAACAACGGCAATAAGTTTGATGTTCTTGGTTATATCACCACTTTATTTTATAATCACTGCTTTTAGTGCAATTTATTGCATGCAGTATCATAAGAAACTTGCAGTATATCAATCCCTTCCGGGATATCCAAATTTTCAACCAATTTTTGTCAATTATCTAAAACTTAAAAAAGAGGACAAGATTACAAAATAAAGAGGCATAAATATGGAATTTGCAGATAAGAATGAACTCGTCTATTTTTTGTAGCTACAATGGGTCAAGTAACATGTCAGCAGTTAGTTTCAGTTGTCCACAGTTTGTGGACAACTGGAGCTTACTGCAGCAGATGGGAAACAGTATAAATCTGATGTGTTAGATGCAGATGGTGTTAATATTCTTCTTCTAACAATATATATTGGATAAAACAAAAATCGAAAGGAGATCTACTGTGATATGAAGAAAGTAATTAGTCTCATATTAGTTTTCACGCTTATATTTACATTAGTTGGTTGTAGTCGAAATAAAGATGATAGTTCTATAACGGAAGTCAAGGTAAAAATTCCTTGTTCCACAGGGTCGAGAGTTATAGTGGAAGGCGAGGCCGTTATTGCTACTCAGACGTATCTTCTCGCAAGAGCGTATATAGAAAAGTTGGAAACCTATGATATGGATTCCTTTGATGCGCAGGAGTATAGCAAGCTTTTGGCGAAAGCCGTAGAAGCCACTCGAATTGCCGAAGCTTTTGATAATTCATTAGAAAAGCATGCTGGGATTTTAGCAAAGGCAGAGGAAAAAGGGTCTGTTCAACAGAACAAAGCAACATATGAGTTGCTATCTATGTCTACGGGTATCGTAAGTAATTCGCTATTCCTTACTGCATATGCAAAAGATAAATCACCTGCAGAAAAATATGCAGAAGAAATTACAAAGACCTTTGACAATGCAAAAAATGGTCAAAGGCTTAAGGCAATTGCGGAAAAATATGGTACAGATGTAAAGAAAGCAAAGGCAATGCTGAATCAGGCGCAGGCGATTCTTGAAGGCGCTGCGTATGAAGATCAAGCCGCTTTTGAAAATAAATGCTATGAGATAGCAGTAGAGACCAAGGCCGCTGCATCTACAGCAGGATTTGTTGTTGCTTGCGCAGCAACAGGTGGCACTGCTACGGGTATTATGGAAGTTGGCGGACTTGCAATGAATGGTGTGAATGCCGTTATAGATATGGGTACAGCTGTAACCATACATACGACGCATGGCGAAGGAAATGAGTATACAGCCGCATGGGAAAAGACGGCTGAAATGATTGCGCCAATCAATGCAGTTTTTGCTATAGGCGGTGGAATTCAGAATATTAAGGATATTAGAAATCCTGAAAAAGCAGCGGAAGTTGTTAATAATGCAGCACAGGTATGTATAACAGGTTTGGGATTTGCGAGAGATTATATTCAGGACGGCACAGTATTGGGCGTAAGTTCTAACATAATAAACGGTTATAAAGAGATTATCGTACGTTCTACTGAAACATCAAATCCTAAAGCTGTAAAAGAAGTGCTTACGGATACGGGAATCAGTGAGGAACCACCAAAAGATAACGGAACAGCCGCAGATGTCTATATCGAAGCTATGGGAGAACTTATAGACACCGAAAATCCAGTTGATGTAGATGCATTCCTTGAAAATGTAGATAAGGCTTTCAATGAATGTATGGAAAATGAGAGTGCTGATGTAACTGAGCCTGCAACAGAGCCTAAATCCGAATCCAAGGATTCTGACAGTCAACCAAAAGAATCGGAAGGGTCCACAGATATAGCGGGAGTGTATAGTATTAGCGAACTTAGATTCATACAAGCGAATATTGCGGCTCCTTTGGATGATAGGCTTCATATTACATTAAATGGAACTGAGATTACAATCGAAGGCGAGACTGAGTTTATTGGTAAGATGACTGGTACTTACGATGCGAAGTCAATGACTGCAACATTTGAGCCTAACCAGGCTAAAGTTATAGTGAAATTTGATGGAAAAGGAAACCTCTTCTATTCACAATATAATACAAACGATGGTCTTCTCTATATAGAAGTGGATGCACATAAGTAAAAATCTATATTAATATTTGTGGAGATTAGTAATGAAACTTAAAAATTATCTGATAGTTGTTAAGGATATAGAAAAATCTAGAAAATATTATCAGGACCTCTTTGGACTCGAAATGCTCCAGGATAATGACGGCAATATGATTCTGTCAGACGGGCTTGTTTTGCAGGAGGAAAAATACTGGCGCACATTTTTAGGCAAAGACGTTATCCCGCAAAACAACGCCTGCGAACTGTATTTTGAGGAAAGTGATATAGAAGGATTTGCCCGGAAATTGGAAACACTGTATCCGGAAACCGAATATGTAAATAAACTGATGACTCACAGTTGGGGTCAGCGTGTGGTGCGCTTTTATGATCCGGACGGAAATCTGATCGAAGTCGGAACGCCGATGTAACGGCATAAATAGAATAAAGAAATCAGAGGAAAACATGATGGAAACAAACCGGTTAAAAATATATTCAGCTTCCCAAGAACAGATGGAAGCATTTATTGCAGCGCAGACCGTGGATGTTCTGAAAGCGGCTTATACGGAAATGCTGGACGGATGTCTTGCGCATCCCGATCAATGGGAGTGGTATGCCATCTGGATGATCGAACTGAAAGACGGCACTCATATCGGAGAGTTGTGCTTTAAGGGCATTGATGAATCTAGTTCTACTGAAATTGGTTATGGCATATCGGATGATTATCAAGGCTGTGGTTATGCAACGGAGGCGGTAACTGCTATAACAGAATGGGCTTTAAAGCAAGATAAAATTTACTGTGTAATAGCTGAAGTAGACAAGAATAATATAGCTTCTATTAGGGTTCTTGAAAAATCAGGATTTGAGTTGACTGACAAGGTTGGAGAAGAAGGCCCGATTTATAAGAAAGAATACGGTTTAATAGATTAAGGAGATTCCTATGAACTATAGCGCAGTTATCTTTGATATGGACGGCGTAATTTTTGACTCGGAGCGGGCCGTCTTAAAATGCTGGATTGATGTGGCAAAAGAACATGGCATTGAAAATATTGAAGAACAGTACTACAAGTGCGTAGGAACCAACACTTCAAAGAATAAGGAAATCTTCACTAGAGCATATGGTGAGGATTTTGATTTTGAAAGATTTTACAAAGCCGCATCAATTCTATTTCATAGTAGATATGATGGTGGTAATCTCCCAATTAAGCAGGGAGTGTTTGAGATTCTTGATTTTCTTAAATCTCAGGGTAAAACAATAGCTCTAGCTTCTTCAACTAGGAAAGAAACTGTTACCAAAGAACTTCAGTGGGCAGGACTTCTCGATTACTTCGATCTTCTCGTCTGTGGTGACATGATAAAAAATAGCAAGCCTGCTCCAGACATATTCTTGCTGGCTTGCGAAAAACTAGGAATCACCACAGATGAAGCATATGTCATCGAGGACTCCTATAACGGAATCCGTGCAGCGCACAATGCGAGCATTCGCTCAATCATGGTTCCAGATATGCTAAAGCCGGATGCAGAAATGGAAGAAAAAGCGGAAGTGATTTTATCGTCACTTTTAGATGTGATTGAATATTTGAAATAAGAAAGATGTAGCACGAAATAATAGAAATATTAAAATCCCAGTTTGCAGATTACTACAAACTGGGATTTATATTATTCTGCTACAGCAAGATACACTTCACAAAATTGCTGTACACCTTTTTCACCTATTACAAAATGTTAATTCGGGTTTGTTTCTCATATTCGTTGCCTCAACAAATTCAAATTTGTTCGTGGGATAGTACCCACTTTAACAATTCTTCGTATTTCATGCTGCCATCGGCGAGAGAAAGGCCTAGTTCTACAATATCATCATTTGTTGCGTTGATCCTAATCCCATTTATCTCAAGAAAAGATAGCATTATGTATACACCGATTCGCTTGTTGCCATCTACAAAAGCATGGTTGGAAACAAGTGAAAATCCAAGTCTTGCTGCTTTTTCTTCTTTTGATGGATATAGTTCCTTTCCATCAAAAGTTGCAAAGCAGCCTTCTAATGCGGAATCAAGCAAGGCTTCGTCGCGTACGCCTACGCTGCCACCGGTTGCTTCCGCCATAATCTGATGTAGGAGAAGAACTTTTTCTTTACTAAATTTAATCATTTTGCTAACTCCTTAAACGCATCAAGATATCTGTTTAAAATTCTTTTTGCAACAATATCAATTTTTTCATCGTCGGTAAGTTCAATGAAAGAATCAGCGTTATCAGCATCAATAATTAAATATCTTGGCTTGTTGTTTTTGAATATGACAGCTTCTCCGAGTGTATCAACAGCATGGGCAATATTTGTAAAATTCCTATTTGCATCCGTCATTGAAAAAATGGTGCTTGAATTAATATACATATCGCACCTCCTAAAGTAGTATAAATTTATACTACTATTATACATG
>JAGHVH010000008.1 GCA_018064455.1 Candidatus Limimonas egerieequi | reverse complement strand
TGCCTTGATACCGTCCTTATATGCAAGTGGTGAGTGATACTTGTATGTTCTGTCCTTAGGATCTGGCATTACGCCCCAGTGATCAAGGTACATATCATAGTAATCCATTGCCTTGGTATCACCAATCATTGATGCGATCATCATTGCTACCCAAGTAGCAGCTTTCATGCCCTTTTCGCCCCAGAGAGAAGCGAAAGTTGTGCCATTCATAACACCTGTGAGTGTTGTAACAGTATGAATCTTCTGTGGCTTATGCTCGGCGAAAAGTGGTGAGAGTTCATCTGCTGGTGTGCCTTCTCTCTCCTCCTTGCTGCCGTTTGTAATAAGGTCAGCAAAGGCCTTTACTGTAGGGCCACCAAAGCTATGGCCGATGATTTCAATTTTTTCATGTGGGCCTTTTTTACCCCAATCTTTCAAAACACCTGGGTATGTACGGCCATATCTTGCGTGGCCATACTTCTCTGAGTGAACCTTACCAAAGTCAACTGTACCGCCCATTAAGTACGCCCAAAGGATACAACTTCTGTCCCAAGCACTGTTGAAAGGACCAACCGATGGAGCAAATGCTTCATATCCTCTTTTAATCAAGTGCTTCTTTAAGTCTCTATGTGGGCCAAAGCCCCAGTATGGGAAATAATTGTAGAAATCTGCTGCCTCACCAAAGCCCATAAAGCCATGGACGAGTACTATTGGATAACCTTTGTTTCCAAGTTTCAAGTCAAAGACCTCTTTTCTATCTTTTAATAAGATAACTTTATTTTACACCTTTGTTTTAAAAAATCAAACTGTCTTATTACTAATTGATAAGTCCGCCAAACATATTAAGCAATTCTAAATCTGATTGCTTAACCTTTATTGTTGATTTTACATTTTGACCATCTGGGTATGTAACATTTATTGTTACTTCTGTACCCTCTGAAAGACCTTTTGATTTTACGTAATTTAAGAATTCAGGGAACTTTGGATGGTTAACTTTAAAAGTCTCCCAGGCCTGTTTGCCCTTCATCAACATTGAAATATCAAATCCCATATTGTTCTCCTTAAAATGTGATGTGGATATTATACCACAAAAAATGTAGATAGTCCTATCGAAGATTTCCTCAAAGCAGCTGATAAAGCAATGTATATTGATAAAGCAAAGTATTATGAGGATAACAAGATAGACCGTAGACAAGGTAGAAGATAAAATAAGCCCGCAGGTGGGGACCTGCGGGCTTAATTTTTGCTTATTATTTTGTGTCCTCTTTTGCAAGATACTTCTGTGTAAGGAAACCGCTAATTCCGAAAGCGATAGCTGCAAGAAGTGTAAACCAAGCAAGAATAGGAATATGTGTAATGAATAATACTACTACAGCAATAAGACAAATTACTGCAAATACATAGTTAAAAATTGCAAAATCTTTCATTATTATATACCCCTTTCCTATTAAATAATTCCAAGTGGAATAAGAATTGCAAGTGCAAGAGCAACCTGTCCCCAGATAGCACCGAGGAAGATCTTCTTAGCCTTACCCTGAAGGTCGTGGCCGAGAACTGCAGCTACAAAGAAAGGAATGTATACTGTGATGCATACTGGAAGTGCACCCCAGAATGGCCATACCCACTGGAATGAAGGTGTACCAGCAAGGAAGATCTCAAAGAGTGAGAAGCCGATAGCCATTGTCATAACGTAAACTATACGGTTGTTAATACCCAGAATCTTGGCATTCTTGTCCTCTGGCATTACATCAATTGTAAAGCCGGCTGTTGAGAACATCATTGAAAGTTCCCAAGCAACACCAATGAGAAGAATGAATGTTGTGCTTGACTGTGTTACATGCCACATGCCGTAGCCATAGATATGGCAGAATACTGCGTTTGCGATTTCGCAAAGCCAGTGAATACCATAAAGACCGAGAGCTGCGCCGATTGAATCCCAATCCTTGCTCTTAATCTTTGGTACATAAACGCACATTACAAAAGCTAAAAGGGCAATAAATGTCCAGTCGAAATTGCATGTGCAGCGAACGTGCTCTAAAGCTTCATCAACAATAGCGCGAGCAGCGTCGGTGTTTGGTCCCCAAAGCATAATTATTCCTCCTAACATAAATTTATGCTGTTAATATTTTATCAAAATGAACATCAACCTTCAATGTTTTTTTAACAAATTAGCCTTGCAGAATATTAAAAATAATGATAGCCTTCTTATTGCAAGTGACGAACTATTACATTCAATCTCTTGCAAATAATTATTTTTTAGGAGAGTGCTTTTTGATTAAGTACAACAAAATGGAGATTGTAGCATAACCGGGAGGTTAGCGTGCAATCGGCCTCCCGCAGAAATGCATTTGAGTTGACAAATTTCAGGAGGAAAAACAATGAAAGAAAACAACATTGTAATTCGATTAGAAAAGCCAGAGGACTATAGGGTAGTAGAAACACTTGTTAGGGATAGTTTTTGGAATGTTTATCGTCCAGGATGCCTTGAGCACTATGTAATAAATCAACTTCGAAATGACGAAGCATTTGTTAAGGAACTTGATTTTGTTATGGAGCTTGACGGCAAAATCATCGGACAGAACATGTTCATGAGAGCCGAAATAAAGGCAGACGATGGCAGAATAATTCCAATAATGACAATGGGCCCAATATGCATAACACCAGAACTCAAAAGGCAAGGCTTTGGCAAAAAATTACTTGAGTATTCTTTGCAAAAAGCTGCCGAACTTGGATGCGGTGCGCTTTGCTTTGAAGGCAACATTGATTTCTATGGCACGGTAGGGTTCACCTACGCCAGCGAATATGGCATTCGCTACCACGGACTCCCAGAAGGTGAGGACGCATCATTCTTTTTATGCAAAGAACTCATCCCAGGATACCTTGATGGAATCACTGGAGAATATCAAACTCCACAAGGATATTTTGTTGATGAGCAAGAAGCCGAAGAGTTTGATAAACTATTCCCTGCCAAGGAAAAGTTAAAACTACCTGGTCAACTTTTCTAAAAACGAACTAAAAAAGCCAACTTCCCACGGGAAGTTGGCTTTTGACTTGTCAATTATTTCTTTTTGCCAATTGAATCAAGGAATTTAGTGCTTGTTGCCAAAACACCTGCTAGAAGAGCAGCATATGACACACCACCACAGAATCCATGGAAGAAGTCAAAAACAGCTGATGTGTTCTGAGGATCCACAAAATTGATTACCATATTGATTGTTCCAAGGATAAATGCAACTATCAAAAGTATGTTGATAAACTTTAAGAACTTCTTTTTCTCTTCATCCTTATAATCTGCTACTTTAATTACAGTTTCTTTTAAATCTTTATCCATATTATTCTCGCCTTTCCTTTCACCATCGAGTATTTCTCTCAGGTCAACATTGTAATAATCTGATAACTCAATAAGAATCTCGATATCTGGAAGATTACTTCCTGTTTCCCAGCGGGAAACTGTGCGGTTTGACACCATCATCTTTTCTGCAAGTTCTTCTTGAGTTACCCCTTTTTCTTTTCGAAGGTCACGTAGAAGCGCTCCTATTTTTCTTTGGTCCATATTTGGCCCTCCCTTCACCTACAGAATAGCAAATGTCTAGTTGCAGCAACACGACACAAAGCGAGAAATGCCGTATTTTCGCGAACTAGACAACCTATGTCTACTCTTTGAGGCTACCACTATTTTATTTTTTTCACAAGTTTTTTGTAGCCATTTTTCAAATTCATCCGTATAATTAAGTGAGAACACAATGGAGGTATATGATATGGATAAAAGAATTGAGCTAAACGATAAAGAACTTAAAGAAGTAACCGGCGGCGTTGATATCCCGGGTCTGGAAGCAATTGGCCCATATGTGGCCGCTTCAAATCCTCAAAGGGATTTAGATGTTGTCCCAACAGGTTCTAACACAGGAACAACATCTGATAATAACATTCCAGCACCAGATATTTCTCCAAAATCATATTGAGCATAACAAAAGAGAGTTGCAAGAAATTGCAACTCTCTTATTTTGTGTTTAAGTTATACTGTCTTGATTAAGTTAGAGAAAGCGTTTGGAACAAGAGCTGTTGAACCATGAAGCTTAGACATAACAAGAAGATAGAGGGACTGTGGAAGTGGCAATGGAACGAATACCATTGGGTTTACCTTCATAAGGTGGAACATAGCTGCAGCTGAATCTGCAAGGCTGTTGCACTTGTGTGAAAGATAAACGTTCTTACGGCCAAGCTTCTTGATGAGCTTATCGCCAACTTCGTTAATAGCACAGTCACCAACGATAAGTACTTTACCTGTCAAAGCGTCGATTTCAGCTGGGTCATGGCCCTTACCCATAATCATTGTCCAGCCGCCTTTTCCGCCGTAGTCGTTATACATAATCTGGAGAAGTGTAAGTGGGTTGTTCTGGCAGCCCTGCTTGCAGCATCTCTCTTTACCAAACATGAGTTTAACATCTGGTGGATAGCAGTCGTAAAGGTCATATGGATACTTCTCTGTGTACATTGAAACATCGCCGTCGATTTCAATGTCATCCATTGACTTAACACCCTGTGCAAGGTCACGCTCTACTGCGAGCTTAAGATGTGGTACATCGTCAAGAGTGTATCCGTAAATGCTTGCGCCAACCATATCAGTTGCTACAACATTTGCACCAGCAACGAGAACCTTGAATGGAATAACTGCAGTATCAGCGAGAGCTGTTACTGGATAGTGACCATAAATTGTACCTTCAACACCCTCAAGGATTGTAAAGTCAGGTCTTACATAACTCAAAATATCAACGAGTTTGTAATGGAGGTTATAGTTATGGTCAAATCCTCTTGCTGTCTGGCAAGGGAATGCCCACTGGTTCTTAACACCCATTGTTACACCAGCCATTGAGTGAGACTTGAGCTTTGGAATGCTGATGTAAAGGTTCTTATCCTTGTCCTTGATGAGATTATCAACAACGAACTTAGGGAAATTGAACTTGTTGCACTGATATCCATTTGGATCCTGATCCTGTGTTGGAAGGCCCTTGAATTCGAATTCAACTTCCTTACCCTCATCAAGATATACAGGAATTGCACCGTACTTCTTGCAAATCTTATCATAACCTGTTACAGCGTAAACGATACGTGTAGCGTTACTCTGTGTAGAGTTCTCAAAGAGATAAATCTTCTTTGCGCCGTGCTCTTTCCAGTAGCAGATTACTGCGTCAACGAGCTCTGGACGAGTGTAGCAATAAGCCTTTGCATCAATGCCGTTTGGCTTGATGTATACGTTTTTTGAAGACTTAAGGAGTTTTTCTCCGCCTGCTTCATCAAAAATTTCGTATACTGTCTTTTTGATCTCTGCAGCCATCTCAGGGAGAAGAGGCATGAACTTTGTTCTGCTCTCTGTCTGATATGGAGCATCAAGATGCTTAACATATACTTTTGCCTTTGCCATAATTATTCCTCCTATTATTTTTACCGAATAAAACTAACACTATTATTTTATAACAAAAGTCACTCTTGTTCAATTAAAATAAGTATAAATATTATAACATAAAAAAGACCAATGCGAAGTACTCGCATTGGTCTTTGAGTTAGGGTTTGTTTACTTAAAAAGTAAGAGTGTGCCAATTGCAACGCAGAGTTGGCAGCAGATGTTGCAAGACTCGATAACCCAGTGGAGTTTTGCATTCATAACATCGCCTTTGACGCCCATAGTAACAAGGGCAACATAAAGGCAGATGGCAATTGCATAAAATACAATTGAGATTGTAACGCCCGCTCTGATTGACAATGTAATAAGTGAAATATAAATAAGCAAGTAGCCAATTGCACCAATAAGTACTGCAACTGTGTTTATCTTGCCACTCTTCTTAAGAGCGAGATAAAGGAACAATGCTGCGCCAACAATAATTGCAAGGTAGATGAGTGGATTTACATGAAGTGTGTATCCAATAAGCATAAGGCCAGATACGAAAATACCTGTGTTTACATAGGATACAAGGTTGACTGGAAGTGAAAACTTCATCTTACCCATGCCAACCATTACCTTAACTGTTGGGATAGAAAATCCAAAGATTAGGGATACCAAAACGCCAAGTCCATAGATTATGTACATTGGCAAATTCATCTCTCTAAAAAGATTAATGAGAAGTGTTACTGATGTTACGGTATAGAGAATAGGGTTTACATAATCAAGAAGTCCAAGGCCCACAGAAAAATTACCTTTTACCTCTCCCATATCCTCAGCTTTTTTATATTCGGCCATTTTGTTTTATTCTCCTTCTTACTGGCGAACTAGTGTTCCAACCAACATATTTACGATGTATTCCTTCTGCTGAAGGATGATAGCATCTTTCTGCTCCTGTGGCATATCCTCTGGGAGGTTTGCTGGAGGAAGTGGGAGCATAAGGTTCTGTGCGAGGTAGTGAAGACCCTCTGGGTACTTAGTAATATCTACTTTGTTTTCATCCATTTTTAATACCCTCCTTATGGTCTGTATTCGCGAACAAAGTCGCAAACTGCCTTTAAGTTTTCTGGATTACAGTCATTCTTGTATGAAACCATAGCATTTTCTGAGAAGATGTAACCGCCCTCTGAACCGAGCTCATCACAGAGTTTCTTGGTAAGGCTCAAACACTCTTCCTTTGTGCCACGGCCCAAAGTTTCAAGTTTCATACCGCCCATGATTGCAACGTTTGGAAGTGCCTTTTTAAGTTCAAAGACATCATCCTGATCAGCGTGCATAACAATAGTGCCAGGTTTGTAATCTGCGAAATATTCCCAGAAACGTTTGTTGTCACCCTCCATAAAGAGGCGCGTTGTCTTGCCCTTTTTCTCAAGGAGGTCAAGCATAGCCTTAAGGTCAGGCCACAAGAAGCGTTCAAACTGCTTATTGTTAAGGATTGAGTTGCAGAGAAGTGTTATATCATAGTCAAAACAAGCATCCATGAATGGACCATCTGGCATTGCTTCCAATGCCTTAAGAGATGGTGTGAGATAGAGCTCATTAAGTACATGAACTGCTTCCTCTACCTTGTCTGGGCACCTACGCATTGCCATTGAGAGGCCCTTGATACCGAGAATAGTATTGAACAAGAAATCAAGGCCCTGGTATGGTGGCTGCGATGGTGCTGTATTTGTAGGAAGTCCGTACTCCTCTGGGAGTACCTTGAGCATTTTCATGTTGTACTGTGAAAATGCGCCAAACTCCATAATTACCTTTTGCATATCCTCTACGCCAACAGTTTTGTCAGCCCACATAGGATATTTCTTTGCCATGCCCTTCTCCCAGAAGAACTTGTTTGGGTCTGCGATGAGTTCGTCGAGCTCATCGAGATCACAAAGAGCGTTGTCAACGTAGCTTACTGCGCCGGCCTCGTCATCAATGTTGTAAGTAAGTCCACCAAGAGCAAGTGGTAGACGGATAACATTACGAACACCATGCTCGAAAAGAGCATCAAATTCATATTTTTCTTGGTGTTCGCGAACGACCTTTTCCATTATAGTATAGTCGTTCATAGCTTCAGTAAGCTTGTAGCCAGCATCCAAAATCTTCCAAGTAACACAGAAAGACATGTTTGGAATTCGGTCAGGCTTAACTTTCATAGAACCTGCATCGCGAAACAGTTTCGTGCGGTAAGCACGAAGTTCTTCATTCGTCATTGCATTATTCCTCCCGAATGTATTTTGGTTATTCCATTTTAGCACACAATATACCTTAAAACAATAAAAGCAGCGATTCCATTTGCTGAAATCGCTGCTCTAATTTTGTCTCTTTTGACAGTCTTACTTAACGAATATAAGTGTTAAAACAGACTTTAAAAGTATGTCAAAGAATTTCCTTGGTAAAAGGAAGAAAGGGAATAGTTTATAAACGTCATCAGCTATACCCTGAAGGTTTACATTATTGTTATCCATAATTGCCCCTCCTTAATATACGCCGTACTCGTGTACGTACTGTGTTGCTGCTATGAGGTTCTCAATCTTAGCATCATCCTTGTATACAAGGTTGATATCTGTACCGTAGATGTAATTTCCGCCTGGTGCAAGGTTATCAAGACACCACTTAGCTCTGTCTACGTTCTGCTGGATTGTACCAGTCTTAAGAAGTTCAGTTGTCATACCGCCCATAACTGTAACCTTGTTGCCGACTTTCTTCTTAATCTCAACAAGATCGCCAACTTCAAAGATACAAGTGATGTTACCATCAGGAAGTTCCTGTAAGTAATCAAGGTATGGAGTCCAGTCAGCTTCCATGAAGTATACAACATTGTAGCCCTTATCGAGCAAGTACTGTGTTACATACTTGAATGTTGGCTGATAGTAATTCTTGTAGTCATCAGGACGAAGGAATGTTGGAAGGTGAAGAGGAATGAATACGTTAGAGAATCCATCTTTACCTGGCTTGCCCTGTGGAATAAGAGCTGGAAGGATAACGTCGAGCATAGCATTAGATGCAGCGAGAACGTCCTCTGGCTGTCTTCTAATATCACGGCTGATACCAGCGAAGTCACGAAGGTAGTCAAGGATGATGCACTGTGGAATCATCATACATGCCTTTGCAACAACTGGTGTCTGATAGTACTTCTCGATAATCTGGATAGTTGTCTTATCATAAATCTCAAAAGCACCAGTAAGAAGTAATACTGTACGAAGAGTTTTAGCATACTCCTCACGTGACATGCTCTGAATATGATCAAATTTTCTTGGCATTGCTGTTGAAAGCAAGAAATCAAATGGGTCCTTTATGAGGTCTGGATACTCCTCTGGTGACATTGTTACACCAGCACTACCCTTTGTCATGATACCCTTTTCCTGAAGTGTGTAAACGCCCTCGCCCAATTTTGCAATAGCGTCGAATGGGATCATATTTGATGTGCCGTAGATACCGTCGAGGTATACGCCTCTTTCGTACATCTTTTTAACTGCCAATGCAGGTAAGAATGGGTTCTTAGTATAGGCATCGATTAAGTTGATGTCGTTTACTAAAACTGCATACTGGTCCATGATTGGGAATACAGGAACTCTATCAGGAGTGCCCTTATTCATGGCAGTTTTAAGACGATCTCTTTTTTCTTCAAAACGTGTTGCCATTTTAAATTTTCCTCCTTTATTTTTATACCGAATTATAACGCCAATAATATGATAAAAAATATGGTGTCTCCTTGCAATATTCAATAATGATTATACTGTTATTTACTAAACAAAAGCAGAGCAATTTGTTCATTTTTTGGTTGCGTATTGAAAAAACATACAAAAAGATTTATCATATACACATAAGTAATGAACAGTTGTCTATTAATATAGAGGGTGTTAATTATGAATGAGCAAGAAGACCGCAGGTACAAACGAACCGAAGCGATGCTTCGCGACGCGCTAATGACCTTGCTTACTGAAAAACCAATCAACAAAATCACAGTTACTGACTTGGTTAAAAAAGCCGACGTCGGTCGTGGCACTTTTTATCTCCACTACACTGATATCGACGATATGATTGGCCACCTTCACGACGCCTGCCTCAACAGGTTTATGCCGCTCCTCAAGCGGTATTCCGGCGAGCCAGACATCGAGCCATTCCTCTTTGACTTATTTAGGATTGTTGAACAGGAGCGCGACTTGCTCAAATATTTCCCACAGGACAGTGATTCCGTCCTTTACAAGGCTTTGAAGAATTTTGCCAAGGAAAAATGTGCTCACGACTGGAAAGAACTTTTTAATGCAAGCGATGATAAAATTGACTTGCTCTTCCCATACATTTTCAATGGAACAGTAGGTCTAATAAAACACTGGTTAACCGATTTGGACTGCAGCATTCCTGCTGCCGATATGGCATATTATGCCAAAGATATAATCTTTAACAGCTATCACTTCATTTCAACTGACATTGGACCAAAATAAAGAATGGGAGTAGCGTTACGCTACTCCCTTAAATTATGCCTTCTCAATATATTTTTTGAGTCCCTCATATATTTCTTCTTTACTCGGCGGACAGCCTTTGATACACGTATCAAAGAGGCTGGTGCAGTTGCCGATGCCAAGGGTGCCGGTCTGGCCTTCATGGCCCTGACCGATGGCGATTTTGGTATCGAGCTTTTGGAGGAGGCCCTCCTTTGAAAGCTGAAGCAGTGCTGGTACTAGGTTGCCATAACAGGCGCTGCAGGCATCAAGCGCCTCCGCTGCATAGGCAACATCAAGCACTTTGCTGCTTTCTGGGAGGCTATCATCATGCTCGCTTCTCAAATCAATTATTTCAGCCGACGACAAGTCGGATGAGCCCGCTCCAAGCGACTCAGCAAGCCTTACATATTCCACACTATCAAGCTTTAAGTGAAGCTTGTCGCATGCGTATGCATCGATAAGGACAGGGTCCACTCCCGCAAGAATGCTATTCCTTACAACCGGATTTCCACCCTCTTCAAAATCAAGGTCGCCGCAGATATTATCAACAATGATAAAATCCTGCTTGATTGTTGCGGCGAGGTGGCCAACCGGTTTGTTGATGCCAAGTGCATGGAATCGGCGCTTTTCATCATCAGGGACAAGTCCCTTGATGTTCTTTAAAGCGCAAGTCATTCGCACTTGGCAATGTCCCTTAAGCACTGGAACATTTATAAGAAAATCAACATCATTTATTGCATCTGTTACACTCAGTTCCATACCACAGCAGTCCTGCTTGTGGCTTGGAACTTTTTTCACGTCAATAAATGGGATATTGTATTCTTTCAAAAGCAAATCAAAACCAGATGCCATCAAAGCGTTCTCGGTATCTTCACCATACCAAGCGCTTTCGATGACAACAAGGTTTTTAAATCCATTCTCGTTTAAATATTCAATTATTCCAGCAACAACGCCCTGGTGCGTAGTCGCACCAAGCTCTGCTGGTCCAGCAACAACCAAATTTGGCTTAATTGCTATCTTTGATTCCTTGGCTGGTATCATGCTACAAAGCTCTGCACGTGTGCAAAGTTCCTTAGTCATTGCCTTATAGTCAGTACCAACAACTCTTAAAATTTGATTAGTATTCATGTCTCGATTATACAACACTTTAGGGCAGAAAAAAAGGACCGCATTGCTGCGGTCCTTGATAGATAATTATTCTTTATCTTCTTTCTTTTCCTCTGGAGCTGCGTCGCCCTTTGAAAGGAAATCCTTGAAAGCGACTGCTACGATAGCGAGATCAATAACTGTTGCACCAATAAGGATACCGAGTGCTGCAGGGAATGCTGTAATTGAAAGTATCATGGTGTCGCCTCCTTAAATCCAATTTAAAATAGCGCCAACGATAAGGCCTACTACGTTAAGTGCTGCAAGGCAGCCAACTGTCTTAACAGAGCCCTTTACTGTTGGACGATCGTATGTATAGTATGCTGCTGCAAAGAATGGAAGGTAACCAATAACCCAAAGGAGCCATGGACAACCTCTCTGCCAGAATGACCATTCCCAAGTGAGAACGCCTGCATAGTTGAGGAAGCACTCAACGCAAACTGCAAGAGTTGTCATGATAACAGCAAAGAAAATACGGTTGTTAATGCCAAGAATCTTTTGCTTCTTGTCCTTTGGTAACATGAGACATGAAGCAATACCCATAATGAAGAACATGAAAGAGATTTCAATGTTGTAACCAATCAGGATATTAAATGCCGATTCGCTTCCCTCAAGGCCTACGCCTGGAGGTGTTCCCCATACAGGAGCCCAGCCTGATGCTGCGCAGATGTAAGAGTTCCAAATCTCATTCCAAATATCTACAAGCCACAAAGCTGCACCAGCGAGAACTGCCTGTGTATGGCCTTCGCTGAGCTCTTTACTAACGATGTAGATAAAGATGAGAAGGATTGGGATGATGTACCACTGCATTGTGGCACCTGGATTACGCAAGTACTCAATAGCGCCCTGCGTATTTTCTGAATATGTTGATGCTGCTATAAGCAAAGTGTTCATATTCATACTCCTCCTTTATAAAATTTTCTCCTGAAATTGAACGAAATTACATCCGTTCATATCCTTTAATATTTTACTACGATAAAGCACTACAAACAACTAAAAAATGTACGCCAAATTTCGGTAAATATCACAATGGATTTATTAAAAAATTGTTAAAAAAAATATTGCACCGCGTATAAATAATATGTTATATATAAGATGTATTTTTATAAAACCACTTACTTTACTTTGTAAGAATCTAAAGCAAATGGGACGGTGTATGTATGAAGTTAAAAGAATCTAGAAACTTAGTTGAATCTCTCCGTGAGGTTTTTGACTGTGTATTAGTTGTCGATCCAATATCTCATCAAATTTTTGATTTCAATGAAGCTGGTGACCTTGAACCATCTCTCATATGTTACAAGTTATGGAACAGAAATACTCCTTGTGAGAATTGTGCTCCACTAACAACATGCAAAAAATTAGTTACAACCGTAAAATATGAAACTCTCGACAACGAAGTATATCATATTACAAGCAAACCAATTACTATCGATGACAAAGTGTTTGCTCTTGAAATACACAGTAAAGTAGATGTTGATGACGTAAACAGACGTGAGGCTCTTATTCATGAGCAAGAGCGTAATATGGAAGTTATTCGTATCCTTGCATCTGAGTATTCATCAGTTTACTATATCGACCTTGAAACAGATGAACTTAATCCATACACCATGAACGCTGAGACAGAGTCTGAGTTCGGTCAGATCTTCAACAGCGGAATCACATATTCAGAAGCTTTCAAGCTCTACGTTGACCGTCTTATCCTTGATGAAGACAAAAACGAGATGCTTCGTGAAGGTTCTATTCCAAACATCAAAAAGCAACTTGAAAATCAGAAAACATACATCACACAGTACCGTTCAGCTGATGGACGTTACTCTGAGATGAGATTCGTTAAGGTTAACGATGAAAATGAAAAACCAACTGCTGTTGCCCTTGGTTTTGCAGACCGTGATGAAGAAGTAAGATCACGTATGCGTGCAGAAGAGGAAAGCAGACGTAACACCAACATCATCGAAATCCTTGCATCTGAGTATTCATCAGTTTACTACATCAACCTTGAAACTGATGAACTTAACCCATACACCATGAACGCTGAGACAGAGTCTGAGTTCGGTCAGATCTTTAACAGCGGAATCACATATTCACAAGCTTTCAAACTCTACGTTGACCGTCTTATTCTTGATGACGACAAGAAAATCATGCTCAAAGAAGGTTCTATTGAAAGCATCAAAAAGCGTCTTGAAAACCAGAAAACATACATTACACAGTACCGTTCAGCTGATGGACGTTACTCTGAGATGAAGTTCGTTAAGGTTGATGACGAATTTGAAAAACCTACAGCTGTTGCCCTCGGTTTTGCAGACCGTGATGAAGAAGTAAGAGCACGTATGCATGCAGAAGAGGAAAGCAGACGTAACACAGAGATTATCGAAATCCTTGCATCTGAGTATACATCAGTTTACTACATCGACCTTGAGACAGATGAACTCAACACATACACCATGAACGAAGAGATTGAGTCTGAATTCGGTCAAATCTTCCGTTCTGGTATTAAATATTCTGATGCGTACAACATGTACGTTGATACCGTAGTTCTTTCTGATGACAAGAACGCTATGCTTAATGCCGGTTCTATTGCTAATATCGCAAACGAACTTAAAAACAAAAAGACATTTATCACACAGTATCGTTCAGCTGATGGACGTTACTCTGAGATGAAGTTCGTAAAGGTTGGCGACGCATACGATGAGCCACACGAGGTAGCCCTCGGTTTCGCCGACAAGGACGATGAAATCCGTCGTGAAATTGAGCGTCAGGCAGAAATCGACCGAAACAACGAGATCATCGAGATCCTCGCATCTGAGTACACATCAGTTTACTACATCGACTTGACAACAGACGAACTTACTCCTTACTCAATGAACGAGGAGACAGAGAACCAGTTCGGCGTTTTGTTCAAGAACATGACTTACTCGGATGCCTTCCGTACATACGTTGATACTATCGTCCTTTCTGAGGACAAGAAGTTGATGCTTACTGCCGGTTCTATCGGCAACATCATGAAGGAACTTCGAAGCAAGAAGACATTCCTTACAACATACCGTTCAGAAAATGACGGTAACCCTCACTACTGCGAAATGAAGTTCGTTAAGGTTGGTAACGACGAAGGCACACCAAAGGCTGTTGCTCTTGGTTTCGCCGACAAGGATGAGGAACTTCGTAACAGAATTGAGACAGAGACAGTTCGTAAACGTAACACTGATATCATCGAGATCCTCGCATCTGAGTACACATCAGTTTACTATATCGACTTGACAACAGACGAACTTGACCCTTATACAATGAACGAAGAGACAGAGACCGAATTTGGTACTGTATTCCGTTCTGGTATCAAGTACTCTGACGCGTTCAAGATGTACGTTGATACGCTCGTTTATAATGAAGATAAGGCAATGATGCTTAAAGCAGGTTCTATCTACAACATCCTTGACGAGCTCCACGACAAGAAGACATTCGTAACAACATATCGTTCAGACAACGAAGGCGACCCTCGTTACTGCGAAATGAAGTTCGTAAAGGTTGGTGAGGACGACAATCCTCAGGCTGTTGCCCTCGGTTTCTCAGTTATCGACGACGTTTACAGAAAAGACCTCGCCGACAAACAACGAGAGGAATTTATCAACGGTCTTGCCGACGACTACGAGGCAGTGTTCCATGTTGACTTTGAACTCAACACAATTGAAACAGTCCGTATGTCTGATGCTTACTTGAAGCGTAACCCATCTCTTGAGCAGAAGATGTCATACCCTGCTTACGTTGACGCTGTATCAGCAAACATCGTAACAGAGGACAAGGCATCATTCATTGAAGCATTGTCACACGAGAATGTAAACCGCGAGTTCAAGAAGGAAGACGCCTTCTTCCACAACTACCGTATTGAACGTGATGGTAACATCACTTACTACCAGCTCAAGATTATTCACACTGGTACATGGGAAACTGATAAAAACTTCCTTATCGGTGTACATAACATGGATGAGCTTACACGTGCACAGGTTGAGCAGGAAGAAATCCTTGAGGAGGCTCGCGAAGAGGCCGAGTCAGCCAACAGAGCTAAATCAACATTCCTCTTCAATATGTCTCACGACATCCGTACTCCTATGAATGCCATCATTGGATTTAACAATATGGCAATCAAGAACATTGACAACAGAGAAAAACTCCTTGACTGTCTTGGCAAGGTTGACTTAAGCAGCCAGCACCTTCTCTCAATCATCAACGACGTGCTCGACATGGCTCGAATCGAGTCAGGTAAGGTAACAATCGAAGAAGAGAGAGTTATCATCACAGAGGCTGCAACTGGTCTTTCGGCTATCGTTAATCAGAGCGTTAAAGACAAGAACATCACATTTAATGTTGACTTCTCAAAGGTTCAGCATAACTGCGTTTTCGCTGATAAGCTCCGTGTAAACCGCGTACTTATGAACGTTGCAAACAATGCCGTTAAGTACACAGACGATGGTGGTACAATCACATATAAGATTATTGAAACAGAGAGCCACAAGCCTGGTTATGCTTCATACGAATTCATAGTAGAGGATACTGGTATTGGTATGAGCGAAGAATTCCTCGAGCACATCTTTGAGGCATTCACAAGAGAATCCACATCTACAATCAGTGGTATCCAGGGCACAGGTCTTGGCATGGCAATTACCAAGGAACTTGTTGAACTTATGAAAGGTAAAATCAAGATTGACAGTAAACTTGGTGAAGGTACAAAAGTTTCAATTCACTTCGACTTTAGAATTGCTGATGAGAACTTTGTTGAGAGCAAGAGCATCGAAGATTTGTCCAGCCTTTTGATTGATAAGTACGTTCTCCTCGTTGAGGATAACGAACTCAACAGAGAAATAGCCAAAGACATCCTTGAGGATATGAAAATGGTTGTTGATACAGCAGAAGATGGCATCTTCGCTGTTGAAAAGATAGTAGACCTCACAAAGGATGAATCAAAGCGTCGCTATGACTTTGTACTTATGGACATCCAGATGCCAAAGATGGACGGTTACAAAGCAACTACTGAAATCCGTAACATAGATAACAAGTATGCAAAGTCAGTTCCAATCATCGCTATGACAGCAAACGCATTTGCTGAGGATAAGCAAAAGGCAATTGAGTCAGGCATGAATGACCACTTGGCAAAACCTATCAATATTGATGACCTTGTTTCAAAGCTTGTCGATCACTTACACTAAAAAATGACAAAATGGCGGTACGAACGTACCGCCATTTTTATTGCCTTTATTAGAGTGTTACTGACAAGTCAGCAATAAATTCATCAATGATTTCCCTTTTTACATGTTGCATAACAACTATGTGAGAGAGTTCGCCACCATAGTTTGGAAGATTTCCATTTGCGAGCATGTATTTATTCAAAATCGATTCATCTGGGCGCTTGAAAAATACTGTATTACTATATGGCATATGCCATGCAGGATAACCCATTTCATCAAGTTTCTGCTGAAGATAATTTGTGTTCTCAAGCATTGAGTTTGCTTCTTTTGACAAGCCATCAAATCCTATTGAATGCCTGCCTGATTATCAATGGCACCCATAAAGGTAGAACCGACTGCCACTATAATGAGTGCTGGCTTTGATGGATCAATGCTCTTTTTTAAGCAATCCAAATCCATACTGCCTTTCTCATCATAATCAATGAGTCTAACCTCTAAATTTTGAACATCACACAGGCGATATGAGGAGTAATGTGCCTCCTTTGAAACGTATACAATCGGAAGCCTCCTAGATCTATTTTGCAAGTAGCGCTACTGTCTCGACATGGTACGTACGTGGGAACATGTCGACTGGACGGGCGCGGAGTGTGTGATATCCGCGAGCCTCAAAGCGAGCGCAGTCGCGCGCGAGCGTTGCAGGGTCGCAAGAGATGTATACGACGCGCTTTGGATTCATCGATACGACCGTATCAATGAGACTCTCTGCCATTCCTTTGCGCGGTGGATCCACCAATACAACATCAGGCTTGATGTCAAGCTTCTTTGCAACTTCTGCCGCATCGCCACAGTAGAACTCGGCATTCTCTATGCCGTTTACAGTGGCGTTTACCTTGGCGTCTTCTATCGCCTCCGGAACTATCTCAACGCCAATAAGGCGCTTTACATCATCGGCCATTGTAAGGCCGATTGTACCAGTGCCACAGTAAAGGTCGAGGAGTGTCTCCTCTCCCGTAAGCCCCGCAAAAAGTGCGGCGTTTTGATAGAGAATTTCACATTGTCTGCTATTTACTTGGAAGAATGAAAGAGGAGAAATCCTAAACGTCTTTCCAAGTATTTTTTCATTTATATAGCCGTCCCCATAAAGGACCTTGTTTGCCTTTCCAAGGACAACGTTTGAATCGGATTTGTTGATGTTGAGAACCACTGTCTTAAGGCTTGGTAAAGCTATTTTAAGTGACTCGAGAAGTTCCTTCTCATGTGGAATCTCATCACCATTGATTACAAGGCAAACCATAATCTCGCCCGTAAACTCTGCGCGGCGAATATAGATATGACGAAGGAGGCCTTGATGCTTCCCCTCATCATAGGTTTTGATATTAAAATCAATCATCCAGTCTCGAACTAGTGTAAGAACATCAAGGAATGCAGGAGATTGAAGTTTACAATCCATTTGAGAAACTATGCGGTGTGTATTAAATGCATAAAAGCCAATAAGTGGCTGATTGTCCCTTGTGTCACGGGACACTGGATACTGAGCCTTGTTGCGATAGCCATCAACATTGCTACCGATAATTGGGTCAAGTTTTATATCAATATGACCAAGACGCTTGAATGCATCCTCAACCTTTTGTGCCTTGAGTCCAAGCTCTGCCTCATAGGTTATATGTCGGTAGGCACAACCACCACACTTACCTGCGACATCACAGTCAGGCGCTTGACGATCAGGTGATGGCTCAAGTATTTTTGAAATTTTACCTATTGCATAGGTCTTTTTAGCAAGGATGATATGAACATCAAGATAGTCACCCACTGCTGAATCTTTGACAAAAACGGCTTGACCGTCGAAGTGCCCAACACCTTGGCCTTCGGCGGTCATACCATCGATATGCAGTTTGATGTCTTGATTTTTACTTAACATCTTAAAGTATCTTTCTTAAACAATCGAAAAGTTTTACAACATCAATTGGCTTTGCAATATGCTCATTCATACCAGCTTCCAAAGCGTCTTCCCTATCCTCATCAAATGCATTTGCAGTCATAGCGATAATAGGGATATTTGCGAGCGCTTCATTTTCAAGGGCTCTAATTGCCTTGGTTGATTCGTAACCATTCATACGAGGCATCTGAACGTCCATAAGTACTATGTCATAGTAACCTGGTTCAGACTCTCGGACCTTGTCGAATGCTTCGACACCGTCCTCTGCCTCTTCAATTACGGCGCCTGTTTCGGCAAGAATTTCACTCGCAATCTCACGGTTGAGCTCGTTATCGTCAACAAGGAGGATACGCTTGCCATCAAGCGTAATCTCTGTTGCCTCTTGCTCTTGCTCAGCCTCTGCTGTAACAAGTGCCTCAAAGTCGCCTTCATATTTCTTAAATTCAAGGTCAACAGTAAATGTTGAGCCCTCACCGAGTGTACTCTCTACCTCAATGTTACCATGCATGATATCAACAAGGCGCTTAGTAATAGACATACCAAGACCTGTACCTTGAATACCTGCAAGTGCCTCATTCTTATCACGCTCAAATGAGTCAAATACGTGATCGAGGAACTCCTCTGTCATACCGATACCGGTATCAGAAATAACAAAACGGTAGCGAGCTCTCTCCTTGTCACTTGAGAGCATTTCCTTGATGAGTATATCAACCTTACCGCCATTTTCAGTATACTTAACAGCATTGGAAATGATGTTAAGGAGAATCTGATTTACATGCAATTCATCAAGATAGACATATGGATTTTCAACGTCCTCAAGCGAAACACTAAGCTTAATATCCTTGTCTCTTGCCAGATCACCAAGGATAGTTGTAAGCCTGTCAGCCGCCTCTCGAACGTCAACTGGTTCAACTTCAATTTCAATCTTACCACTCTCGATACGTGCCATATCAAGGATGTCATTGATAAGGCCAAGAAGGTGTGTACCTGATGTCTGAACCTTGTCGATACACTCCTCTACCTTTTCCTTGTCATCCGAATACTTCTTTGCCATATTGGCAAATCCCAAGATGGCATTCATAGGAGTACGGATATCATGTGACATATTGAAGAGGAAAGATGACTTGGTCCTGTTGGCTGTTTCAGCAGCCTCACGCGCAAATTCAAGTTCGTTCTGAACTTGCTTTTCCTTCTTGATCTGCTCATCTATGATGTGATAACCAACGAGCATGGATGAGTCAATCTGGTCGCTGTCTGGCATAACCAGTTTCATCTGACAATATACATACTCTCCACCATAACACAGTCTAAAGTCTACGTAATATTCAGAACTTCTTCTAAACGCATACTCAATCCTATCCTGCGACAAAGCAGCAATAAAATCTTCACGGTCGTCCTCAAAAACGGCTGTTTTTGCCATCTCTTTTACAAACTCCGTAAAACTACTAAAACTGCTTGAAGGTTTGCCAAGTGTATCAACCACATAGTGCTCACCACGATAAATCGTAATGCCACCTGTTATACCTTCAACAAGCATAACCATCTTATAGTCGTTTGAAAGGTATTCGATAATAGCCCTCTGGTTATCGCCTTCCTCACGCTGAAGGATGATATAGATATAAACTATTGCCATAGTAATACAGCCATTCAAAACTGGAAGACCAGGATTGAAGTACTGACAAAGTCCACCTGCAATAGGAATCAATGCAAATACAACAAATGCGCGTTCACTTGAACGAGGAAGTGTAAGTTTATGCTTCGAAGAACAGAAGACTGCTGTCAACGCTGCAAAGATGATATAAGCATATGTAATTATTGGCTGGAACAAATAGAGTGTTCCTCGCTGATAAATATTACCCTCTCCAATTGTGAAGAGGAGGCCATTCCAAGGGGCAGTAAAAGCAAGGAATGCGATTACAAAAGTAGGAATAGCAAGTATAAGTCTTAATTCTATGCCTTTCATAAAACCGTTAACTTTATAGTCAACAAATGAAAGCCATATATATGCACAGATGCCAGATGTACCAAAGTAGCATGCATTAATAAGATAGTTGATATTTACTGGCAGGCTTGTATTACCATCAACAAGCACCCAGAAAAAGTCAAGCATAAAGAATGCGCTCTGTGACAAAAGTACCCAGTACATAATTCGAACATCTTTGTTTTTAAAGCCTTTGCCAAGGGTTCCTATTTCAAGTCCTGCGAGGATGCCAGCGCAAAGCAAATCAAAGAGTCCATAAAGACTTGTAGCATTAGCAATTAATTCATTACCCACCTTACGTTAACCCCCCCCCCGACAATTTTGTTCGTACCGTGACGCTTTGCGTTTTCATAGTTTTCGTCAACGCGCTCAATCATGTTACTTACGGTTGAATCCTTGTCGTACATAGCAAAACCTATATCAAGGGTAAGCTTATACTTTGGAAAATACTGGAACATTGTAAGTCCAATACTTGTATCGATGCGTCTAAGTTTTGTTTTGACGTCATCACTGTCACTGTCCTTGATTACTATGACATACTTGTTTTTGTCCTGCTTAATAAGCACGTCATCCTCATCCAGAACAGCGTTTATCTTTTTTGCAAAAAGGGCCATAGTCTCTGCCTTTTGTGCATCCGTCAAATTGATAAGCATCTCAATATTGCGGATGGAAAGCATTGCAACCGAGAAGCCCTCTGTTTGGCCCATTTCAACCTCTCGTGCAAGATTTGAAAGATGAGAAATAAGGTAGCGATCATTGTACGCACTTTTTTCCTCATGCATATAAAGTTTTGCATGATACTCTTCAAAAAGTTCTGATGTACGTTTACGTTCCTCGTTATAATAGTCAATCGTCTTTCTTACAATTGAGCCAATCGTAAGTACTGCCACAAAGAATGTTGAAGCAGAAAAGATTACAATACTTGTATCAGTTACTTTGAGCGGAGATATGAACATCTCTATTTTGGAGCGCAAAATTAATACAGAAACTGTTGTCGCAAATGTCAAAGTAATAATTGCCATTGAAGGCCAAAAATCAATTACAAAGAATATGCAGAAACAGAAATACATGAGAAGGAACTCAAGTAGCATGTCATCTGCGCCAACATAGAAAAAGATAATTGGCATAAACACACAGCCATAAATTGCAAAGAAGAATATCGCTCTCTTGCCAACTCGCATTTTAGGAGAGGCCCTGTGATAAGCGACAAATGCAACTGTTACGATAAGACCCAATGTCATCGCAAATGATGCAATTGTATTGTGGGTCAAAAGCGCTGCTGCAAGGAAAAGCGTAAACTGTATTATGGCACTAAAGAGAATGTCATAAAAACGTGCATTACGAATTTCATCATCAAATTGGAACGTTACAATTCCTAGGAAAATCCCTCTAGCAATTTTAAGTAAATCACTCATGAAACCGCCTCCATTCTACCCTGAAGGTCAATTTCAGCTGATTCAATAAGTAAGTCGACAGACATACCACGCTTTAAGAAGTACTTGCCGATATAGAGTTTCCCATCCTCTATATTTTCATTTTCTTTGCCCGCTCTAAACTGGGAACCAATGCCAATGATTAACTCTTCGGCCTCTATCGCATTGGTACAATTTGGAACAACTGCAAAGAATTTATTCTTGCCATATTTTGCAATAACTGCATCCGAAGACAAATATTGACGGCAACTGTCATATGCATTGAGGAGCAATACGTCCTCAATATACTTGATGCCACGACTCTCACCAAAGTCAACCTCTATTACAAGGAAACAGAATGACTTACCATCATCCCATGCCTTCTTCATAGCAGTATCGAGATAATCGCGACCGCCCTTTTCATTGTAAGCACCAGTCAATGTGTCACGAACACTAGTATCGTTTACTTTTTCCAATATATCCTTAGTTTTCGCACTGTCAGACTGGAACAGGTAAACGAAAAGTCGTGCCATACCTATGACATAAATATTTATGATAAATGTTGCCACCATATAGTACCAAGAAAGCAAAGTTGCATGTTCTTGGTATGGGAACCACTCAGGCTTATAGAGTGATAAAACTATCAAAACAATATAAAAAGTATTAAGTACACCTGTAAAGAATATTTGCTCCCATTTGCCATCAATCATAATGTAAGAATGAATGGAGGCAATTGCCATAATGAAAAGTGCACATGCATAGAGTTTGCCAAGGAAGTAAAACATCAGTGGCACAATAATAAACGATGTGACTGCATGACAGAAAATAATAACCTTTTCAAAGTCCTCAATAAAAATTGAGACAAGCACAATTGCGAATATAGACCACACAGTCAAAATGATACTTACTATGAGGTCCATATGCCCATCTGCTTTGAAAACGAAGGACATAGCAATAAAGAGTATTCCAGCAAGTGCTTGAACAAGATTTATAACATTAAAAAGAATCAATGAACGTGGATAGTTCTTGTCCCAAAGATGCTTGGTAAGTCTATCTAAAAATTTCTCAGCTTGGTTCACCTATGCCCCTCCTTTAATCTAGATTTACCTGCGTGACGTCGCCACCTAGGGCGTCGCCCATAAAGACTTGGGCTTGACGCTTAAAGCCCTCGGCGTCGTCACTGACAAAGTATTTGCGAACACTGTCGTCGCTGTTGCCGACGAGGTCGTTTGCCTCAAGGCTCTGCCTTAGAGTATCAGCGGCAGCGCCTGATGAACTGATAATTTGAAGGCTTGGATAGAGGCCTTCAATAATATCTGACAGCAGTGGATAGTGAGTGCAACCAAGTACCAATGTATCGATGCCCTTGGCAACAAGTGGGTCTAGGTACTCACGAACTACTGTCTCAATAACGATGTCTCCTTTATTGAAACGTCCGTTTTCAACAAGTGGAACGAAGAGCGGGCACGCAACGCCAATTACCTCTGCGTCCGGTTTGTACTTCGCAATAGCAGCATTATAAGCTCCACTGTTTATCGTCGCATTTGTAGCGATAACACCTATCTTGCCATTTTTGGTGATCTCGGCTGCACGTTTTGATGCCGGGTCAACTACGCCAAATATTGGCAAGTCATACATCTCTTCTACCGTACCTCTGGCAATTGAGTCAGCAGTATTACACGCGATTACAATTGCCTTTAAATCAAAGGTGTTAAGGAACTTAACATCGGCTAAAACGTATTCAGTTATCTGGCGCTTAGACCTTGTGCCATAAGGCACATGGGCTGTGTCGCCGAAATATATTATGTTTTCATTTGGCATATTGTCAGCTATTGCTTTGACAACCGTAAGGCCGCCGATACCTGAATCGAATACGCCGATGTAGCTGTTATTTGACATCTTGTCTCTCTTTTCTAAGTTATTTAAGAGCGTTTACAAGCTCCTTAAAGTGATCCCCGCGCTCCTCAAAGCAGGAGTACTGATCAAATGAACTGGTGGTTGGAGAAAGTAAAACTGTATCTCCAGACTCCGCTATTTTCACTGACGCATCAAGTGCTTCCGCCAAATCGGAAACAACGATACCGTCATCGCCCACTGTGTCACGAACAAGTCGCTCACCGCAGGCGCCAAAACCGATAACCTTCTTAACACAACCAAGGTGTGCTTTTACATCGTCCATAGGGAGTCCCTTTTCAAAACCACCTATGAGTAAGATTACACCGTGGTCAAATGCCTTAAGTGCAGTTACCGTAGCATCGGTGTTGGTGCCCTTGGAATCGTTGTAGTAGCGAACGCCATTAAGTTCACGTACGAACTCGATTCTGTGCTCAACACCGGCGAATGATTCTACAGCGTCAATTATGAAGCTGTTCTCTACGCCGATTGCCTTGGCACAAGATACGGCGATAATGACATTTTGGAGATTGTGACGACCTGGCAAGCGAATGCTTTTAAGGTCGAGCACTGCCTCACCGTCAATTATCATTTTGCCGTCCTTGATGCACGCATCGGCGTCATCCCTCTCAAGACTGATTGTCTTGACTGTTGCAGGCACTTTGTACCTATCAACATATGAGAGGAGTGTCTCGTCATCCGAATTTAAAATGAATGTATCATTCTCATCCATGTTGCGATACACTTCAGTTTTTGACTTGTAATACGCATCAAGCGAACCGTGAACATCGATGTGATCCGGAGTTAAGTTGATAATTGTTGCAACATCCGGATGGAACTTGTCGATGTTAACAAGTTGGTAGTTTGATATTTCAAGTGTGATGTAATGACCAGCCTCATTTAGAAGGTTTTCATTCATCACTATCTCACAGAGTGGAATACCGATGTTGCCACAGAGGTGTGCACGATTTCCATACTTGCGAGAGAGTATCTCGTGTACAAGAGTGGAAGTTGTTGTCTTGCCATTAGTACCTGTAATTGCGATAAAGTGCTGTGGCTTGGCAACCTGGAAAGCGAGCTCTATTTCTGTAATTACAGGGACGTTCCTCTCATAGAGTTTAACCATGAATGGGATGTCATTGTGTACACCTGGGTTTTTAACGCAGAGGTCATATTGCCCCTCTGCAACCTCAAGTGATTGGTCAACTATTGTGACACCGAGTGAGAGCAATGTATCAAGTTCCTTGATGTCCTCTTTTTTCTTTGATTCAGAAAGAATTATTGTAGCGCCAAGGGTATGTAAAACCTTGATGGCGGCCATGCCCGAGCGGGCAAGGCCAACTACAAGAACTCTTTTTCCTTGAAAATCCATTAAACTTTGGGCCTCCAAATTTTAGTAAGTCGCAATCATATAGAATACATAGTCGCCGTAGTAGTCGATATTCTTGTACTTAATGTTACTTGAACCGACACCAGTAAAGCTCTCTGTTGTCTTGGTATTGTTATAAAGTGAGTTTGCAAAGTCCTCTGCACTGATGCTTGTTACTTTAAATACATAACCCGCTACATGGCGTCCAAGTGAAGAAATTGATGGTGCAGCAGTAAAACGATAACACTCATCAAAACCATTTACTGTCGTCTTTTGACCAAGAACATTACGTCCACTTGTAATCTGGGTAACACTACCTCTGTTACCAGCAGAGTTGCTACAAGCAACAGCTATATCACGAAGTTTGGTTGACTCACCATCAGTTCCAGCGAGTTTGTTCTCAAAGGCATTGCGTGAGTTGTTGATTGTGCTGTTGTTTGTGCTTGTCTTTGGAGCAGATACTGGAGGCTTCTTCGTCGGCGGCTCTGTTGGTGGCTCTGTTGGTGGTTCTGTTGGCTTAACTGTTGGTGCCTCTGTTGGATTGTCCTTTGACTCGTCCTCAGTTGTTTTGTCGTCATCCTCTTTGTCAGTTGTACTCTCATCATCACCGACTGGTTTGGTAACGACCTCGCCATCCTTGTTTGTTACAACTTCGCCGTCCTTATCAGTTACGATTTCAACAGGCTTTTGGTCCTTTTCAGTTGTACCAGTTGGAACATAAACTGTTACCTTCTCAGTTACAATGCTCTCTGGAGCAATAGTAACCTCACGGGTAACAAGCTTTGTTGTGCCATCCTTCTTTTCGGTCTTGGTAACTTTAATAGCTGTAGTCTTATAGAAATACTTCTTACCATTTTCGGCTGTTGTGTCAACGTACTCTGGTTTCTCAACTACGGCGATGCATACGTATTCGCCGTCCTTTTTATTTGCGCGATATACGTTGTAGCCTATCGCGCCATCAACTGGATCCCATTTGAGTTCGTTGGCCTTGGTCGGAGCATAGCCCGGCATGCTAGCGTCGGCGCCCATATACTTCTTCCACCATGCATCGGAGTCATCGGTTGTTCCAACCTCCTCTGCATTTGTGCCATTCTTTTTCTTGCCGCCCGACGACTTGCCGCCGTGCTTGCCTGCAACGCAGGCAACAAGGCCGATTAAAAATACGATTAGTACAGCTATTGCGATAAGTTTCCTCTTATCTATACCAGCGAGAATATTCTTTTTTGACTTTTCACCATCTAGTTCTGAAGACTTGCTTTCTCGCTTTTCTTTAAGGTCGAGAAAGATATCTTCTATTTTGTCTTTAACAGAGTAGAAGACGTCTTCAACTTTTGTTCTAAAGTCCATAGTTTTCCTTCTTTATTTCAAATACTCGTCATACTTTGGTTCATATGCGTTAAGGCATACGGCAGCAACAATAGATGGACCAGTATGTGCACCAATTGCGCAGCCAACCTGAGTCTCAACAATGTCACGAACCTTGTACTTTTCACGGAGTTCAGCCTTCATTGTTGCGAATGACTCAACGTCTGTGCCATAGCAAGCACCGATTACCTGGTTTTCAAGTTCGACACCGTTTTCACCGATAAGTTCAACTACGCGTGCCATTGCCTTTTTCCAACCACGTACTTTTTCAGTTGCCTTTAAAGCTCCGTTTTCATCTGTCATAAGGATAGGCTTGATATCAAGCATACCGCCTACAACGAATGAAGCCTTGCTTACACGACCACCAGCATAGAGGTAATCAAGTGACTGAACTGCAATTACGTGAACCATATGGTCACAGAAGAACTGAGCAGCCTCAATTATCAAATCCTGTGGTGCGCCATTCTTTTGCATCTTAAGGAGACGTTCAACAACAAGACCATATCCGATTGATGCACAGTGTGAATCAATGATTGTAATCTTGAAGTCAGGGTACTCCTCAAGTACCTCTTGCTTTGCAAGTGTAGCAGCTTGGAATGTGCCAGCAACACCTGTTGAGAAACAGATGTAGAGCACCTCGTCTCCACGCTTTGCAAACTCTGTGAAATACTCTTGGAACATGAGTTCCGAGATGTGATATGTTTTAATTTCCTTTACGCCTTCCTCTTGAATCTTGTAAAACTCATCAGGGAAGATGGTTACACCATCGCGTAAATCTTCGTTGTCAATTGTAACTGGAGTTGGCATTACAAAAAGGCCATACTCCTCAATAACACTCTGTGGTACGTCTGACGCAGAGTCAGTAATTATACAAAAAGCCATAGCTTTTCCCTCCTAAAAGTTAGCGAATGCTTCCTACCGTTCTTGGGAAGAGGATAACATCGCGAATATTTTGTACTCCTGTAACGTACATAAGCATACGTTCAAAGCCAAGTCCAAAACCACTGTGTGGAACTGAACCGAACTTACGGAGATCGATATAGTCATTATAGTCATCGAGATTCATTCCACGAACGTTCATAGCCTCAAGAAGCTTGTCATAATCTGCTTCACGCTCTGAGCATCCGATAATCTCTCCTATACCAGGCACTAAGAGGTCAGTTGCAGCAACTGTCTTACCGTCTGGATTTTGTTTCATATAGAAAGACTTAATCTCCTTCGGATAGTTAGTTACGAATACCGGTTTTTTGAACACCTCCTCTGTTATATATCTCTCATGCTCAGTCTGAAGGTCACAGCCCCATGATACTGGGTACTTGAAATCAGCGTCAGCCTTTTCAAGGATTTCAATGGCCTTGGTGTAATCGAGAACTTCAAAGTCACTCTCGATTACATTAGTGAGCTTTTCACGAAGTCCTTTTTCAAAGAACTTCTCGAAAAAGTCGAGCTCAGCAGGGCAACGTTCCATTACAGCTTTTGTAATGTACTTAATCATGTCCTCTGCCATTTCAATGATGTCAGGGAGCTCGGCAAATGCAACCTCTGGTTCAACATGCCAGAACTCTGCAACGTGACGCGTTGTGTTTGAGTTCTCGGCTCTGAATGATGGACCAAAAGTATAAATCTTACCAAATGCCATAGCGGCTACTTCGCCCTCAAGCTGGCCTGATACAGAAAGGCCTGCTGATTTACCAAAGAAGTCGTCAGCATAATACTCGTCCGCTGTCTTGTACTTGGCAGCGTCCTCGAAAGATTGAGTTGTTACTTTAAACATCTCACCCGCACCCTCACAGTCAGAGCCTGTGATGAGTGGTGTGTTTACGTAAACGTAATGTCTGTCCTGGAAGTACTCGTGAATAGCTGCTGCGAGTACAGAGCGTACACGAAATACTGCGTTAAATGTATTTGTACGAACACGAAGATGAGGCATTGTACGTAATGTTTCAAGATTGGTGCGCTTTTTCTGAAGAGGATAGTCCTCTGGGCATGGGCCAAGGAGTTCGATGTCAGAAACGTTAATTTCTACGCCACCATCCTGAGCTACTGCTGATGGTACAACAGTACCAACTACTTTGAGTGATGAACCAAGCTTGGTGAAGTTTGACATCTCGTCTGCTTTGCCAAATGTCTCCTTGTCAACAACGAGCTGGATGTGCTTTAAAGATGTGCCATCGTTGAGCTCGATGAAAGCCATTGTCTTGGAATCACGTGCTGTACGCACCCATCCACAGACAGTAACCTCGCGACCTACATATTCCTCTTTTGTCATGACCTCTATAATGTCTACGTGTTTCATTAATTAATTACCTCTTAAATAAATAAAATATTTCATAATATAATAGCACACATTTGCTTATTATTTCAAGATGTGTTAAAGTATTTGCGTTATGAGAATTAAAATTTCAGAACACTTCACAATCAAAAAAATACTGCGACTTATTCTCCCCTCCTCGGCGATGATGGTGTTTATCTCGGTTTATGGTATGGTAGACGGCATCTTTGTTTCCAATTTTGTAGGGGAGACTCCTTTTGCAGCAGTAAATCTCACATGGCCAATGATTATGATTTTTGGCGGTGTAGGATTTATGTTTGGCACAGGCGGAAATGCGATAATATCTAGGACTATTGGCGAGGGCAAAAAAGAACTCGCCAATAAATATTTCTCCCTTATCGTCTATGCTACGATAATTACAGGTATTTTGCTTTCTATCATTGCCCTAATTTTTAATAGACGACTTTGCATGTTGCTCGGCGCAACAGGTGACCTCCTCCAAAACTGCGTAACATATTGCAAGGTGATTTTCCCTTGCATTCCATTCTTTATGTTGCAGAACGTTTTCCAGAGCCTAACCGCCACCGCCGAGAAGCCAAAACTCAGCCTCGTTGCAACAATAGCAGCAGGTATTTCAAACGTAGTTTTGGATGCACTTTTCATCCTTGTTTTCAAGCTTGGACTCTTTGGTGCAGCGCTCGGAACCGCCTCAACACAGGTGCTCGGCGGACTTATTCCACTAGTCTATTTTTCTAAGCATAACAACAGTTTACTCAGACTTGGAAAACCAGAAATTGATTTCCACATCCTTGCTCACACATGCACCAACGGTATGTCGGAACTCATAAGCAATATCACACTCAGTCTTGTCAGCATCCTCTACAATTTAGAGATACTGAAAATTGCTGGTCAGCTCGGTGTAAACGCATATGGAATCGTAATGTATGTATCCTTTATTTTCATTGCAATTTACATCGGATACACCATCGGCGTCGCGCCAGTTGTAGGATATAATTACGGCGCACAAAACATCGATGAACTGCAAAATGTATTCAAGAAAAGCCTTATAATTACGGCATTTATGGGAATTCTCGCCACCTTGTCATCCGAAGGTTTAGCAAGACCATTTGCTATGATTTTTGCCGCAGGTGATGAGGCATTAATCGACATGACCGTGCACGGATTTAGGATCTTTGCACTGGCGTTTTTACTCGGCGGATTTTCGATGTTTGCATCAAGTTTCTTTACAGCGCTGGGCAATGGTCCAGTATCAGCAGCCATCGCATTTTTACGCACTTTTGTGTTCCAAATTTTGCCACTTTACATCCTCCCAAGATTCCTCGGACTTGACGGAATCTGGGCATCGATGGTTGTGGCAGAAGTGCTTGGAATTGCCGTCAGCGCTGCATTCCTAATCGGCAAACGACGCCGCTACAGCTACTATTAAATAGGCAAAAAATGACCCCTGGAAGTAACCTTCCAGGGGTTTCATTTTAGCCTTCAAAATTGTAATCAAATTTCGCCGGCGTCCAGTCCTTGAGAACATCGAGCATGTCGAGTGCCGCCACCTTGGCGCCAGCCAAATCATGCTCAAGATAGTTGCCGCACTCCTTGCGTTTTGCGCCAGGAATTTCACCCTCAAAATCAGCCACAAATTTGAATGAATCAAGGAGCAATTTGAGGACATTTTCTTTGCTTAAATCATCAAACAAAACGATGTAAAATCCAGTCCTACAACCCATTGGTCCGATATACACAACAGAGTCAGAAAACTCGCTGTTACGTGCATAAGTGGCAAAGAGATGCTCAAAAGTATGGAGCGCTCCATTTGAGAGATAATCCCCCATATTAGGGCGTTTCATCCTAACATCATAGGTGATTGTGTTCCTATCAATTCGGGATACATAGACACCTTTTTGAAGCTTGTCATGATCAATTGTAAAACTTGCAATCTGTTCCATTTTTTACTCCTGTTTTGTTGTTAAAATCTTCCAGATATCCTTGAATTTTGGTGAGTTACCATAGAGCAAAACGCCTGCTCTGTAAACCTTGGCACAACCAATTCCAAGGAGGATAATTGTCGCAATTTGGATAGCAATCGAAAGCGCGATTTCCCAAACTGCAACCGTGCCCATACAGATACGAACGAGCATAAGCATAGGCGCAAATGTTGGGAGGAATGAACATACAGTTACAAAAATTCCATCAACATTTCCGCTTGTCATAGTAAATATCGCAACCATGAAAGCAAAGATAAATATCACATTTATAGGCATTACAAGGGCACCAAGGTCCTCTGCGCGAGATGCGAGTGAACCCGCAGCGCCAAACATAAATGCATAGATAAAGTAGCCCAAAATAAAGAATACAATCGAGTATATTGCAACGCTCACTGGCATACCAAAAAGAGAAACTATCATCTCGTTGTCGAGCGTATTCTTATTAAGTTGGTAGCAACCAACTGTTGTGCCAAGGATAAGTACGAGCTGTAAAAGTCCCGCACTACCAGAGCCAAGCACCTTACCAAACATCAAATTCATTGGCTTGGCTGATGTTATCAAAACCTCCATACAACGTGAACTCTTTTCACCAGCCACACTGCTTGCAACGAACTGGCCATAGAGCAAAAGCACCATGTAAAGAATCATGATAATCGCGTAGGTATAGGCAAAACTCTGTGTCTGATCCTTGCCAGTTACGACTACATCACTCTCAGTTCCAGCCTCAAGCGCAGCTGTAATCTGTTCCGCTGTGAGTCCTGCATTTTGGAGATATGAGTAACGATAATTTGTAATAAGTACCTGCTCAATAATCTGCTGATCAGCATCAAACATGCCAACAGTTTCAACTATGTACTTGTACTTAAGTGGAGTTTCAATAATTATGGCTGTATCAACATCGCCTTTTTCAACCTGTTTTTCAAGGTTATCATCCTTTGTTACTGAGAACTCATAGCCCTCTCCAAAGAACATTTTAAAGGTCTCAACCAGAGCCTCTGTATCCATCTCGCTCTTGTTGCAAACAGCAATCTTTGTAGCCTCATCATCCTTTTTAAGTGAGTCAAGACTATCGCCAAGAAGTGCCTCAAGGCGACCAACGTTGAGCGTCAAAACAATTACTACAAGGAGCAAAATTGTGATTACTCTAAAGACTTTGCTCTGGAGCTGTCCACGGAGTTCAAACTTGAAAACTGAGAAAAACTGTCTCATGATTCCACCTCCGTATAATCGACAAATATCTCCGAGAGAGATGGTTCATAGAGTGAAATTCCAGAGACTAAAACATCCAGTTTAGACAATTCACTCATCAAATTTTTAATGTCGTATCCATCTAAAAGTTCCACCTTGATGCCACTGTCTATTTGCGTTGCATCTTTGACAAAATCGATTGATGCAAGAGCAGTCTTTACAGCCTCATTATCATCCGATTCAATCAAAACCAAATTCTTGGTATAGCTGCGTTTGATGTCTTTGATAGCACCAGAAACTGCAATTTGCCCACCGTTAATGATAACGATATTATTGCAGAACTCCTCGATATAATTCATCTGATGGCTTGAGAAAATAACTATCTTACCATCAGCAATAAGTTCACGAACTACGTCCTTTAAGAGCATTGCATTAACTGGGTCAAGACCAGAAAACGGCTCGTCTAAAATGACAATATCAGGGTTTGAAATAAGAGTTGTAACAAGCTGAATCTTTTGCTGATTACCCTTTGATAGAGTCTCAAGTTTTGCATCCTTGTACTCCGTCATCTGAAGGCGATCAAGGAGCTTGTTAGCACGCTCTATTGCAACATCCTTTGAAACACCTTTAAGCTCAGCAAAATATATTAGTTGCTCCATGATTTTCTTCTTTGGGTAAAGTCCACGCTCCTCTGGCATGTAACCTACGTTGATTTCGCGGATAGAAAGTGGCTTACCATCAACAAGTACCTCACCGCTGTTTGGTGGGAAAAGTTGCATAATGATGCGGATTGTAGTCGTTTTACCCGCTCCATTACGACCAAGAAGTCCAAGGGCTTCTCCGCTCTGTGCAGAGAAAGAGATGCCTTTGAGGACAGACTTCTCACCAAAATTTTTGGTGATGTCTTTTACTTCTAGAATCATTTAATCACCTACTACTTTGAGAGACCTCTCATTGTAAGGCCTATACGCTTCTTGTTTAAATCTACCTCAAGTACTCTAACAGTGATTACATCACCAACAGAGAGCACCTCAGATGGATGCTTTATGTATTTATCAGTGATTTGACTGATGTGCACAAGGCCGTCCTGGTGAACACCAATGTCAACAAATGCGCCAAAGTCAATTACGTTACGAACAGTGCCTTTAAGCTCCATGCCAGGCTTTAAATCCTTCATCTCCATTACATCTGAGCGAAGGAGAGGTGGAGGCAACTCGTCACGTGGGTCACGACCTGGCTTTAAGAGTTCGTTCTCAATGTCGTGGAGAGTTGGCTCACCGATCGACAAGCGCTCCGCAAGGGCTGCGTAACCCTGCGACTCGATGCGTGTATGGAGCTCTGGTATGCTACCGGACTTTACGTCCTTAAGGTCATAGCCACAGAGCGTCAAAAGCATCTTGGCAGCATCATATGACTCTGGATGTACACCCGTGTTGTCGAGAACATTTTTGGACTCGGCAATACGAAGGAAACCAGCACACTGCTCGTATGCCTTTGGTCCAAGCTTTGGCACCTTTTTAAGGGCCGCACGTGACTCGAACGCACCATTCTCCTCACGATATGTAACAATATTCTTGGCAATCGTGCCATTGATACCAGCAATGTGTGAGAGGAGCGATGGAGAGGCTGTATTGAGGTCTGCACCAACTGAGTTAACACAGTCCTCAACAACGCCGTCAAGCGCTGTCTCAAGCTCTTTTTTAGGCATGTCATGCTGGTATTGGCCAACACCGATTGCCTTTGGTTCAATCTTTACAAGCTCAGCGAGCGGGTCCTGAAGTCGGCGAGCGATAGACACAGCCGAACGAAGGGAAACGTCATACTGAGGGAACTCCTCAGCAGCGAGCTTGGATGCGGAGTAAACAGAAGCGCCAGCTTCTGATACAACCATATATGAAACCTTTTGTGGAATTTTCTTAATAAGGTCTGCTGCAAATATCTCTGTCTCTTTTGAAGCGGTACCATTACCGATAGAGATGATATCTACATTGTGCTTTGCAATGAGGCTTGCGATGAACTTCTCAGCCTCGGCCTTCTTAGCCTCACCATGAGTTACATAGATAACGCCTGTATCAAGCACACGACCGGTTGCATCAACGCATGCAACCTTGCATCCTGTCCTGTAACCAGGGTCGAGACCTATACAAACCTTACCCTTTACTGGTGGTGCCATAAGGAGTGGACGCAAGTTTTGTGCAAACACCTTAATGGCAGCAGTTGCAGCACGTTCTGTGAGTGCTGAACGAGTCTCATTTTCTACTGATGGATAGATGAGTCTATCGTAAGCATCCTCACCAGCAAGCTTAACAAAATCAGTGCAGGCGCCATCGCCCTTTACTGTCTCTTTTTCGATAATTGAGATTGCCTTTGGCCTATCAAGAGTTACTGATACCTTGAGGAAACCTTCGCTCTCACCACGGTCGATAGCGAGAATCTTGTGACCCGCTATTTTCTCAACCTTGTCAGTGAAATCATAGTAGTTTGCGTAAACACTGTCCTCTTCGCCTTTTGCTTTTGATGTGATAACACCCATAACAGAGAAAAGATTACGAAGACGACGACGGATGTCTGCGTTATCTGAGATATCCTCTGCAATGATATCAGACGCACCAGCGAGCGCATCCTCTACTGTCTCGACGCCCTTTTCTGCGTCTATGTATTCTACTGCCAAAGCTGCTGGGTCCACGCCAGCCTTTTGCTCAAAAATGGCCTGAGCCAGTGGCTCAAGGCCTTTTTCTTTTGCAACAGATGCGCGTGTCTTGCGCTTTGGTTTGTATGGCCTATAGAGGTCCTCAAGCTCCGCAAGAGTTGCAGCGTTATCAATCTTTTGCTGGAGTTCATCCGTCATCTTTTCCTGCTCGATGATGGACTTTGAAATCTCTTCGCGACGCTTATCAAGGTTGCGAAGGTACTCAAGACGCTCTGAGATTTGACGCAAAGTCTGGTCATCGAGCGTACCATGAGCCTCTTTACGATAACGAGCAATAAAAGGAATTGTATTGCCCTCATCAATAAGTTTTACTGTGTTCTCTACCTGCCAACGTTGAAGTTTAAATTGGTCAGTTATACTTGCGATTATATCCATTAATTATCTCCAAAAATTTTAATAGTTCTTCTTCTGGCGCACATCTTCACCAAGGAATTCAAGTGGCTGATAGCTGCCTATCAGTCTTGAATAAACTCTCTTGTCATACTTCTCAGCAATCTCATCATAGAGGAGGTTAGTGTTGATTATCATTGGAAGACCAGAGAGGAGTCTTGTATTAACGATGTTATAAATTGCTGCGCGCTCAAATTCCCTCGTATACTCTGTTCCAAGGTCATCAAGTATCAATAAGTCACATGTGAGTGCCATCTCCTCTGGTGACTCCTCACCAGAATATCTGCCAAACTTTTCCTTCTCAAGTTTTGAAAGAAGGTTGCCAGCACTTGAATAGATTACATTGTAGCCCATTGATACTACGACATTTGCAATAGCAAGGGAAAGATGTGTCTTGCCAAGTCCAGTTTGGCCACACATCAAAATGCTGTTTGAGCCCTTGCCAAAGTCGCTAGCCCAAGACTTACAGTAGTTATAAATCTGTGTCATACGAGTGAGAGCCTCACCATCGTAGTAACCCAAATCAAAGTTTTCAAAAGTTGAGTCCTTTGCAGGAGCACAGCCACAGAGGTTGTCAAACTGAAGTTGTTTAACAAGTGCCTTGAGGCAGTCGCAGTAGTGTCCATCTACTACACCCTTATCCTCACAAACAGGGCATGTGTAGTGAGGTGCAAGTGCATCCTCGCTGAGGCCGAGTCCTCTAAGAATTTCTCCACGCTTTGCCTGGAGTTCAAGGTTTTGACGTGCCAAGTTATCAATAAATTCCTTGCCACCTTGGCCCATACTAAGCACTTTAAGAGCATCGAGGCCTGATCTTGCAATCTTGGCATTTACCTCGAAAAGCTCTGGAGAAACTGCTTCAAGTTCAATACGCTTTTGCTCTGCTTCACGCTCAGCGCTCTCACGTCTTGCGTCAATTATTCTTTTTGCACGTTCGATATTGCTTGACATATGCTATTCCTCCTTCTTTCTTCTTTTATACTCTATTGGGCCATGAGCCTTTTCCTTGTACTTGTCAGAGTCATAGGACGGCTCGCTCTTTTTAAATGTTGTGCCAGTAGTTGCTGGTGCCTTGGAAACAGCCTGTTGGGCATCAATTGGCTTTTTGATGCCATTAGCCTTCCAAGAATCAAGTATTGAATTCATATACTTAAAGTTGACCTTGTTTATACGGTCAACAGTGATTTCATAAGCATAGTAAATAAGTTCAAAGGACTGTTTGTTTTCCTCGTGCCAGTGCTTTAAATACTGGAATCTTGTGTCGTTATACTGTGGTGGGTCAACTGAGAACATATCAGTGAACTTCTTCCAAAGGCGCTCATCAGACTTGAGCGATTTTAAGTACTCATCGGCGCGTTCAAGTGTGTTAATCTCACGCTCGCCCCAATCCTTGGCAACCTTTGCAATATATGAGATATTTGTCTTGCCCTTTGACATGCAATACTCAACTATTGTGAGTATTACCTCAACTGGCAAGCCATAGTAATCGAGCATCATAAGGAGCTGTGCCTGGTCACCATAACCAATCGTCCTGCCCATTTTGAGTTGAACCTCATTAAAGAGCGCACGAAGGTTAGCATCCTCCAACGTGCGCGCTGCAACCTGGTCATAGGTAGGCGCAACGTCAGGCAATGCCTTTAAGTTAACCTTTTCTTCGGCCTGCTTTACATTAGGTGGCGTCTCGCCATCCTCATATACAAGGCCAGACTCTTTCCAATAGACAAAGGCATCTTTGACGTCGCCGACATCCATGCCTGTGCCCTTGGCAATAGCCTTGGCATCCAAAGATTCGCCCTGATGACGCAGCAAGAAAAGGAGGACTTTGATTGCCTGTCCTCCTGCCTTTTTTATATGATCATCAACAATGCAATTTGGAATGGCAAAGACACCATTCCAAGCTGCTGCGTTTACCTTGTAACTCATGCTATCCCCTATATCTTTTGCAAAATATCTTCCATCAATTTAAATGCCTTATTAGCACTCTTTGTAACGTTCTCGTTAAAGTCTCCACCGTCACCATCAAATGTGTCGCTGATGCATTTGATTGACAATGCACGAACGCCATTCAAATATGAGATACGAGCTATTGCTGCGATTTCCATGTCACAGATATTGCAACCAAGACCCGAGAGTTCTGTCTTGTCCTCTGGCAATACAACAAACCTATCTCCTGATGCTACAACTGCATCACGAAGGTTTGGATAGAGGCTCTTGGCAAAATCGATGAGACCCTGATCCATTGGGATAAACTCATCAGGGAACTCCTCATACTGGTGAAGTTTAACCGGATCAATTGGTGATACATCATAGTCATGATTGATAGCCTTAGTAACAACAAAAAGGTCATCTACTTTTGATGTCCTATCAAGAGCACCTGTAACACCAAAGTTTAAGATTACTTCACAGTCAAATCCTGTTATAAGCAACTGTGTTGCAGCAGCAGCGTCTATTTCACCATAGCCTGACTTTACTGCAAAAACATCATTACCATTTACCGCTGTCTTGTATACTTCGCGGCCATTTTTCTCAATAGTTTCTATTACAAAATCACTTTCAAGAAATGATTTAAGTTCCCTTGCAATTGCAATTACTATACCAATTTTCATACCCATTTCTCCTTATAAAAAAATCACGTATATTCTACCATAACGAGATAAAATATGATAGAATAAATGGGCACATTAAGTAGATTTGTATATATTAACTAATTTACTACTTATAAAACTATAAAAGAGGTAATAAAGATGAAAAAGTTTATCTCCATTCTGCTCTGTTTGGCGCTTTGCTTTGCACTTATGATTCCAATAAGTGCGGCTGCACAAGGCGATGTTATCGAGCTTAAAGCCTATGATGACCTTTTGAAAATCAAGGACAATCCATCAGGTTCATACAAACTCATGTACGACATCGACTGCGCTGGCCACGAGTGGACTCCAGTGGATTTTAGCGGTAATTTTGACGGTAATGGCCACGCCCTTTTAAACCTCAAAATTACGGGCACAACCACTGATGTTCGCACAACAATTGATGGCAACTGGAAGCAGTATGACACATATTTTTCAGGCTTCTTTGGCATTGTTGAAAATGCCACTATCGAAAACCTTTCTCTCCTTGGCGTAGATGCTGATGTAACCAAAAACGACAACATTTACGCTGCCGGCCTCGTAGGATTTATGTCCGACAGTACAATCAAGAATTGTACTGTAGAAGGCAAAGTTTGCCTTCACACCGCTTGCAAAGCATTCGGTGTTGCGGGCATTTTAGGCTACGGCTGGGGCAGCGTTGATTCCTGCTCCGCCGACGTCACTGTAATCTGCGTCGACACTGACAAAGAAAACCGTGACGAGCAGTTCCTCGGCGGCATCTTTGGCAATGGCTATCCAGACATCACTAACTGCACCGTAACCATAGAGGGTTACGACTCCGATCACGGCTACGTTCACGACGGCGGTATCGGCGGTATGTGGATTCTCCCTGGCGGTGTCAAACACGATGGCCACATCGACAACAACACCGTAAAGGGCGCTATCCACTTCTTTGAGGACAACACCAACCGCCGTGCTTACTGCATCGACAAGATTGGTGAAATCATGAGTTGGACAATCACACAGGATGGCAACAAAACCGAATTCACCCGTGATGAAACCAAGGATTACTCAAAGGACCTCTATCCAGAGATGTGTCAAAATCCAGAGTACGACAAGACAGTCGTTGCTCCAACAGAGACCTCATACGGATATACCGAGTATAAGTGTAAGACATGCGATTACTCATACAAAGCTGATTACACCAGCCTCAACGTATTTGTTGAGCCGACAGAAGAGCCTGTTACAAAGGCAGCCACACCACAGGCTAACAAAGACAACGCTTCGCCATTTGCTGGAAAGCTTGTTTACATCATAATGGCCGCCATCATCATACTCGGCGTAATCATCACAATCATTGTTTTAAATGCACGCGCAAAGGCAAAGCGCAGACGCGAGCTTGCCGCCCGCAGAGCAGCCCGCCGTGGTGCTCCAAGAAAATAAAAGTAAAAGAGCTCCTGGATTCCAGGAGCTCTTATTCTTTTCTGACTTTTCCAAAGCACATAGGATAAATTCCACTTTCAACGAAAAGAATTATAGTGTATCTAGCAAATCTTATGGCAAATTGCGCATAGCTTGCTGATGATAAAAGTTCTTCACTAAACGGCAACTTTAACAAGGCATTGAGAATAAAGTATATAGCAACGCCTCCGCCAACTCTCAAAACTGCTGTTAAGACATTTCTTGTCGGCTTAAAATTCACATACTTTTCTTCAACGCCAGAACCGATAAGCATACCAAAAATTGATCCTAAGGCTGTGTAATAGTCGTTACTTTTGCAGATGAACACACCTAAAAGCAAAATACAAAATACAATGTAGTACAATCTGCGTTCATTTTTTACCTTTGAGCAAAGCCAAGGCACAAAAAATGACATTCCATAACCAAGAGCCAAACCTGCAATTACATCAGTTGGATAATGAACTCCCAAGGCGAATCTTGATATGCCGACCAAAATTGGAAGTACTATGGCAATAAGTACAAAAACTGGTTTTTTGAAAATACGGGCTATGGATGTGGTCATAGCAGCAGCATTAGCGGAATGGCCACTCGGGAAAGAATACCCCTGTGCCGCTATATCCATAGCATCGGCATTTTTGTCTATAAGGACAAAGCGCTTTATACTTTCATGGTCCATATATGGACGACGACGCAATGCGAGGTTTTTTACAATTGGGAATACTAGGTCCGTTGTCATCAAAGTGACACCAAAGCGTATTCCTTGTTTTTTATCATATACCCAATAAATGAATCCGAGGAAGAATACTATACACAAATCGTTTCCGAAAAATGTGATAAATTCCATTATTTTAGCCCATACTGGCGTCATAAAGTTCTGAATGAACTCCATCAATTTGACTTCCCAGTCAAAATAGAAAGTAGTGCCCATATTTTCTCCTTTTAAACTCTTCTTGTATTTTATTGCTGGGTCAAAAGACACACCGTCTCAACGTGTGCTGTGTGTGGGAACATATCTACTGGTTGAATTTTTTCTACTTTGTAATTGTTTTTGCTAAGAAAATATTTGAGGTCTCGCGCGAGCGTCTCGGGATTACATGAAACATAGACCACACGCTGTGGAGACAGCGTACCTACGGCATCCAAAAACTCCTCTGTAGAACCTGCTCTTGGTGGGTCCATCATAACGACATCGATATGTTTGCCACTCTCGGCGAGGTCAATGATGAAGTCTGTCGCATCAGCACTATAAAAATATATATTATCAATCTTATTTCTCTTTGCATTGGAAATAGCATCACGAACAGCTGATTTTTCCAGTTCAACACCAATAACATTCTTAGCGCCATTCTTTGCAGCAATTATGCCTATGGTTCCAGTACCACAATATGCATCAAGCGCTGATTCATTTCCTGTAAATCCAGCATATTCAATTGCAGTTTTATAAAGCTTTTCTGTTTGGGTTGGATTGATCTGATAAAAGCTCTTGGCAGATATCCTAAAGGTTAGGCCCATGAGTTCATCCTCAATGTAGCCTTTACCAAAAAGGACATTTTCGCGGTCTCCCAAGACAAGGTTTGTCTCATATGGGTTGATGTTGTGGATGATTGTTGTAATCTCAGGATGCACTCCAAGTAGTGCCTTAACAAAATTGTTCTTGGCAGGGAAGATTGGAGAATCCGTGACAATTACTACCATTATTTGATTAGTTTTAAAGCCGCGCTTTACGAGTACGTGCCTTGGGATGAATTTGAAATCCTTACAAAGGCCACGTACTGTGACAATAATCTCATCTGCCTTTTTATCCTCAATAAGGCAGGAATCAACAGATACAATCCTATGACTATTTGACTGATATACGCCAGAAATAATCTTGCCAGCGCGTTTGTCATAGCCAAAAGCAGCTTGAACCTTGTTGCGGTAGTGATATGGATAATACATACCGATAATTGGCTCTATGGTCGCAAATTTTCCAAGAAGTCTCTGTTCAAGCTTTTGCTTGTATTCAAGCTGGCCTTCATAAGGCATATCAAGTTGACAGCCACCGCACTTTTTATAGTGCTTGCATGTCATCTGTTCCATCTGCCCCATCTCACTTTTTAAGAAGTCTCATTGAGTTTACTACTGCAAGAATCATTACTCCAACATCAGCAAATACAGCAAACCACATGCCTGCAATGCCGATAAGTCCGAGCAAGAATAAGAGTAATTTAACCACGAGTGAACCGATGATATTTTCCTTAACTATCATCTTGGTATCACTTGCAATTGCAATGGCATCGGCAACCTTTGATGGATTGTCCTCCATCAAAACTACATCAGCTGCTTCAACTGCAGCATCTGAGCCAATACCACCCATTGCGATACCGATATCAGCACGAGCGAGTACTGGTGCGTCATTAATGCCGTCACCAACAAATGCTACTATCCCACCGTTCTCCTCGGAAGAGTTCATAACTTCCTCAAGTTTTTCAACCTTGTCCTCTGGAAGGAGTTCAGCATAGTATTTCTCGATACCAACGTTACGTGCAACATTTGCAGCAGCACTTGCGTTGTCACCTGTAAGCATTGCTGTATGTACAACGCCAAGGTCGTGAAGAGCAAGTACTGTTTCTCTTGCATCATCACGAATCTCATCATCGATGATGATATAGCCAACAAGTTTACCGTCGGCAGCAATATATACACGAGTGCCTGGAGCAGTACTTTCAGTAATGCTAATCTTGGCTGCGCGCATAAGTTTTGCATTGCCAGCAAGAATCAAATGACCGCCAGCCACAACACTTAAACCGTGTCCAGGAATTTCCTTATAATCTGTGATCCTTTCTCTGTCTATATGGCGTCCACCGTTCTTATAGTAGAGGTCCATAATTGACTTTGCTATTGGGTGGTTAGACTGACATTCTGCATATGCAGCAAGAGTTAAAAGCTGAGACTCAGAATAATCATTAGTTGCTGAAACTTGTGTAACACCAAACACACCCTTTGTCAGTGTGCCTGTTTTATCAAATACAACTGTACCTACATTATTTAGTGCCTCAAGGTAATTAGAGCCCTTAATCAAAATACCGTTACGAGAAGCAACACCAAGACCTGCAAAGAATGCAAGAGGTACAGATATTACAATTGCGCAAGGGCAAGCAATTACGAGACAGATTAGTCCACGATAAACCCAAGCTTTCCAAGCCTTTAATATGATACTTGGAACAACAGCAATTATAAGTGCAAGCGCGATTACTGCTGGAGTGTAATAGCGTGAAAACTTGGTAATGAACTGCTCTGCTGGAGCTTTGCGCTCACCAGCCTCTTTGACCATTTCAATAACTCTTGTTGCTGTTGACTCAGCAAACGGCTTTGTTACCTTGATAGTAATCACACCATCATTGTTGATAAAGCCAGAGAGAACCTCGCTGCCAGGAACAACGTGGCGTGGCGTTGGTTCACCGGTTATCGCAGATGTGTCAACATAGCTTTCGCCTATTGTAACTTCGCCATCGAGCGGGATTCGCTCGCCTGGGCGTACAACAATTCGCTCACCAACAGACACCTGCGATGGGTGAACTGCCTGCAACTCGCCACGTTGGATATATGCAACATCTGGGCGAATGTCCATGAGCTCTGCGATTGAGCGTTCAGACCTGTCTACTGCGATGTCCTCAAGCATCTCGCCTATCTGATACAGGATCATAACAGCCGCAGCTTCAGGATATTCGCCTACGACAAAGGCGCCCAAACTTGCAATTATCATAAGTAGGCATTCACTAAAGAAATTTTTCTTTTTGATTTCGCGAATCATCTTGAATACAACATCAATTGAAAGGATGATGTACGCGATAATTAAGAATGGAAGGCCTACCCAAATAGTTTTCTTTATTGCCTTGTAGAGAATAAGACCAACAAGGAAAATAAGGATACCAAGACCAAGTCGTCTCAGTTTCATCTTATCAGCCTTGCTGAATCTGATGTTAAAGAGCTTTGCTGGGTTGATATTTTTAAGCTCTTTAACCCTTTGAAGTTTTGATAAATCAATTTTTGCCATTTTAATGTCCTCAATCTATTTTGAATTTAATTATTACCTACATTTCCTCTTGCTCAGCAATGTTTTTCTTACCCCTCTTTGCTGTGCGCCAAAGCACAAACAAATTGAGGAGAGCTAGCAAAACAAAGAGCGAGAGAGATACAAGAAGCAAGCGGACTTTAACAAATGCATAAAAGGCATAACATACCGCACCGATTGCTATTGAAATACCAAGGGCGATACCCATTGACAGCGCAACATTGGTATTTTCTCTCAAAACTGACAGCTCATCATCCCAAACAAGTTTTGGTTGAATGCTATCAATATAAACTCCCATATAGGAGCCAAATGTAATTGACAATATACTAAGTGCTATTGCAACTAAAACGTAAATTACATTTATATGAATCAAGATGCATGCTGGAAGCAAATACATCCAAATACCGATGAAAGTTAAAAGGAATGATACAAGTACTTTAATATCCCACTGCATATCATATGGGACTGGAATGTACTTCATGAATTGGAAGTGCTTTCCCTCTCTTGAAATTGCATTAGATGCAATTGAATTGAGGGACGTCATGATAAGTGAAAATACAACTGAACCAACGATCAGGAAAAATCCAACAATCTTTGGTCTGTTGGTGTTATACATACGAAGTGCTGTGAGAGATGCGTCATAAGTCTGCATCTTGAGAATAATCAGCACAAATACTGGCCAGATAAAGTTTGGTATTACACAGTTCGTAAAGAATGAAGGCGTACGAACAAGTATCATAAGCTCTTTTTTGAAATAAGCCTTAAATGGAGTTGTCTGTATGGATTTCTCCATAAGAGCTGAGAAAGAGCGGGCCTTTGCCTTTCCATTTGATACCAAGTTTTCAAAGCCTTTGAAATAGAGGAGTTCTGCAACCAAAAGCATAAGTGCAATTGCAAAAACATTTATAAGAAGATAAATAAGCAAATCAGTCACGCTACCAAAAGCGATTGCTCTTGATATGAAGTGAACTGTTGGGAAAATCTTGTTCATGTACTCAACAAACGGGCTGTTTGTCTCTGTAACAAAGAAGTGAACTGCATCCTCTGCGTTTGATGCCAAAACGCGGAAGAGGATTACAAAGATAAGGATTAAAAAGGCTAATACTACAGCCGATACACGCTGTACGCCCTCCTTGTTTTTAATTGCCTTGGTAAATCGCATTACTATCATAGATAAAATTCCACAATAGCATAGTGGCAAGATTGGAAGAGTGATTGTTGCAAATACACTTGCAACATAGGACATTACCCCTGGCTTTGCAGCAAAGAAGAATCCAACCAAACTTGCAATTACCATAAATACCTGCATTGCATTATCAACATAGAAGGAAACTGTAAATTTGGATGCAACAAGCTCCCATGCTTTAACAGGCCAAGGTCTTACAAACTCAATATCACTTGAAAAATAAAACTCTGAGAAAATAACATTAAATCCAAAGAAGAGTGAGAACAAGGATATCATATGAAATACCATTGCAACGCCCAAATCCTGGATATGGAAATATGAGAGGTTGTCAACAAGGCTGTATGTCATCAATGAGCAGAAAATTGCCACTGGGACAAAAATAAACAAAACAACAACAGCCACGATAACCTTCATGGTTATTCGTGTGCGCTTGTCGTTTGATTTACTCATTGACAGAGACTTTATAAATGCTTTGGTTAGTGCTGTGTATGTTGACATCTTATTTTTCTCCGGTCATCTCAAGGAAAATCTGTTCAAAGTCAAGGCCTGGATATTTTGCTGACAGTTCATCCATTGTGCCGTAGAAAATATCTTTGCCGTGGTTAATGATAATAATCTTGTCGCAGAGTTTTTCTGCAACTTCCAAAACGTGAGTTGAGAATAGTACACAGTTGCCCTTTGCTGCATGCTCACGCATCATGTTTTTAAGTTCGTATGCTGATTTTGGATCAAGACCGATAAGTGGCTCATCCAAAATCCATACTGGTGGATTGTGTACAAGAGCCGCCGCTACCATTGCTTTTTGACGCATACCATGAGAGTAACTCTGCATTGGCAAATCAAGTGCATCAATAAGGCCAAAACGTGTAGCAAACGTTTCAATTCTCTCACGACGGACATCTGTTGGAACTTTATAAATGTCTGCGATAAAATTCAAAAACTCTATACCTTTAAGGCGAAGGAACATATCAGGGCTATCTGCTATATATCCGATAATTTCCTTAGCTTCAAGTGGGCTCTTTGCCATATCAAAGCCATTGACATTTACTGTGCCACAGTCTGGCTTTAATATACCTGTAAGTATCTTCATAGTTGTTGTTTTGCCGGCACCATTTGGACCGACAAAACCAACTATCTCACCATCATTTACTTTAAAACTTAAATCATCAACAGCTTTTAAGTCGTTGAATGTCTTTGTTACACCGCTAATTTCTAACAACGAAAGCACCCCTTTGCGCTAAATGAACCTATCGAGTACCTTGAGAAGTTTTTCAACATCAACTGGCTTTGTAATGTGAGCATTCATACCAGCATCTCTTGATTTTTGCTTATCCTCATCAAAAGCATTTGCTGTCATCGCTATAATTGGCGTGCCAGCAATCTGTGGCTTGGTCATCTCACGAATATGCTTTGTAGCCTCATAGCCATCCATATTAGGCATTTGAATATCCATCAAAATTGCTGCATATTCGCCTACCATCGCTGTCTCCATTACAGCTACTGCAACTGTACCATCATCAACATCGTTAACAACAAATCCGCGCTCCTCGAGGATGTCTTTTGCCATCTCTCGGTTAAGTTCGTTGTCCTCAACAAGGAGCAACTTCTTACCCCTAAACTTATCAGTTGAAACAGTTGAGCCACTATTTGTGCCATCTCTTGCAACTCTGCCATCAGCAAGTTTGAACTTAAACTTAAGTACGAATTCTGTGCCAACGCCTGGCTCACTCTTTACTGCAATCGAGCCATTCATAAGATCTACTATGTTCTTGGTGATTGTAAGGCCGAGACCTGCACCTACGGTCCTGTTTACACCAAGGACATTCTCACGTGCGAATGGCTCGTAAATATGCTTGATAAAGTTGTTGCCTATTCCGATACCATTGTCGAGTACTCTAAACTCGTAAACGCCAAAGCCAGGCTCGCCACAGTCCTTTTGCACTACGGTGAACTTAACAGTTCCACCTGGCTCTGTGAACTTTTCAGCATTTGAGAAAATGTTGAGGAATACCTGATTCAAGTGAATCTTGTCACAGTAAACATTCTCATCAATAATGCCTGAGAAGTCAGTTGCGAAAGTGATTTTCTTAGCCTCAATTGTTCCACGAACCATCTCATCAAGTCCTGCAACAACAGAGTAGAGATTGAATGCGTCCTCACGAATTGAAACTGTACCATTTTCAATTCGGTTAACGTCAACGATATCATTTACCAAAGTCAAAAGGTGATCGTTTGATACCTTGACCTTCTTTAAGTAATCACGAACCTTATCTGGGTTTTCAGCATTTTCATATGCAAGGTCTGTAAAACCTATTGATGAGCTCATTGGAGTCCTGAGGTCGTGAGACATATTTGAAATGAAGATCGCCTTTGCGGCATCAGCTTCAACAGCCTTTTGAAGGCGCTCCTCAAGGAGTGTCTTTTCAACGCCACGTCTAGCACTAGCAAATACAAGGTAGATATATGCAGCAAAAGCAAAGAGCTCTACTGCAACAAGTATTACGAATGAACGCTCTGCATTATAAACAGCCGAATATACTGTGCGAGATGGAGCCAAGAGAACAAGTTCACGTGAAGAGTCAACATCCTTACGAATAAGCTCGTAATCATTGATTGTTCCAGTGCCAGCAAATACATTTTGAAGTTCTGGACCAATCTTGACCTCATGCGAATTATAGAGTACTTCAAGGCTCTCCTTATCTATGATAAATGCCTCACCATTACCATAGTAAAGGTTAAGCGTACCAAGGTCTGAATCCTCTGTTGCCATTCCCTTTGCAGCAAGAGCGTCAGCTGTTGCTTCGAATCTTGTATAAGATTCACTACGTACTGCCGCAGTAATGCTCCTATATGAATAGAACGTGCAAATAGCAACAAAAGCCATAATGAATATGGTGATAAATATCAAAGTAGTGCGTTTTTTAGGCATATGCAGGCCTCCATTTCATACTAAGTCTATTATAGTATACCATCAAATTAGTAAATAATCACTATATATTTATAAATTATTATTTACTTTTTATACAAATTGTTTATAATTATACTTGTATATCTTTGTTTACTAATACAAATAGAAAGGGGACATTGTATGGAATTTACTTTTGACGTAAAGCCTAGAATCCTTATCGTCGACGATTCCGAGCTTAACCGTTCCATACTCTCCGATATTCTTGGTGAAGAATTCGAAATAATTGAAGCAAAAGATGGTCTTGAGGCGATAAACTACCTTGAGCAGCATACCACAGAGGTGTCACTCGTACTCCTCGATATGGTAATGCCAGTAATGGATGGCATGACAGCACTCGAGATTATGAAACGCAAAAACTGGGTAGATGACATTCCAGTAGTTGTAATCTCAGCTGACCAGCAGGCAGAAAATGTTGAAAAAGCATATCGCCTTGGCGCAACAGACTTTATCTTCAGACCATTTGACTCTTACATTGTATACAGACGAGTAGTAAATACTATTATGCTTTACTCCAAGCAGAGAAGACTTGAGGAGCTTGTTACAAATCAGGTATACGAGCGCTCCAAAAACAATCGTATGCTTATCTCTGTACTTTCACACATTGTTGAATTCAGAAATGGTGAAAGTGGATCACACTGCCTTAACATCAATACAATCACCGAAAAGATGCTCAATGCCGTAATGGCAAAGACAGATAGATACGGTATCTCACGTGCTGACATTCCTATCATCTGCACAGCATCATCTCTTCACGACATCGGTAAAATTGCAATCCCTGAAACAGTACTTAATAAACCTGGCAAACTCACTGACGAAGAATTTGCTATTATGAAAACCCACTCATTAGAAGGCGCTAAAATGCTTAACGCTGTACCACTTGGTGCAGATGAGCCACTTATGAAACGCGCCTATGAAATCGCGCGTTGGCACCATGAGCGCTATGATGGTCGTGGCTATCCAGATGGACTTTCTGATGACAAGATTCCAATTTCTGCTCAGATAGTATCCATTGCCGACGTTTACGATGCACTTACAAGCGAGCGTTGCTACAAAGCTGCATTCTCACACGAGAAGGCACTTGATATGATTAAAAATGGCGAATGTGGCACATTCAATCCACTCCTTCTCGAGTGCCTTGATGAAATCGCACCACAGCTCAAGGAAGACCTTGGTAAGGAAACTGCCCTTCACGAGCAAACAAACAATGACCTTCGCAACATCACAAGTGAACTCTTTACCAACCCTGATCTTTCAAGTTCTAACCGTTCACTTCAGCTCCTTGAAAACGAGCGTGAAAAGTTTGGTTTCTTCTGGGATCACACAGACGAAGTATATTTCGAGTACTTCTCAGAATCATCTGTCCTCACATTCTCACACGGTGCAGAATACCTTGTTGATGGTGGCAGCATGATAGTAGACCCACTAAAGCCTGGTTTCTTCGATGATAGGCTCAATGCAATTGTTGCACTTGAACTTGATAAGATAATCAACCTTACATCATACGAATATGTTGACTTTAAGTCAGAAGTTGACTGGAATGGTGTATTGTACTTAATTGAAGGCAAGACAGTTTGGGAATTTGAAGGTGACGAACCTATACTCACATCTCTCTACGGCCGTGCTTATAAGAAAGAAAAGAAGGTAGACATAATATGACAATCAAAGAAATATATGACCTCTTAGGCGCCGACTATGATGGCGTAGTAGCACGCATGTGTGGTGAGGCTCGCGTTATTAAGTTTGTTCCAAAGTTCCTCGCTGACCCAACATACAATGATCTCCTTGAGGGATTTGCAACAGAGAACTGGGAGCTCGCTTTCCGCGCAGCTCATACAATGAAGGGCGTTTGCTCAAACTTTGGTTTCACCAAACTTCAAAACTCTTCATCAGACCTCTGCGAGATGCTTCGTCCAGGTGTTTATAACCCAGACGGCGCAGCACAGCTTGAAATCGTAAAGGCTGATTACAAAGCAGTTGCTGACGCACTTGCACAACTCGACGCATAAAATAAAAGAACAAAGACTCAAGCGATTACATTTCGCTTGAGTCTTTTTTTGCTCTATTTTAAAAACTCTTCCTTATCCCAATTTTCAAAATCTGGAATAAAACTCTCTTGTGCAGCGGCGCCCTCTTGGACAAACGCGTTTGTAATGCCAAGTTCCACGGCGAAGTCGACGACTTCGTCATACTCGGCATCCGTGAGTGTTCGGTCAAGTTCTGGGTAGCGCGCAAGCTGCGCTGACAGTGGGGTGTACTGATTCATAATACTAATAAATATATCATCACCGTAGGTGCGATAGAGGTAATCAAGAACTGCCTTGGAATCATCAGTACAGCCTGGCAAAATCAAATGCCTTACCACAACACCTTTTTTAATTAAATCACCATCAAACTGTGGCGTGCCAACTTGCCTAAACATCTCCGAAAGCGCCTTTGACGCAACATCAAAGTAATCCTTGGCATTTGAATATTTTGATGACAATTTTGCACTCACGTACTTAAAGTCTGGTAGATAAACGTCCACGATACCGTCAAGCATCCCCAGTGTTTCAACCGTTTCATAACCACTGGTGTTGTAAACAATTGGGACGACAAGGCCGTTTTCCTTGGCCTTGTTTATGGCACTTACAACATCTGGCACAAAGTGCGTTGCTGTAACAAGGTTGATGTTATGCGCGCCTATTTCTTGAAGTTTCAAAAAAATGGCGCTTAGCTCATCAACCGTAATGGCAATGCCATTCGTTCCGTCCGCAATGTTGTGGTTCTGACAGAACACACAATGAAGCGGACAGCCCGTAAAGAACACTGTGCCCGAACCGTTCGTGCCAGATATTGGTGGTTCTTCCCACATATGCAAAGAGGCCCTTGCAATGCGGATAGTATCAAACTCTCCGCATACACCGGCCTCTATATTTCTATTTACTTTGCAATTTCTTGGACATAAATTACAAGTTTGCATCGGTTTAGTCTTCCTTTAAAAGTCCTGTATATTTCACTTTCATCAAGGCATTAAATGGCTTGTTAAGTACTGGAATTGAAAGAACAAGTGCCAATACAATTGCTGAAAGCAGGAATACAATCGGACCATATACTGGACCCAAGTTATCCATTACGAGAGCTCCAAATCCAACATCCATAAGGATGTAGAGGATTGGTCTGTGAATGAAATATATTGGTAGCGTTGACGCTCCAATATACGAAAGCTTGTTCTCCTTGTTTGGCAAAATGCAAACAACTGAAAGTGAAATGCAAAGTGACAAAGCATACCAAGCGGCACGATAAAGTGCGCCAAATGCAGGATTCGCAAGCTGCGAATACGGATTTCTTGCAACCATTATCGGTCTGAACTGGTAAAGTTCCTCACGTGCAAGGAATCCGAGCACTATGAGTGCAACAAGTATTAGCGCTGCTACAGCCTTGCGCCAAGGATCGCGTGTTTTCTCCGCTATCACTTTTGAGTCCATATAGAATCCTAAAAGGAAGAACGGATAGAAAACAATAATTCTTGAAAGGCAGAGCACGTCGCCTATCTTGTCACTGTATCCAGCAACAAGTGCCAAAGCAGTTGAAAAACTGAGTAGTGCCCAAGGCTTAACAAAGCGAAGACAATATGTCATGCAAATCCATGCTGCCATTGCAAGCATGTACCATGGGATACCAGACTCTGACCAAATTGTAAATGTTGAATCGTGGCCAAAAGATATTCTCTCAATAAAGATTATAAGTTTTAGCGCAACATAAAGGATTAAATAAGAGATTATCTTGTTGACCTTGAGTTTGTCATCCTTAAATGATGACTTTGCAAAAAGTCCGGATACAAATATGAAAAGAGGCATATGGAACGAATAGATGATGCAAAACATACTCTGCATTATCTCGTTTGAGCCCGTATACTGCGTTACAAAATGTCCCATAACAACAAGGATAATAAGTAACGTTTTTACATTATCCCAAAGGAATACTCGTTCTTTACCCATTTACTTCTCCTATAAAGCGTACTGCTGAAGAGTCTTCTTGAGTACCTCAATGCTGATAGGCTTTGCTACGTGAGCATTCATGCCAACTTCATAAGCCCTTTCCTTGTCCTCAGCAAATGCGTTCGCTGTCATAGCAATAATTGGCACTGAGGCAAGCTCATCGTTAAGGAGCGAACGGATAGCAGCAGTTGCTTCATAACCGCCCATCTTTGGCATCTGAACATCCATAAGGATAGCCTTGTACTTGCCTGGTGTGGATGTCTTGTGCATCTCAAGTACCTCTATACCGTTACCGGCATAATCAGCTGTTACACCAAGTTCATTGAGGAATTCCTCAACAATTTCACGGTTGAGTGCATTGTCCTCAGCAACAAGAACATGAAGTCCTCTAATGTCACGATTTTCAATCTCACGTTCATCAGTATCTATTGCATTTGCCACATCAACACACTTCTTGAGTGGCAAGATAATAGTAGTTGTTGTGCCAACGTCCTTCTTACTCTGGATATCAATCGTACCCTTAAAAAGGTCAACCATACGCTTGGTAATTGACATGCCAAGACCTGTACCTTCAATACCACTGTCTGTTACAGTTTCTTCTCTTGAGAATGGTTCGAAAATCTCCTCAAGGAACTCCTCGCTCATACCAACTCCGTTATCGGAGATGACAAATTTATAGCGACCATACTCTGGATTATCGTCATCAAGCTGTTCAAGTTTTATATCGATATGTCCACCCGGATTAGTGTACTTAACAGAGTTAGAGAGTACGTTGATAATAATCTGATTGAAGTGAAGCTTATCCACCATAACATATGGATCGCGAAGGTTTATTACCTGAGCATCAATTGAGATGCCCTTTGCAGATGCGGCGAGATCAATAATTGATGCTATTTTATCGCCAGCCTCAATCAAGTTCTCCTTCTCAGGATTGAGCACAATCTTGCCGCTCTCTACGCGTGACATATCAAGTACTTCATTAATAAGTTCAAGAAGATGTGTGCCTGCTGTTGCGATCTTATCAAGGCTCTCGAGCACCTTGCCCTTGTCATCGATATTCTTGCGTGCTATCTCAGTAAATCCAAAGATAGCGTTCATAGGTGTACGAATATCGTGCGACATATTAAAGAGGAATGAAGTCTTGGCAGCATTTGCACTGTTTGCAAGGCGGAGTGCTTCCTCAAGCATTTTCTGTTGCTCAAGTTCTTTCTTAATCTCGTTGTCGATATCATATATACCAATAACAAGTTTGTTTTCACCACCGTCTACCTTTGGTAGAGCAAACTTCATACGGTAGTACTTAATAGTGCCTTCAACGATACCACGGTAGTTTATAGTATATGTTCCGTTCTCGTTAAGTTCTGAAAGTACTACGTCTCTATCGATTTTTTCAAGTACGTTTGAAATATCCTCTTCATAAACAAGATTTGTGATATTGGCTGCAGACCTAACGAAGAAGTCAGTTGAATCGTTGTCAGTTTTTATACCATCTAGTGCTTCTCTATATGCCCTATCCTTTGTTATGCACTCATAAGTGTTCTTCTCAAGGTCAACATAGTAAGCAACCTTGTAGTCATATGCGAGACCCTGTGCCAAAATAGAAAGTTTTAAGTTAGACTGCCTATAGAGGGATTCAAGATACACATCACGTTCCTTGTTAACATTGAGAATGTAGATGTAAACAGCTGTCATTACAAATCCCAATGAGTACATAGGTGCATCAGGGAAAATAACCTGTCCTATGCCAAACAAGAGTGGAATAAGTGAATAACTCGATGCAACAATGAACCTACGTCTTGTCTCCTTGTCCTTTACTACAAAGAACATAACAAAAGTAACAATCATCAAAAGGATGTAATATGAGAACTGAAGTACAAATCCAACTGTTCTAAGAGGCATTGGATGGTAAACACCATTCTCGAAATAGAAGAACTGGTGGTTTACAAGGTTTGTAAAGAGTAACGTCATCTGACCTACAATCAAAAGATGACGGAATGCCTCAAATACAGTCTTTAAAGCACCTTTCAGTCTTGCAAAGTGAATTACATAACCATACCAAACATAAGCAGACCAAGCCGCCATAAAATGGAAGCCATATGTAAACACTTCGTATGCAACTACATTCGTCTTAACAGTTGTCGAAAGATGAAGTCCCCATGTGCCATCCACAGCCATAAACATCATCATAAATATGAGCATCCATACATAGGACTTATCAACTGTCTCACGGTACTTTGTATTAAATACCTGACCGAGAACAGCCGCTGTGATTGCAAGACAAACGTATGCTACAACCGCATACAAAAAGCCTAAATCCATTACCATAAACTTCACCGCCTATTGAAGCTTAAAATAAATTACTTTAAGAAACCTTGGATAATAATATCCTCTGCTTCCTCCTCTGACATTCCAAATGTCTCAAGCTTTATAAGTTGATCTGAATTAATCTTACCAATTGCCGCCTCATGGATAACCTGTGCATCTGGATGATTTGCAGAAATTGCAGGAATTGAAGATATCTTTGCATTATCCATGATAATTGAATCACACTGAACGTGTGCATGGCACGCATTGTTGCCGACAGCGTTTGGATAGAATACCTGAACAGAGTCATCTTTACCAACAGTTCTTGAAATAATCTGAGCAGATGAACCCTCACCGTTGAGGTTTACTACCATATCTGTCTTGGCCTCTTGCTTGCCGTGAGTCATAAGACGCTCAAGCACATAAATCTTAGCATTATCGGCAAGGTTGGCCTCTGTCTTTCTGTAAGTGGAATCAACGCCCTTAATTTGGACCATATCCATCTCGCAGTATGAACCCTCATCCATGTTTACAACGGTTGTTGGGTTCATTATTCGCTTACCGTTGCCATCACCATCACCATAGTGCTTTTCAACGTATTTTACGATTGCATTCTTGCCAATGTGGAAAGAATGGATACCATCGTGCTTTGAGTCGCCATCGCCACAGTTGTGAATGCCACAGCCTGCAACAATTTCAACATTGGCACCCTCGCCAATGTAAAAGTCATTATAAACAGTTTCCTGTACGCCTGAATCGGTGATGATTACAGGAATGTGTACCTTCTCAGCTACTGTGAAAGGCTTGATGATAATATCAATGCCTGGCTTGTCTGCCTTCTGCCTAATTTCGATGTTATCAGTAGAAGACTTAACAACGCCCTCACCATTCTTACGAATGTTGAATGCTCCGTCTGGAGTGCCAATCATATCGGCAATCTCCCTTAGCATATGCTGATCGGTTGGGGTAAGGGTTGAATCAAATTTAAAATCTTTTAATTCCATTATTTACCCTCCCCTCTAAGTGTACACTCGTTGCTAAAAGAACCAAACTCAGTAAGGAGTTTAGGGAAGATTTCATCCTTTGGTCCCTGAGACTGTACCTTGCCGTTTGCAAGTACAATAATCTCGTCAGCGAGCTGCATGATTCTCTCTTGGTGAGAGATGATTATTACACTGTTCGTATCGTTCTTTGCAAGCTTTTTGAAAGTATCAACAAGCATTGCAAAGCTCCAGAGGTCGATGCCTGCCTCAGGCTCATCGTAAATCGCAAGATCGAGATGGCGCGCCATAAGTGTCGCAATCTCGATGCGCTTTACCTCACCGCCTGAGAGCGAATTGTCGACCTCGCGGTTTAGATAATCCATTGAGCAAAGGCCAACGCGTGTAAGGTAAGAACAGCACTCGTCCTCTGGAAGTTCCTTGCCTGCAGCAAGAGACAAGAGAGAGCGAACTGTAAGTCCCTTAAAGCGTGGTGGCTGCTGAAAAGCGTAACCGATACCAAGCTTTGCGCGGTCTGTGATGCTCATATTTGTGATATCAGTTCCGTTGTAAAGAATCTGGCCACCTGTTGGTTGCTCAATGCCCATTATGAGTTTTGCAAGTGTTGACTTACCGCCACCGTTTGGGCCAGTTATAACAACAAACTTGCCATCAGGAATTGTTAAATCAAGTCCCTCAATAATGTCAAGTGAGCCAGAACCATCTTCATTTTCAACTGTGAACGATAGATTCTTAAGTTCTAACATATTTACTCCTTGATAAGTTGCTGCTCGATAATATCGAGTGCTGTTTCAAAGCCAGTCCTATCAGCTTCAAAAACTTTACCAGCATCAACAAGCTCAGCTGTTGCTGGATTAATTGGAAGAGTCGCAAGTACAGGAACTCCAAGTTCCTTCGCAATAGCCTCTGCCTTGCCCTTGCCAAAGATTTCGAGCTTTTTACCACAGTCTGGGCACTCAACATAACTCATATTTTCAATGACACCAAGGATTGGAACATCCATCATCTGTGCCATGTTATATGCCTTTTTAACGATAAGTGTTACAAGGTCCTGTGGAGTTGTAACAACAACGATGCCCTTTACTGGAAGTGATTGATAAACTGTAAGTGGAACGTCACCTGTTCCAGGAGGCATGTCAACAAACATATAATCAACATCACCCCAGTTAACATCTGTCCAGAACTGGTTGATAACGCCACTGATTACTGGGCCACGCCATACAACTGGCTTTTCCTCATCGTCCAAGATGAGGTTAATAGACATAACCTTAACACCGTTTTCCGAAACTGCTGGCTCAATACCAAGTTCAGTTCCAACGGCCTGCTCATGAAGACCAAATGCCTTTGGAATTGAAGGGCCAGTAATGTCTGCGTCCATAACGGCTACTTTATTACCTCTTGCTGCACTTTCACATGCAAGCAAAGATGTTACAAGTGATTTGCCAACGCCGCCCTTACCAGATGCAACTGCTATTACATTTGCAACTGAACTGTTGACGTTAAGTGGTTGCTGAAAATCAGCCTTTTCGCACTTTGAAGAACAAGTGCTGCAATCATGAGTACATTCGCTCATTTATGTCATCTCCTTAAAGATTTAAAAAAATTACTGAGTTCCTTGGCGCATTCCTCCTCAAGAATGCCACCAACTATCTCTGGTTTATGGTTAAAACCAAATGTATTAAAGTCAGCTACACTGCCAAAGCATCCAGCTTTTTGATCCTTAGCACCAAAGTAGACTGTCTTGATACGCGAATTAATTATTGCGCCGGCGCACATAGGGCACGGCTCAAGTGTGACATATATGTCGCACTGCCAAAGACGCCAGCCGCCAAGTGTGCGGCACGCCTCGTCAATCGCGGTGAGCTCCGCGTGTGCAAGTGCGTTCTTATCACCCTCTCGCCTGTTGTATCCACGGCCGACTATCTCGTCGTCCTTGACCACAACTGCGCCAACGGGCACCTCGCCCTCCGACGCCGCGCGCTGCGCGAGGCTCAACGCCTCTCTCATAAAATACTCTCTATCCATCAATCAAACCCCACATAACTTACTGTTTCAAGGCAAGTCTTAACGAGCTTGATTATTGCAACCATCATTGGAACAGAACAAACTGCAACAAGATATGGCTCCCACTTATAAACCTTTTTGAGTTCAAGGTTAATTTCCTTTTTATCGACAAACCAAATAATTGCCACAACACCGAGCAATGCGCCAACAACATTAAGGCCAGCAACTATTGCAACATATACAGGTGTGCTACAAATCTCACCAAGTGCAAGAAGCGTTGTTGCATAGAAGTTATTCATGAAATGGATTGCAATGCCAGTCCAGAGGCTATCGGTTTTAATAACAAGCCAGCACATTACCATACCAAGTATGAATGCAAATGGTGCCTGCAAACAGTTGCCGTGCATAAGTCCAAAGAAGATTGAACTGACCACTATAGCAAAGAAATCACCATACTTGCGAAGCGATTGAAGCATTATGCCACGAACAGCAAACTCCTCAACAAAAGCTGGAACTATTGCAACGCTCAGCACCTGCCACAAAAATCCACTGAATGACTGTGGCGCTGGCGACTCAGACATCTCAAATTCAAATCCAACTGCCTCGCCAAAAATAGTGCCCATACTTACGACAACGTTTGAAATAAGCACTGTCAGAAAAGCAACTCCAAGCGCTGCGAAAAACACCTTCTTGGAATTAGGCTTCCAAAGTGGAAGGATTACAGTGCCACGCTGTACAAGTTTGATAAGTGGCAACGCAAGGCCAAACGGTATCATAATCGCAAAGAGCGAGAAGAAAGTCTGAACGATGTTGTACATTGCCTCAGATGTCTCATAGTACTTCATCAGCGGTGTCTTTGTGATTAGTTTTACATAGAGGTCTGTGCAGTAATCAAAGCCAAGCACAGCAAATCCTATGATGCATGCGACAAGAAACAACTCGATGATTGCTTTCCTGTCCATTGATTTGCGAGGAGGCACAACCTTGATTGAGCCATCCGCACTGTCATAAATTACATTGATAAGACCATATGGTGCATCACTCATATTTGTGCCCTCCTCTTTTAATACTGGCACGCTTGACGGGATTCGAACCCACGACCTTCCGCTTAGGAGGCGGACGCTCTATCCTGCTGAGCTACAAGCGCGTATACGTTATAAATATTATCATTTATATATATAATAGTCAATTAAAGTTAATAAGATAATATATATAGTATTTAAACTTGAAAATGTTGGAATATATAGTATAATTGTTGTGTATACGTAAAGGGAGGTTTTCCTATGAAAAACATAAAGCGTATAATCGCAATTATCCTTTGCCTTGCAATGGCATTCTGCCTTACAAGTTGCAAGAAGGCAAAGGAACCTGAAAAGACAACTGAAACTACAACAGTTGCAAAGCCAAGTAACTTCAATCCTCTTACTGGCGAAACAGATTTCAACAAGGATTATATAGGCAAGAGACCTATTGGTATCACTATTCAAAACTCAGAGCCACGTTGCCGCCCACAGTGGGGCCTCTGCTCTCCTGACATCGTAATTGAAGGCGAAGTTGAGGGAACAGCAACCAAATACATTTGGCTCTTCGCGGACTCATCAAAGGTTGAGAAAGCTGGTCCTTTCCGTTCAGTACGTCGTGACTTCGTTGAACTCGCAATGGGCTTTGATGCAATCCTCGTTCACTGTGGTTGGTCATCAGGCACTCCAATCGGTGCATGTGAATATTTAAGCAGCACTGGTTACGACCACATTGATGGTGTTTGCAAATGGGGAAGCGTTGCTCCAAACGGCGCAGCTGCTGGCCAGGAATATTGCTCATACACAAATTCAGAACTCATTGAAGGCGCAATCAAGGATCGCAACATCCGCACAGACACAAAGGCTGAATATCTCCATCCATTTGCTTTCTATGACAAGGCAACAAAACTTGCTGACGGCGACTGCAACAGCATCGCATTCAGAATTGGTAACAACAATGCAGAGTTCACATTCAAAGATGGCGCTTACTACGGTGCATACTCAGGCACACCAATGAAGGATAACAACGGCACATTGTACAGTGTTGCAAATGTTATCGTTCTCTACTTAAATGGCATCACATATCCTGATGGATACCGCTGTGATATGGACCTTTCAAAGGGTACTGGTATCCTCGCTTCAAACGGCACATATCAAGAAATCACTTGGACAAAGGGCGATGGCGAAGACATGATTAAGCTCTTTGACAAGGATGGCAAAAATGAAGTTAAACTCAATGTCGGCAAGTCATACATCGCACTTGCAAGACTTTCAAACGCAGATAAAACAGTAATCAAATAATTGATTCGGAGGTTATCCATTGGATAAGAAATTTGATTTAAAAGAGAAAATCTCTTTTAACTGGGCTGCAACTATTGGCTTAATTCTTGCAACACTTATCATTGCGTTTTTTGCCACTGGTTACAAGCTTCCTCAGGTCCACAAATATGAAAAGGACCTTGCAGGAAGGAACAACGACGAGTTGACTGCTCAGTTCCTTGCAAAGTCAGTTATAGACAAAGAAGATGACTCCCCATACTTGGAGACGGGCATTGTTGGTCTCTATTACTGCGTAGATGGTGACAAGATTACTTACCACCGTGTCAGCGACAACGGCGAATTTAAAAAGGTTCGTGCAACTGACACAGTCAAGCTTCAGGTTCCAGCAAAGGACAAAACTGAAGAGGTAACAGTATACTTCACCGAATACAATGAAGAGACCATCGGTTTCGGCGTTTTGCAGAACAAAAAGAGCAAGGATTTCCCTTATGCTTTCATAAAAGTTATACCGAACCGGGTAACTGAAAACTATGACTACCTTGCATTTGTTGACTTTACAATTGGCGACTTTTACAAGAACACAAAGACATATGATGCTGCCTATGCATTTCTTGCAAATGACTCCAAACTCGAAGAGATTTTTGTACTTGATCCAAACACTTCATTTGTTGCCGTTGACCTCATAAAGGATCGTGCTGATGGCTTCTACTACTTCACCAAAAACGAAGGTGACGCAGAGGGTTACAGCCTCTTTATGAAGACGACAACAAGCAGTAAAGAAGTAATCGTATCAGGCAACATTGCCCTTCCTTACGGCTTTTGTAAGGACGGAGACCTTCTCCTTCTTGAGTATGCAAAATCATTTAAGGATGTTGAAGGCGTAACACTCAAAGGCGATACAATATTCTGCCTTTCAAAGGTAACTGGCATCATGACAGAGGCCGTTTATGAGTTCAATCGTGACCCAGCAACTTACCTTGTAAAGGGCTATTACATCCTAAACCCAGATGCCAAGATTCTCTATGACGTTTTGGGTGGAGCTGAACAGGTTATTGACACCACTTTATCGTTTGATGGTGTTGAAGATTTCGCAATATCAGATGGCGGTTCTAAGATTGCTCTTGCTGGTTCTATCGGCACCGAGTCAGACAGACTTTTCTTCTTTGAATTTGCCACAGATAGGATGCAGGTAATAAGCGGTAAAAACCTCTTCTTACTGGGAAATCCTAACGTTTCATTCACATCACTTGACTACGTTAGTTTCCTCTCTCCTTCAACTACAGCAGACACAGTTAAAAATATAGTTGTTCCTTGGGAACAGGTATTTTAAAGGAAGAGTTTATGTACAATTTATCTGACATAAATACTATAAAATCCATTCTGTCAAAGAATGGATTTTCTTTCTCTAAGGCGCTTGGGCAAAACTTTATCATTGATGATAGCGTTTGCCCAAGGATGGCCGATGCAGCAGTGCCGGATGAGGAATATGGCGTTATTGAGGTAGGGCCTGGCATCGGCGTCTTGACCGCCGAGCTCGCGAAACGCGCAAAGCGCGTTGTTGCAATCGAGCTCGACGACCGCTTACCACCAATACTTGCCGACACATTGTCTGATTTTGACAACGTCAAAATTGTGAGTGGCGATGTCATGAAAATTGACCTTCACGCACTCATAAAAGAAGAGTTTTCCGGTATGCCAGTTGTCATCTGTGCCAACCTTCCATACTACATAACTTCACCAGTAATTATGAAGCTCCTTGAAGACAACCTACCGGTTGAATCCATCGTAGTTATGGTACAAAAAGAGGCAGCAGACAGGCTCTGTGCCGATGTCGGCACAAGGGATGCTGGTGCCGTTACAGTCGCAGTCAACTACTATGCGACGGCAGATGAACTATTCTTTGTAGGCAAAGAATGTTTCATGCCGTCACCAAAAGTTGACAGTGAAGTAATTTCGCTCACGCTACGCGATGAGCGTCCTGGCGACATAGATGACGAAGCAAAATTCTTCAACATGATTAAAACGGCGTTTACCAAACGCCGCAAGACAATCATGAATTCTCTTTGCTTCGGCCCTGTCACCAAGGATGCGCTCGGTGCAGCACTGGATAGCCTTGCTATCCCACGCACCGCTCGCATAGAAGAGCTTACAATGGAACAACTCATTTCCATTTATACAAGTCTTTTTAGCAACTAAAGACAAAATAAACGCTCTTGAGGAACTCCTCAAGAGCGTTTTTTATCTGCCTTTATTACAGGACACCATATACATTATTTACAACAAGTGAAATTATTACTGATGCAACAGAACCAGCGGCAATGATAGCGCCAGTTGCAATCCTTATCTTATTAAGGAACGCTTCACTCTTTTTATTTCCGATACTTGGACGAACAACAACCACATTCGATTCCTGTGGTACAGCATATCCAGTATCTGCCCAAACGTTGAGCATTCTAAAGAGTTCTTCTACAGCGCGATAAATGAGTTGTGGAGGAGTCTCATCGTCCTCTGCAGTAAGTTTTGCAACATTTGCATTCTCTTTATCTGCGATACAAGCATACATAAAGAACTGCTGCTTTCCATTCTCATCAGGAAGTGAGAAGACCTTGGTAATCGTCGCACCTATGCTATTCTTTGAATTAATAAGTGCACCTTTTGCAAGGTTGATTGCAAACTCTCTTGCTGACATCTCGCCCTTTTCGATGCTATATCCTGAAACGTAAAATACGCCACTTAAATCAATAGCAGTTGTTGAGATATTACCGATAAAGTCCACTGTTTTAGTGTTCGCAAGCGCAACTGTAAGGCCACGGTCCATAAGTTTCTTTACCGTAGATGCAACAAGCTGGCTGTCATAGAGCTCGCCATTTCTCCTTACATTTTGCTTTGCAAGTGGACTGTCTTCTACTTCCATACCTGTAAGAGGGTCAGCAGTCAAGATAGACATATCCATGTTCTCGCGAACGAACTGCATAAGGCTGTTATTGATAACGTAGTCTATACGCTTATCATCGAGCGGAAGAACAATAAGGAGCTGATTCTTGGCCTTGATACCAAAACCCGAATACAGGCCGTCCTGTGTAACGAGAGGTGTAGCTCCAGTTGGAATATTTGCTTGATCCTCAATAAAGTCATCCGTTGCCTCTGGATGAACAAATTGAATAAGTCCAGTAATAGTCTTTGATGGCTTACATTTGAGTTGGAAAGCATTACAGATAAAGCTTTTGAAAGCCTTAAAATACTGTGGCTCAGCAGCCGCAACAATCATACTATCCCTTGCAACTGCTGTAGAGAGTTCAGTCAAAAACAATTTCTCATTTGTAAAATTTGTAAATTTGTAAGGCTCATCGAGAATCTGATGAAAAGCATTCTCGATAGCAACTTGTGATTCTTTTATTGCTAAGGTCTCTTCAGCGCCTAGCGAAAAAAGACTCAACTTCATTTAACATCATCCTTTTGGTGACCAGTGTGAATAAGAAGCATATGGATTTGTCTTCTTGTTTGCGTCATACCACGCCTGTGGGTAACGAGGGTTATTATTGTCATTTACCTTTGAGGAATCAACCTCTGTGCTCTCGCCATCGCGAAGCAAACGGCCTATAACAACAAGTCTTGCATTGTCAAATTCATAACTGCAAGTAGAAAGTGTAATAATCTTGTCTGTTGGCAAAATATCTACACCTGTTGAATAGAGTTTACGCTGATTAATTTCAGCAACAAAACCTGCGAAAAGTTCTGTTGATGAGAGGTTTGCGAAAGTGTAATCAAAGAGGTATCCGTTATCATCAACTGATGAACCATTTGTGATAAATGCGCAATAAACCTTGAACTTATAATTTCCATAGAGTGTGTTGAACTCAATAATTGGGTTCGCGATGAAAGCATCCTTCTGCTTATAATCGTGAAGGCGTGAGAACATCTGCTTGTCACGACGCATAGCATGTCCATAGATTACAGTGTTCAAGTCAAGCTCGTCATACTTGTTATTAGCACCAAGGAAAATAGTACCGTAAACAGATGACTGCTTATTAAAGTCATGCTTTAAATAGTAAGAGTCGTCAGTTGTCTGAACAACTGGGTAATCAATACCAAGTCCTGGGATACGGATCCAACCGATAAGGTCTTGGTTCATTGCATAGATATCAGCAAACTTTGCCTGCATGCCAGATGGGAATTGAATATCAGGATACTTTGCATAAATATCATCCCATGCAGCATCGCTATTCTCTGAGTTTGCCATCAAATCAGCAAGCTTGTCTGAATCCTTCTCAGCTGACTTTGAATTGATAAATGATGAAAGGAAATAAATACCACAGACGATAAGTGCAATTGCAGAAATAATTGCTATGCACTTTCTAATCTTTTCGCCTATTGGATCATCACCATTTGGGAGCACCTTGTAGAGGAATCCTTTAAAGCCCTTTGGAACTTCCTTTTTTGTTTCTTCAATCACTGGACCTTCTTCGTCCTGTGGTGCTTCCAAATTAATACTTAATGCTGGCTCTTCGTCCTTAGACTTCTTAGCTGCCTTAGCTTCCGCTTTGGCGGCTTTCTTTGCAGCCTTTTCCTCTTCCTTTTGAGCCTTTAACGCTGCTCTTTCCTCTGCCTTTGCAGCACGATTAGCATCGCGTTGTGCACGCTCTGCCTCCCTCTGCGCACGCTTTGAATCAGAAGCATTCTCCTCAGGCTGAAGCCATGACATGTCTTCCTTTTCCTCGGCTGCAGGAACTTCCTGTGGAGCATACGCAGCTTGTGGAGCTGTCGTTGCCGCAGCAACTACGCCTGTGGCTGTAACAGCAGCCTCTGTTGGAGTAGGAGCTGTAGAAACGTCCTTGATAAACATTCCCTTAGGAGCAACTGGTGGGACGTTCTGAGCAGGTGCTGGAGTTGGTTGTACAGGAGCAGGTGCTACTGGTGGAACATTCTGAACCGGAGCTGGTGCAGGCTGTACAGGTGGTACAGGTGGAATGTTCTGAACCGGAGCAACCGGTGGGATATTCTGAACCGGAGCAACCGGTGGGATATTCTGAACCGGAGCTACAGGTGGAATATTCTGTACTGGTGTTGGAGCAGGCTCTGCAGGTGCCTGCTGTGTTGGCTGAGGTGGGACTATTGGCGCTGCAGGCTGTGTTACCTGAGCGCCTTGATTAAAAGGGAGTTTTGGCTCCTCTGCCTGTGGTGCAGGTGCAGGCTGCTCAAAAGCAGGTGCTGCTGGCATTACAGGTGCAGTAACAGGAACTGCCGGTGCTGCTGGTGCAGGCGCTGGCTCAGCCTTTTTATCAAAGTTATCAAGCATCTTGTCGATGTTATTCCAATATGCGTCATCCTTAACAGGGGCCTGTGAAGCCTCTGGTGAGAAACTGCTTATATCCTGAATAGGAGTAGCCTGTGCTGGTGCTGCATTTACTACAACATCAGGCTGTGCTGGAGCAACCGGTGCAGTTGGTGTAACTGGAGCAGGAGCTGGTTGCTCAATTACAGGTTGTTCGAAACTGGGAGTAGATGGAGCAGGCTCTGCAGGTGTTGCAGGTGATGCGCTACCATTCATTGATGAGAACATGCTCTGCATTGATGCCATAAATGATGATGGAGCTGCAGGAGCTGGTTCTGCTGGAGCAGGTGCTGGGGCAACTGGAGCTGCAGGAGCTGGATCAATAATTGGAGCAGGAGCAATTGGTGCTGCTGGTTCAGCTGGCTTTGCAAATGATGCAGACGCTGCATCAAATGAAGGCATATCGCTTACTGTCATTTCACGCTCGCCTACTGCTATGCTGCTTGAGAAAATGTCTCTATCAGCATCTGAAGAAGTATGTGATGCTTCTTCAAGTGCATTCAAATCAAAGTTTGATACTGTTGATGTAAACATAGCCTTTTCTTCTGCTGTTGCAGCCTTTGAAGCTGCCTCAACATCTGCCAAATCAAGATTTGGTGTCTGAGAATTGAAAGCATTGAAACCATCAAGTGTATCTGTGCTGTTATCGTCATCCATAAAGCCGCCAAAATCATGGCCGCCACCAACTGAATCGCCTTCGCCAAATCCATAATCAGCAAAGCCTACTTCTTGAATGATTATTTCTGGTTCAGCAGGAGCTGGTGCAGCATATGTTGGCTGTGGAGCAGCTGTGTACTGTGGCTGTCCATAAGGTGCTGCAGGCTGTGCCTGTGGATCAATGTACTGTGGTTGCATTGGATTAAAGTTTTGATCTGCCATGATTATTTCTCCTTGTCTGATTTATCATAAATTTCGTAAGAGTATACGTATTTGTTTACAAATTGTGAGCCAGCGTTATCTTCGCTTGCCTTCTTCTCAAGATGAGTGCTCTTGATGAGAATGCCCATTGAGAAGATAAGAACGATTATGCATATGATAACAAGGCCTTTTCTAACAAGTTCTTCCATCTTGTCATTTTGTGTTGGAATAAACCAAGCCAAAACCTTTGGAAGATCTTTTGTTGCATTTTTTACAGCCTTTGCACCGTCACTAAAGTCACGCTTTGTTGCTGGCTTTTTATTGACATAAGGAACTTTGATTGATTCCTTCTCCTCTGGTTTTTCAAGAGGAGACGCCTGCTTTGGCATCTTTTTCTTTGGAGGTGATATTACCTCTTCCTTTTCAAGAGAAGGACCCTTTTTCTCTTTTGCGAGTTGCTTAGGTTCGCCCTTTACCTCATTAAGTTTTTTCTCCTGCGCAGGGCGCTTCTTTGGTGCTTCTCTTTGCGCAGATTGCGCAGGTTTCTTTGCACTAGAAGGTTTTGATGCCTGTGCCGGTTTCTTTGGAGTTTGTGGTTTAGGGGCGTCTTTTACTGACTCAGCAGGAACTTCAATATCAAAGAGAAAAATACTGTCATTGTCAGTTGGAGTTAAATCAACTTTTTTCTTTGTACTTTGATTTTTCTTAGTATCTGCCATTCGTCATCCCTCCTCTTTGTTTTTCTTAAGGTAAAAGAGCACAAGATTGATTGCATTAAGCGTTGCAAGTTCTCGATTGTACTCTCGTTTATTTACCGTTTTCGTATCAAGTGAAACACACATATTATCTGTACCATCAGATAGAGCGATGTGTACTTCACCTTCTGGATGGCCTCCATCAGGACCAGGTCCTGCAACACCTGATATTCCAATGCCTATGTCGGCATGTCCAAGCTTGCGAACACCCTCTGCCATCATTATTGCAGTCTCAATATTCACTGGGCCATTCTCTGAAAGGAAATCTTTATCCACACCGAGAACTTCGGTTTTGATTTCGTTTACATAAGAGATTACACCACAGTGAAATACATTTGATGCGCCAGATACGTCTGTGATAGCCTTTGCAACAAGTCCACCTGTGCACGACTCAGCAACAGCCAGTTGCTTGTTGTGAATCAATAGTTCATCAACAAGCGCGGTTGCATATTTCGTCAGCAGTTCCTTGGGATTGTTTACTATTATTGCTTCCAAAATATACACCTCTTACACATCTAAAGACTTGTCAATTACTACGATTTTTACACCATCTATGGCACGCTTAATAAGGGCATCCATATCAAGTGCCTTCTCAGCGGCCTCAACGTCCTCAAGTGTTGGACGAAGTCGTGGATGCTTTGGAGTAAAGACTGTACAACAGTCCTCATATGGTTCTATTGATATTGCAAAAGTATCTATTTTTCTCGATATCTCAACAATGTCATTTTTATCCATTCCAATAAGTGGGCGGAACACTGGCATAGTTGCCACAGCGTCTGTGCAGCCAAGAGCGAGAAGCGTTTGGCTTGCAACTTGAGCAAGGCTCTCGCCAGTGATGATTGCGCCGCAACCTTGGCGCTTTGCAAGTTCTATTGCAATACGCATCATCATGCGTCGCATAATAATTGTGAAAAGGTCCTCAGGGCAATCATCTTTGATGTGCTCCTGAATTTCAGTGAATGGTACTACAAGCAAATTGATGGTACCGCTGTACTTTGACACCTTACCAAGAAGCTCGTGCACTTTTTGCTCAGCACGTTGGCTTGTATATGGCGGTGAAGCAAAATGTATTGCATCGAGTACAAGTCCACGCTTGGCCATCGTCCAAGCAGCCACTGGACTGTCTATGCCGCCTGATATCATCACCGCAGCGCGGCCAGATGTGCCGACCGGCATACCGCCAGCGCCCTTAATCTGATTACCGTGAATAAACGTGTATTTTTCGCGGACTTCAACATTTACTACAAGGTCTGGGTTGTGAACATCCACACGAAGGTGTGGGAAATGTGAAAGAATCTCTCCACCAAGTTCACGACAAATCTCTGGTGAGTTTAAAGGGAACTTTTTATCAGAACGCCTAGCCTCAACCTTAAAAGTCTTACATTCACGATATGTGTCAGCAAGATAGTCTACGACAACTTGTCTCATAATATCCATATCCTTTTCACATGCGGCAGCACGTGAAAAGCCTGCGATACCAAAGACTCTTTTGATTGCCTCGACAGCAGCATCCATATCTGGATTCTCTGTCAATGGCTCAACCATTATTGTCGACTGAGATTTGGTTATATCAGCTTTGAGTATTGGAGATAGTCTGCGCTTGATATTTTTAACAAGTGCATCTTCAAATGTTGAACGATTAAGTCCCTTGAGTGCTATCTCTCCATTTTTGATTAGAATAAATTCTTTCATCAGTGTACTTTCCTAAGTGATTTATTTGCGCGCTTTATGCACTCGGCGAGGTAGTCTATCTCCTCCTCTGTGTTGAAGCGAGAAAAACTAATTCGAATAGCAGAGTCTATTACTTTTGGATCAAGACCCATGCTAGTCAAGACATAACTACGGTGTCCTTTTGAACACGCAGATCCAGTTGAAACATATACACCGCATTCCGAAAGGAAATTGCGGAGTACCTCTGATGGAACTCCACGAAGCGATATGTTGAGGATGTATGGAAAATCATCCGGTGAATTAACAACCAAATTATCCTCTGATGACAACTGGTTCAAGAGTTTTGCTTTGAGTGTAGCAACATATTTGCCATTTGCTTCAATGTCACCAAGTTCACTCACAGCAGCACTGAGACCTGTAATACCAGGCATACCATGTGTGCCAGAACGCACACCGTTTTCTTGGCCACCACCAAGGATATATGGTGTTAGACGTGTGCCCTTTTTCATATACAGGGCACCTTGGCCCTTTGGTCCGTGTACCTTGTGAGCACTGATGCTCAGAAGGTCGATGCCAAGCGATGATGGCTTGATTGGCAATTTGCCAAAAGCTTGAACCGCATCGACATGGAGCAAAGCAGGTGCGCCCGAACGCTTAATAGCGCTTGCGGCTGCCCCGATTGGTTGGATGCTACCAACCTCATTGTTTACATACATCATGCTGACGAGAATTGTATGCTCGTCAATTGCATCAGCAATATCAGTCTCACTTACATGACCCGTGCCATCAACTGGAAGTCTGATAACCTCAAAGCCTTCTTCTGTGAGCCTGTCCATACATTCGAGTACAGATGGATGCTCGACACAGGTGGTAACTATCCTGTTACCACGACGTCGCAATGCATGAGCGGCGCCCATTATGCTGATGTTGTTACTCTCTGTGCCACCGGAAGTAAAGTATACTTCCGCAGGGTCACATGAGAGTGACTTTGCAAGCGTTTCGCGCGCCGTTTGTAATTTCTCACTTGCGGCGTCACCAACGCGATGAAGAGAGGATGGGTTGCCATAGCAATCAGTCAGGACTTCGACCATTGCGTCAACGACTTTTCGCGTTGGCTGTGTCGTAGCACTGTTATCAAAATAGCACTCCACGGTTTCCCCTCCTAGATTTTAAAAGAATAATGATTTGCCTAAAATACCTGTGAAAGCAAGGCACAAAATTGCAATGTACATAAAGAGTGCAGGTGTGCCCTTAAAGCTCATTGGTATTTCAGTGTTATCCTCAAGACGTCTCATGCCTATATGAATGAGCACTGTTGCGATGAGAAATGCAACTCCTGCGCCAAGACCTTGCGCAATTGCCTCATGAACACCATAGGTTGCTTTCTCTGTGATAAATGGAATAGCAAGTACTATTGTGTTGAATGATGCAACGGCTGTTTGACGAAGGAATTTCTCCTGCTCTAAATCAGACCAGTCAGATGTCTTAAGAAGAACCTTCAAAATGATAACTGATACGAAATATACAAGAGTTAATACTGCTGCATAAACAGCAAGGGATACTATCTCGTTACTGTTTTTAAATGCAGGAATGAAAAGTACTACTCGACAGATAAGACTTGTTACTGTTGAGAAGTAAGCAATCATAATTGAAAACAGCATAATCTGTTTTGGTCTTGCTGCTGAACGAATTGCTTCACTTGCACCATAACCGCCGGTAAGGACAAGGTTCTGGGTCAAAGATACATAAACGAAAGCTGCGAAAAATGCTGCTATAAGTTTCATTCTTCTTCACCCTCCTTTTCTTCCTTAACCTTTCTTGTCTGTCCACGCTTAGACTTTTGACGCTGTGCGCGCTGCTCTTTGTTTGCAGCTACTGCTGCTGCAAAGCGCTCAGCTTCTTCCTGTGACTTAGCTTCTTTGGACAAATCAAGAGTTACGAATTCAAATCGGGAAGTTTTATCACTAACTGGTTTTGACTCGGCTGCCTTTGCTACTATCTCAGCCTGCTCCTCATTTTCGAGTGGTGCAAGCTCTGCTTGTACCGTTGTCTCAACTGGTGGGAGTGATGCTGAGCGAAGCTCTTCAGCCTCCTCAAGTGTCATAACTTCAAGTTTTTGCTTTGGCTGTTTTTCCTGCTCCGGCCTGCGCTTTTCCTTTGGCTTCTTTGGAGCCTTGGTACGCTTTTGTCTTGGCTCAGCGCCAGAGCCATCTGCGTACTTGGCGCCCTTAAGCTGGAGCTTGGCCTTGCGGCTGCCCTTGATATTTGTTCTTGAATTCTCTATCAAATCATCAGCAAATTCTGGATCGATATCTCTGAAATATACTCTGAGAAGAGCTGCAAGGTATGCAATGATGATAAATCCGCCTACTGGCATCAAGAATGCTGCTGCAGGATTTAAGAATTTAATTTCTTTACCCCAAATTGTTCCGGCACCCAATATCTCACGAACTATACCAACGATGATAAGTACAGCTGAGTAACCGATACCAGCACAGATTGAAGTTACAATTGACCTACCAAAGCTTGAATCAACCGCTTCTCTCTCACAGTTTCTTACAACAAGTGGGTTAACTGCGAGCAACGGGAAATAGATACCAAGTGCAAGCATAGTTTCTGGACTATACTTATCTGCAATGTACATTGAAGGGATTACAACAATCATGCCGACAAGTGTATAGAGTCCAAGACGAACCCACTGTGGCAAGTGCTTCAAAAGAAGTGAAGTTAAAGCTTGCGCTATTATCAGTGTGATTATTGTAATAGCAGACATAATAAGTGCTGCCTTAAGAGATGTGCTTATTGCAACTACAGGACAGAGTCCTATTGTTCCAACAAGTACAGGGTTCTTTAAAAGTACTTCTTGGAAGAGATAATTCTTGTTATTCATCAAGATTACCTCCTTCCTCTGAAGGGATGTTGCCATTTTCGATATTGCTCTTGATTTCAGCGAGCATATCCTCAACAGACATATTTAAAACATCACTTGTCTGAGTTGGCTCCTCAACTGGCACTGGTTCCTCAACTGGTGCCGACGCTGTCATCAAATCAGCAAATGTTGCTCCCTCGCTAATTACAGGAGCTGGCTCTTCTGGCACTTCTGAAACTACAGGAAGCGGTGTCTCAACAACTGGCTCTTCTGTTATCTCAGGTTCCTCAACTGGCGCTGGTGCCTCTATTGCCTCAGACTCCTCAACTATCTCAGGCTCTGGGCCGTCAGCTAAAACAGGTGTTGCTTTACTGCGACGAGCCCGTGGTTCCCTGCCTGGGAGCTTGCCCTTGTTCTTGACAAGAACTGTGAGCGTCTCACCAAAACCATCAAATACGCCACAGATTGCATTCATAATGAGTACAACAAAGATAACGCTATCCTCATATGCACCAACACGGCGAAGTATCATTGCAAGGATACCGCCAGTGACGCCATAGAGCACCTTTCCAAGGTTGGTGCTTGGATTGGTTGCTGGATCTGACATAAAGAATACTGCGCAGTAGAAAAGGAGTCCTGCGCCAAGTTCCATAAGCACCGAGTAAAGGCGTCCTGTCAATACACGTGGGAAAAGGAAAGCAAATATTGCACATGTCAAAATAAAACTGAATGTTGTAATGGCACCACTCTGCTTCCTGATTACGAGATAGAAGAATGTGCCTATCATCAAGATGAGACAAGATGCGCCCATAGGTCCAGGAATCCTGCCAACAAATACATCAAGTACATTGAGTATGTTGGTACCGATTGACCTTGACTGTGTAAGCATCTGTGCAAGAGATGTACCCTCAACGAAATTTGTTCCATTTATTGACGCTGTAAGCTTGCCTATTGCAAGGCTTGGATACTTGAAAACGATAGTTGGATAACTAAGCGTTACAAATCCAATGCCGACTGCTGCTGGCACAAACGGTGCTGTTGTAGTGTCGCCAAATGGCAATTTGGCAACGGCAATAGCAAAAGCTGCGCCTGCTGGTGCAAGCCAAAATGGTGCAGAGGACGGAAGTGCCAAGGCTACTGCAACACCTGTAAAGATAGCGGAGAGATCCGCAATCTTGGTTGGGTTTTGCTTCATAAATGCGATATAGCCTATCGCCTCAGTCGCTACTGCAGCTATGACTGACAATACAATGCTCCAAAGCGCACGTACACCATAGGTGTAAACTGCAACTACCGCTGCAGCCGCGAGCATGATTAGCATATCAATCATGTAAGAGCGGACTTTGTTCATACTGCTGCTTTCTCCTTAAGTTCTGTGATAATAGCCTTTGCATCCGGTGCCTTAAAAATTGCACTGCCTGAAACGAATACATTGGCTCCTGCCTTGGCAGCTGTTGCGATTGTATCGCTGCTAATGCCGCCGTCTACTTCAATATGCATATCGTGAAGTCCACGCTTTTCGCACTCCTCACGAATAGCCTTAACCTTTGGCATCATGTCCTCCATAAAGGACTGACCTCCAAAGCCTGGTTCTACTGTCATGACAAGAACCATATCTACAAGTTCAAGGTAAGGGAAGATTGCCTCAGCCGGTGTCTTTGGCTTAACGCTAATTGATGGCTTACAGCCAAGCTCCCTAATCTTGTTGATTGTCTCGAGTGGGTCACTATCAGACTCAACATGGAAGGTGATGTAATCAGCACCAGCCTTTGCAAAGTCCTCAACGTATTTAAGTGGGTCTGTGATCATAAGGTGTACGTCTGCTACACTGTTCATATCTTTTTTGAGGCTTTTGAGCACTGGAGCGCCTATTGTGATGTTTGGAACGAAGTGACCATCCATTACATCAATGTGCATCCACTGTGCGCCACCTTCTTCCATTCTCTTGACCTCCGCGCCCATTTTTGCGAAGTCACATGAAAGAAGTGATGGAGATATAATAATCATAATAATTTACCCCTATAATATAAATAATCTAAAACAGTATAACACAACGCGCGCAAAAAATAAACAATATCGGTAAAATTATTAAAAGTGGCATGAAAAAAGCCCCTCAAACGAGGGGCTTTGAAATTGATTTATTCCTCTGACGGCGCTTCATTCGGTTGTCTTGTTAGGTGAATTACACCCTCTTTGTTAAGAGCAACTACACAGTAGAGAACAAGGATAAACGCGAACATACCAAGCACGCCAAAGAACTTGAGTCCTATGTACATTATTGAAAGCGTAAGAGCAGCTGGAAGTTCCATCGTATCGGAAATGAGCTTTGGCTCCAAGATGTGACGAATGACTGTGATTATAGCATAAATTACAAAGAGACCGATGAGCATCTTTGTGTCGCCAGACACAAGACTCAACGCCATCCATGGCCACATTACTGTACCTATTCCCATTACAGGCAAGATGTCAAGAATTGCAGTGATTAATGCAATGATTACAAGATAATTGCCATTGAATATGCCCAGAGTTTTCAAAACTGTAAGGCCGATTGTAAGCTCAGCAAAAGTCAAAGTACAGATGATTGCATATGCCTTTGCAAGACTGCCAACAGAGTGTTTCATAACACGTCTTGTAGCATCAAATTTGAGTGCGTTTTCCTCACTCAAAAGTCGCTCGATAATGTCGATGACATCATCGTATTCGATGGTCATAAATATGCATAAAATAATGCCAATGATAATTGCTACAAGTACCGAAGGTACGTGCTTTGCAGTCGCAATCACGCCTGATACACCAGTTGAAATTCCACCCGCTAATTTATCGGTCAAGAATGAGAAATCAATTGATGAAAGACTGATTGTATAATCGCCTGCCGCAGCATCATTTTCCATGGCGATTTTGAGGTTTGCAAGAACCTCATCAACGCTATCAATTATATTTTCTTGAATGAATCCCGGAAGGGCATTTACGATGCTATGAACCTGCCTGTCAATCCAGTCATAATCGGTAACAAAAGTCTGAATAAATTTAACAAAACTGATTGCCTCATCGACAACTTTTTCACCGATTATATATACTGCAAATCCTATAAGAGCAAGCAAAGCAAAGACAAGAACAACCGCAATTATTGCCTTTGGAATTTTGAGGTTCCTGTTCAAGAATTTCATTGGGCGCTGGAGAACCAACGCAACAAGAAGTGCGATAAAAATAGGAAGAAGTGGATAGAACGCATACTCAAGGAAAAGCACAAGCATAAGTACCAGAAGCACTATGTAAGTGACGTCCACTATGAACTTTCTTTTTTTGTCGGTTTGTGTCAAATTGAGCACCACCTTTTGTATAATACAGTTATTTTACAACACGTCAGTTGAATAAACAACTAAAAAATGTATTACAAATAATGTACATTTTAATAAAATTAACTATTTATACGCTCGCGCATATGTGTTATTATAGGTACATTCATTTTTAGAAAGGAAGTGACCGCATGAACGTAGCAGTAATGGGATACGGAACAGTAGGTTCTGGCGTTGTTGAAATAATCAACAAGCGTGATTTGGGTCTTGATGTAAAATACATTCTTGATTTGCGCGATTTCCCAGGCGACGAAAATGCCTCAAAATTTACAAAGGACTTTAACGATATTTTGACTGACGACACCGTTAAAATCGTTATTGAAACCATGGGCGGTCAGACTCCTGCTTTTGATTTCGTTTCCAAGTGCCTTGCAGCTGGCAAGCACGTTGTAACATCAAACAAGGAGCTCGTGGCCGAAAAGGGACTCGAGCTTATCACCCTTGCAAAAGAAAACAATGTAAACTTTATGTTTGAAGCATCTGTTGGTGGTGGTATTCCAATCATCCGTCCACTTACATTCTGCCTCAAAGCAAACAACATTAGGTCAATCAACGGCATCTTGAACGGTACAACTAATTTCATTTTGACCAAGATGATTCGTGAAAATATGTCTTTCGCTGATGCACTCAAAATTGCTCAGGATAACGGCTATGCCGAGAAGGATCCAACAGCTGACGTTGAGGGACACGATGCTTGTCGCAAGATTTGCATCCTCTCTGCTCTTGCTTTTGGTAACCACGTTTATCCAAAGAACGTACACTGCGAAGGCATTACAAAAATAGCACTCGAGGATGTTGCATATGCAGCAAGCATCGGTGCATCAATCAAACTTATCGGCACAGCAGAGGACCGCGGAAACGGTCAGCTCTATATCGTTGTCAGCCCAGCCATTGTTATGGCTGAGAGCCAACTCAGCTCAGTTTCCGACGTATTTAACGCTGTGCTTGTAAACGGCGACGCTACTGACGAAGTGCTCTTTTTCGGCAAGGGTGCCGGCAAACTTCCAACTGCATCAGCAGTTGTTGCCGACGCACTTGATTGCATGGAGCACGACAACAATCGTCGCCCAATCTTCTGGGGACCAGAAAAGCCAGAACTTATTATGGATTACCAGGAGATTCCTAACAAATACTACATCCGCCTTAAGGGCGCAGACAAGGACGCTATTTGCGCAGCATTCGCTGGTGCAACATTCCTTGAAGGTGCAACAGACGATATAGCATTTATTAGTAATGAAGTTACAGAAAATGAAGCGCGCGCTAAAGTAAGCACTATCAGCAATGCTGAACTCTGCTCACTTATCCGCGTTGCTAGATGCTAAGGAGGACCAAATGGCACTTATAGTTCAAAAATTTGGTGGCTCATCAGTTGCTAACGCCGAATGCGTTAACCGTGTTGCAGGAATTGTTGCTGATACATATGCCGAAGGCAACGACGTAGTAGTCGTTGTTTCCGCTCAGGGCGATACAACAGATGACCTTATTGACAAAGCAAACGAAATAAATCCAAACCACTCAAGACGTGAGCACGATATGCTCGTATCTGCTGGCGAACAAATCTCTATTGCCCTTCTTGCAATGGCACTCGAGAAAATTGGCCTTCCAGTTATCTCACTTCTCGGTTGGCAAGCTGGATTTAGCACCAACTCAAATCATACATTTGCTCGTATCAAAAAGATTGAAAAAGAGCGTTTAATGTCTGAGCTCGACCAGCACAAGATTATCGTAGTCGCTGGCTTCCAGGGACTTAACAAGTATGACGATATCACAACACTCGGACGTGGTGGTTCTGATACATCAGCAGTCGCTCTTGCAGCAGCACTCCATGCCGACAAATGTCAAATTTTCACCGATGTTACTGGTGTTTACACAGCTGACCCTCGCAAAGTACCAGGCGCTGTTAAGCTTGATGAAATCACATATGATGAGATGCTCGAGCTTGCATCATGCGGTGCACAGGTACTCAACAACCGCTCAGTTGAAATGGCTAAAAAATATAACGTAAATCTCGAAGTATTGTCCAGCATCAAGCGTGAGCCTGGCACAATAGTTAAGGAGGCAATTAAATTGGAAAAGATGTTAATCCGCGGCGTTGCAAAAGACAACGATGTAGTTCGCGTTTCAGTACTTAGATTACCTGACCAGCCAGGTATTGCTTTCAAGCTTTTCTCAAGGCTTGCTGCAAAAAATGTTAATGTTGATATAATCCTTCAGTCAGCTGGTCGTGACGGCACAAAGGATATCACATTCACAGTTCCACTTTCAGCAGAGGACCAGGCTCGCGAGGCCGCTCTTGCTGCATTCCCAGACCTCACAGATGACGACTTCATCGTTGATGCTGGCGTGTCAAAGATTTCAATCGTTGGTGCTGGTATGGAGACTCACCCAGGTACAGCATCTCAGATGTTTGAGGCTCTTTATGATGCCAACATCAACATCCAGATGATCTCAACAAGTGAGATTAAAATCTCTGTTCTTGTTGATGAAAAGGACGCTGACAAGGCTGTTTCTGCTGTTCATGAGTCTTTCTTCCCAGAGGACTAATCTAAAAATTAAAGCTCCCAGTTTTAAAAACTGGGAGCTTATTTTTTTGCCTTTTACATTGACTCTGGTGCGTCAATCTTCATCATTTCAAGTGTATTTGCAATTACACTCTTTGCGCAGAGGCAAAGGTGAATACGAGCCTGACGAAGGTCAGCATCCTCAACGTTTACATGACATGCATTGTAGAACTTGTGGAAGAGTGTTGCAAGTTCCAAAAGATATCTTGTAATACGAGCTGGATCATAGTTCTTCGCAGCGGCAATAATCTCATCTGTGAGAGATGAAAGATGGCGGATGAGCTCGCGCTCCTCTGGCGCTGTGAGCAACTTAAGTTGATCGCTTGTTACATCCTCTACCTTAATACCCTCTGACTCGAGTTTTCTCAAGATACTGCAAATTCTAGCATGAGCATACTGACAATAATAAACTGGATTCTGAGCATCCTGCTTTACAGCAAGGCCCAAATCAAAGTCCATAACTGAGCCAGCTTCACGCAAATTAAAGATGAAACGAACTGCATCAATTGGGATTTCATCAAGCAAATCAGTAAGAGTAATTGCCTTGCCTGTACGCTTTGACATCTTGATTGCAACGCCGTTATCCATCAAATTAACAAGCTGCATCAAGAGTACATCGAGTTTGTCAGCGCCAAGACCCAAAGCCTCTAATACGCCCTTCATACGGGCAACGTGGCCATGATGGTCAGCACCCCATACATCGATGTTCTTGGTGAATCCACGCTCAATTTTGTTCTTGTGATAAGCAATATCAGCAGCAAAATATGTTGGGTTGCCATTTGCACGGATAAGTACGTCATCCTTTAAATCAAGCTTCTCGATATCCTTGTCTGACTTGCCCTGTGCACGAAGCATATTGGTCTGAACTTCAATGTTCTTGTACCAGAGTGCGCCATCTTTTTCATATGTATATCCACGAGCTGTGAGTTCATCAATTACAGCTTTGATAGCACCACTCTCATGGAGTGTGCTCTCGTGGAACCATGTGTCATATTTAATTCTATACTTTTCCATTGTTGCCTTCATGTTGGCAATATTCTTTGGGAGAGCATATTCAACGAGTGCCGCTCTGCGAGTTGCCTCATCCATTTCAAGGTACTTGTCTCCATTTACCTCTGCGAATTCAGCAGCAAGGACCTTGATATCCTCACCATGATAGCTGTCCTCTGGAAGCTCAATTGCATCCTTACCCTTGAAATGCTGCTGATAGCGAATATCAAGAGAAAGAGCAAATTTATCTATCTGGTTACCAGCGTCGTTGATATAAAATTCACGCTCAACATAGTAGCCGGCAGCATCAAGTACTGCTGCAAGGCAGTCACCAAGTGCACCACCACGAGCATTACCCATATGCATAGGTCCTGTTGGATTTGCTGAAACAAATTCAACGAGTACATGCTCGCCATTACCAAAGTTTGAGCGGCCATAATCCTTGCCACAAGCCTCTATATCAAGCAAAATATCAGCATAATAGTTGTCATCAAGGAAAAAATTCATAAATCCAGGGCCAGCTACTTCTACCTTAGAAAAATATGTATTTTCAAGATTTAAGTTGCCGATTATCTCCTCAGCAAGAGCGCGAGGAGCCATGGAAAATTGCTTTGCATTTACCATAGCGACATTTGCAGAAAAGTCACCATTTGAGCGATCAGCAGGGACTTCTATCTTGAATTCCTTAAGTCCAGGCTTTGCAGCGTTAATGGCTGCAATAAGCTGCTGTCTTGCCTCATTTACTACCTTTGACATGTCTCTTCTCCTCTTTTACCTAAATCTTTTACTATCACTTCAAGCTCGTTGTCAGAAACTTCGCCGCCACCTATATCAAGTGAATAGGCAAACTTAAGATTTCCTCCACACTCGCTCATCTTGGAATCCACATCTTTTGCATATACACCCATCTGCAAACTGCCATATGGCGTATCATATGCACAATTATGGCGCTTGCCTCGTTCCAAAACGAGGTCCAGGCCATATCGACCTCCACGTGACAAGCGCACGGAATCCGGTTCAATTACAAATATCTTTGTAGTAGTTCCAGCAAAATCACCATCGTGCTCAGTGTACCTTATAATATAGCCGTTTTTAGCCACATTAAGGTCACCAAAGAGCTCAGTTGTAGACTCTGAAACTTCACCGCCTACCGTGTGTTTATCTTTTATTGTTATCTTGTACTGTTCTTCAAAATTTTCAGTCAAGCTTACTTTCCCCACTTTTCCTCTGCGAGCGTAATAAGTCTGTCGCAAAGCTCAGAATAAGAAATACCAGCAGCTTCAATCATCTTTGGATACATGCTGATGTTTGTGAAACCTGGAATTGTATTTATCTCATTAAATAATACTCTGCCATCGGCCTTTGTTACAAAGAAATCTACGCGTGAGAATCCACTGCAGCCGAGTGCCTTGTATGTCTTTCTAGCCTCACATGCAACCTTGTCACGAAGTTCCTCAGATACAAGTGCTGGGATATTCAAAATGCTTGCAGCATTTGAATATTTGGCATCGTAATCATAAAACTCATTCGCAGGAGTAATCTGGCCTACGATGCCATTAATGACATCGTCATTGCCCAGCACTGCGCACTCACACTCATAACCATCTATGAATTCTTCAAAGAGTATACGTGTGTCGTGCTGGAGTGCCAATTCAACAGCTGCTTTAAGTTCATCAAAGTTATGCGCCTTTGAAATACCAACAGATGAACCTGCATTTGCCGGCTTAACAAAGATTGGGAAGCCAAGCTTTGTTGCGATTTCCTCAAGAGTCTTGGCGCCAGTCTTGTAATCAAATTCAGTAACATAGTCCCACTTTGCCTGTGCAATTCCATTCTGGTCAGCAACAGTGTTTGTAAGGATTTTGTCCATTGATATCGCGCTTGAAGTCATATCGCATCCAACGAATGGAATTCCTGCAAGTTGGAACAATCCCTGGATTGTTCCATCCTCACCGTTCTTACCATGGAGAACTGGAAAAGCAACGTCGATTCGGATGTTTTCAGGACCATCTTCATGAACAACAGTTATGCCATGTACTCCTTGGTCAGGCGATACAACAGCTGGAGTCAACTTTCCGGTTGTTAACCACTTATCCTCAGGAAGTGCATCAACAGGGCCTTCATAGAGATACCACTTGCCATCTTTGGTGATACCAATCATATAAACATTGTATTTTTCAGGGTCTATATTTTTGATAACTGATGACGCTGAAACTACAGATACATCATGTTCGCTTGAGCATCCACCAAAAAGTACCAATATGTTTTTCATAGTATCCCTCCGACACAATATGTTGTCATTAATAAAGTATATATTAACACAGTAACCTTATTACTTCAATTAAAAAATAATAATGACAAATCGTATTCTTTATGGTAGAATATTGCGTATTAATTTGTAAGTAAAGGCGGCATTAAGATGGTTGCAAACAAGGATGCTCTCCAAACTTTGATAAAGTCTATCGACGGCACAATGACAGCTGCAAAATTCTCTTTGACTTCAAGCAAAGCACCAGAGGAAATTGCGGACCCAATCACTTATAGCGGTGAATACGGTGAAGTTGAACTCAAGGTAGAAGAAAATATTTTAAACATCAATTGTAAGGCTCTTGGTACTGACTGGAAAACAGTAACACAGACACTCTTTGACCCAAGTGAAGAGGACTGGGATGACAGGGCAACAAAGTCAACTGCCAACGCAATTTGCGAGGCTATTTCAACATACTACGGCACAGAATGTGTCCTTCCTGGTAAGGCAGCAAAAACAAGCGCAAAAGACTCAAAAATAATCGCTGTTGACCCACAGGAAAACATCAAAAAAACAAAGAAAAAAGAGGCTGTTGCCACATATGAGCCAGAGGCACTTGCTCTCCGTATGGAAAACATCTTCCAGGACCTCAAAGGAGAGATGTTAAACAACCTTGAAAAGTATGAAACTTTCCTTCCAGAGGAATACTTCGAAACCCTTGTAACACCTCGTATTATGGAGGCTATCAAGTTAAATGACAGGCCAACTCTTAAGAAGATTTTCAATGCTTTCAACACATTCTATGATGAGGGCGACAACAACATGCAGAGCCTCATCGTTGTATCAATTCTTGGCATGAATCTTGCAAAAGATGACTCACTCCTTGAAAAATGTGAATCATTCATGGATGACAACTTAAAGGCTGCCGTTGAACCAGTAGTAACTTACCTCAAAACAGGCAATGGTGCCAAAAAACGTATTGGATATTTTGAAAATCCAACAACAGCAAAAATCAAAAAGAAAAAGTAATTATTTACCCCGTGATTGCAAAATCACGGGATTTCTTTTGCCCAAAATGGGCAAACAGTTTCTGTGAACATGTCCATTAATGTTCATTTAAATAAAATGTTTGTATTGTTCATAATAATATGGTATACTCTTTTACGCGCAAAAGCATTGTTTTCGAAAATAATACATTTGGAGGAATTTGAAAATGGCTAAAAGCTATGTCATCCTTAAGGACGCTCCAGTAATGGACTACACTAAGGATTATGTTGCCCTTCCAGACAACTACGGTACTTATGAGTACTTCAACAGAGAAGATGTAAAAGCTATTCGCGATACAGTTTTTGCAGCTCTCAACGACCTTGACGAACGCACAGGCATCGCTAAGGAAATGGCTGGTTACGAGAAAGTAATCATCAAGCCAAACCTTGTTAACGTATACCACAATTCTGGTTACTATGACAAGGACGGTGGTACAGACTTCCCAGAGACAACAGACCCACGTGTATTCGAGGCAGTTGTAAATTGGGTTAAGCAGTACAACCCTAACATCATCATCGCTGAGTCTTCAGGTAAGCCTTTCCCAGCTGCTGGTTCATTCAAGATTACTCACTATGACTGGATTGCTAAGCAGTATGGTGCAGAGCTCGTTCCACTCGAGCGTCGCCCAGTAGTTCGCTACATGCTTCCAAAGGCTGAGGTTATGAAGGAAATCCTTATCCCAGATACATTTGATGATATCGTAAACGGTAAGGCATTCTACATCTCAGTACCAAAGATGAAGACAAACATCTACACAGGCGTTACACTTGGTTTCAAGAACGCTATGGGTACTATCCCTTACTTCCTTCGTGAGCGTAACCACACTCACGACATCAACAAGAAGCTTGCTGATATGCTTTACCTCTTCAAGCCAAACCTTACTGTTATCGACGGTATCATCGGCGGCGAAGGTAACACACCTGCTCCTGTTGATCCAGTTGACGTTCACATGATCGTTGCTTCTAACCAGTCTGTTGAGGCTGACAGAATCACAACTCATATGATGGGCTTCGATCCAGCAGAGAACAAGCTCATCCAAGAAGCTGACAAGCGTGGCTTCGGCGACAAGGACGTAGAAATCGTTGGTAACGTTCGCGTTACTCCATTCCGTCCAGCTTGCCCATCAGTTATGCGCGGCGAAATCGTAGACAACTTCCCAGGTCTTGTAGCACTTGCTGGTCATACACTTCCAGGCGCTCCAAAGATCACTGACCCTAACAAGGTTACACCAGACGAAGCATTTGCTCTTGAGCAGGCTTGCGTAGGCGGATGCCTTTCATCAATCGGTATGGGATTTGCTGGTGCTATGTACGGCCCTGCAAAGCCACACAACCCTGACCTCTTCATCGTTGAGGGTCCTGGTGTTGAAATTAATGGCACAAGATACTGGTTCGACAAGAACGGTAAGCCATACACTAAGGATGACATCGTAAACGGTGGCAAGAAGATTATGGTTATGGGTCTTTGCTGCGGCGAAGATATGCTCGACATCGCTGATTACCCAATCAGAGGTTGCTGCAACCCAGCTGAATGTCTTAACGCTACATGCAACGCTCTTGGCGTTGTTAACCCACAGCTTCGCCCATGGGGCAACACAGCTCTTATCCCTATAGCAGTACCATGTCTTCTTGGTACAATGTTCTACAGAGGCAAGTGGCTTCTCCAGGGTAAGGCAGTAGACGTTCCAAAGCATCATGAGGACAAGATCTTTGAACTTCCTCCACTTTCAGCTGAGGATGCTCAGAAGAACTACATCCCATGGCCAATTCCAAAGCTTCCTATTAAGGACAGAATCTCTGGTATTGTTGATATGCTTGACTTCGCTGGCTCACTTACAGGTATGCCAGGTGCTATCAAGTACTACAAGAAATAATTTGTAATAAGGTTCTTGTCTAGGGACTTTATATACAGGCTACAGATGGACCCCTCACCGCAAGGTGAGGGGTCATCGGTTTTTATAAGCTTATTATAATGTAATAGTTTTGTTATTGTTTTATCTTCAATTTTTGATACAATATATGAGTAATTCGCCGAGATTAGGAGGAGCTTATGATTTATCAAACAAGAGAGCAAAAGCATAAAATGAAGCTCATAATGAAACAACAGCTTCGCATTCGTCTTAAAATTGCTATTGCCCTTACACTTATACTTATTTTCGTATTTAACGCAACAGCATGCTCAGGCATCAAGCAGTATTTATGGCCAGAGCCAACTACTGCTGAGCCAGCAGCACCAACCGCTGACATCACTATTATCCCAGGTTGGTCAATTACTCAAATAGCAGAGGAACTTGAAAAGAAAAATGTCTGCCCTGCTGAGAGCTTCCTTAATGCATGTAAGGTTGTTCCACCTGACAACGAGGCTCTCGTAGAGGGACTCAATTCAGCTTCTGGTTACATCTTTGCTGCAGAAGGATTTATCTTACCTGAGACATACAACTTGTATCAAAACAAAGATGGTGAATATGCGCTTCGAACATTCCTTAAGTACTCAAGAACTACTCTAAGCAGCATCGAAGAAGATGGTATGACGGCATACGCTCGTGCAGAGCAACTCAATATGAGTATGTATGAGGTTTTCACCCTTGCATCCATCATTCAATACGAGGCAAACCTTGGCTCAACTGACAAGGACCTTGAAACAATGAAAATGGTTTCATCCGTTTTCCACAACCGTCTTACAAATTCAGCTAGTTTCCCATACATCGGAAGTGACGCAACTCGCAAATACATTGAAGTAAAAATGAAGGACTACCTTACATCAATAGGTGCTACCGAAGGTACTGCTCAATACAAAAAGTACTTTGAAGGTTATTGCACAAATGATGCTTATGATTTAAAGACAAAGGGCCTCCCAGTTGGTCCTGTTGGTTGCCCATCAGTCTCTGCTATCAAGGCCGCTTTATGGCCTGAGACAAGTGGCAATTACTACTTCTTTACTGACGCTGACAACAATTTCCACTTCTATACAAATCTCAATGATTTCCAGACAGAGTGGAACACAAAATATAAACACTAATTGGTGATTTAATGCTTAAATTTATTTCTTGGAACGTCAACGGAATTCGCGCATGTGTCGGCAAGGATTTCCTTGCCTCCTTCAATGCGCTCGATGCCGATATTTTCTGCCTCCAGGAGACAAAGCTCCAGGAGGGTCAAATTACGCTCGACCTTCCAGGCTATACTCAGTACTGGAACTATGCCGAGAAGAAAGGATATTCCGGCACCGCCATTTTCACAAAGGCGGAGCCACTATCCGTTACATACGGCATAGGCTCCCCAGAGCACGACTGCGAAGGTCGCGCAATTACGCTTGAGTTCCCAGAGTTTTACTTCATAACATTCTATGTTCCAAATGCCCAAGACGAACTCAAGCGTCTTGATTACCGCATGGACTGGGAAGACAAGGTACGTGAGTACGTTTTAAAACTGAACGAGAAAAAACCAGTAATCCTCTGCGGAGACCTCAATGTTGCTCACGAGGAAATCGATCTTAAAAATCCAAAGCCAAACGTTGGAAAGCCTGGATTTTCAAATGAGGAACGAGCAAAATTCTCAGAACTCCTTAATGCTGGATTTACAGATTCATTTAGATATCTCTACCCAGACAAGGTGGAATATTCTTGGTGGTCATACCGCCACAATGCGAGAGCAAACAATGCAGGATGGCGTATAGATTACTTTGTTGTATCAAATGATACACAAGACAAAATAAAGGATGCCAAAATTCACACAGATATTTTTGGCAGTGACCACTGCCCAATTGAGCTTGATATTGATATGTAAAAGCAGGACCTCTTTGTGGAAAATTCCATAAAGAGGTCTCTTTTTTTGTTTAGTTTTTAGCCAATTTGTTTGTAATAGGTTACATTAATATGCTATAATATTAAAGAATATACAGCAAATTCGGAGGTAATTATGGAACGCTTCAAAAATCTTTTCGTTACGCTCTTTGGAGATCAGCTTCCACTTCGTGAGCGATTTTTCAATTTCGCATCACTAGGTGGTGCACTTGCAACATGCCTTGCAACTTTGGCTTCTGGAATTTCCATTTCACGTGTTGCTGCTGCAACTGGCGTAGGATTTTGGCAAATCGGTCTTCCAGGAATGACGATCTGCTTTACGGCAATATTGTTCTTCCTTTTGACATTTGCTATTTTCCATATCACGAAAAACCTTAAATTCGCAATTATGCTTTGCCTTATCGGTTTGAACTTCGTCCTCTTCCCAGGACTTTTCATAACTGTAGGCGGCATTGGCAGCGGTATGCCAATATACTTTGTCATGGGCTTGGTCTTCACGGTACTGATGCTGGACTTCAAGCCAATGATAATAATGTTTATCCTTGAATCAATCTGGTACGCACTTGTTTTCTATTTCTCAGCAAAATATTCTGGATCTCTAACGGATACATTCTTTATTATGCCAGAGTGGGCAATGTATCTTGATGAGGCAATGGACTTCTTCACAGTTGGTATCTCAACATCAGTCCTTGTTAAAGTACTTGCTCTTTGTTTCGAGTTCCAGCAAAAGCGTACTAACGAGCTTTTAAAGCAGCTTGAGGAACTCTCAGTAAAGGATCCACTTTCCGGTGCATACAACCGTAGATTCCTCCTTCGTTACATTGAATCAGGAATTGAAAAGCACAAGGAAACACGTGCTCCTCTCTCAATTATCATGTTTGATATTGATAAATTTAAACGCGTTAACGATGACTTTGGTCACCTAGTAGGAGATGAAGTCATCAAAGGATTCTCAAGCGTGCTACTCCAGAGTTGTCGAAACTATGACGTAGTAGCACGATATGGCGGCGAAGAGTTTATTCTCGTAATGCCTGGCGCATCAGAAGAAACCGCATTTGCCCGCGCCGAGCAAATCAGAGCAAAAGTAGAAGCATCTAGCTTCTCAGATGCAATCGACAGACCTGTAACTGTCAGTGGTGGTGTTGCAAGTTATGTAACCACTTACAAGACAGTTGAAGAATTCATTGCAGCAGCCGACGAACATCTCTACACCGCTAAGGAAACTGGTAGAAATAAGATTATCTGGAAAGGTTCTTCAGAGTAATAAGAAGGCGACATTTAATGTTAGACAAGATTAACAACATAAAGGAAAAAGCTTTTGGTGACAACATACCTATCAAACGCAAGTTTTTTAATATCGTTTGTGTTGGTGCTCCAATATTCTCTTTCCTTGCAACCTTAGCAAATTTAATAAGTGGTTCAACTGCTGGTGATAATTCAAACATTGGCATTTGGGCATGTATCATTTGTACAGTAACATGTCTCTCGCTCTATCCACTGTCCAAGATTATTAAAAACCTTGACGTTATAATAGGACTTGTAGCATTTGGAATGAACTTCCTAATCATGCCACTTCTCTATATAACCCTTGGTGGAATTGAGAGTAGTATGACACTCTACTTTATAGTAGCAATTGTATTCTCTGTCCTGATGCTCGACGACACGAAAAAAGGGGCAGCTCTTGTATTCTGTGCATTCATATGGTATGCCCTACTAATATCGGCCGAATCTCAAAACTGGTTTGGCTTATCTGACTTTATTAGTTCACTCGTTGTATACCACGGCAATGAATACCTCGATACATTACTTGATTTAATTGTATGCTCACTTTGTATCGCAGTTCTTGTTAAGGTTCTTGCTCGCAACTTTGAGGCACAACAAACACGCTCTGACAGACTCCTCGCTCAAATGGAGGAACTCTCTGTTAAGGATCCACTCACAGGCGCTTACAACAGACGTTTCCTTATCCGCTATCTTGAAAGCAGCATCACATCTTGCCGCTCAGATGGACGTAGTCTTGCAATCGTAATGTTCGATATTGATAAGTTTAAACGCATCAACGATGACTATGGCCATCTCGTTGGTGATGAAGTAATCAAAGCTGTTGCGGATATCCTCAAAAAGAGCTGTCGTGATTATGACATCGTATCTCGCTATGGTGGCGAGGAATTCATCCTCGTACTTCCAGGTGCAACAGAGGAAACAGCAATCGTACGCGCTAATCAGATTCGTGAAAAGTTTAGCGCTATGAAAATTGCACCAGAGATTGATCGCCCTGTTACAATAAGTGGCGGCGTTGCAGAACTTACCATTTCTATGAAGGCCACAGAGGACTTCATCAAAGCAGCAGATGACAACCTCTATGTTGCAAAAGAAACTGGCCGTAACAAGATAGTAGGCACAACCTACAACAAAGGTCTTGAGGAAGTTCAAGCATAAGAAATAAATAGAATAGAACATAAAAAAGGTGTCGCTTGCGCGACACCTTTTTTACTCTTCAACCGGATCTTCACTAATCACTTCTGCTGGGACTTCAATCTCAACTACCTGTCCAAGATTAAGCATCTCTGAAAGCGATGGAGCTGATTCCTCCTCTTGTGGAGTTTCAGCATTCTCTTCAGCAGCTTCCTCTAAAGGTTCAACAGCAGTTTCCTCCATTGGAATCTCTTCCTGTTCTATTGGCTGTTCAACAACTTCAGGAGTCTCCTCCTTAGCGACAGTTAATTCTTCTTCAGAAAGTCCTCTGTTGGACTCCTCATCCTCTGCTATGTTTGTAGTGAGAGTCTCATCATTCTCGGTTGGAATCTCACTCTTGAAAGTCTTTTTAAATCTCTCAAAATTACGCTTTTTGCGACGAGACTTATTAATCATTCTTGGAACAAGAATTACCAAAGCTGCAATTAAAATTAATGCACCAACAACAATAAGGATTACCGCCCATGTTGGAAGTGGTGCCTTATCATTTCCGTCAGATGGTTCCAAATCATCCAATGCTTCTTGGATATGGTAGCGTGCCGTATCAAGGTCATTAAGTGATTTGCATCCTTCGGACGATACTGCCATAGCTTCCTCTAGCGCATCATTAAGTGATGCTATTGATACCTTGGTATAACTAGACTGATCAATATTCTGAGCTGTTGCGATAAGTGTTGTAAGTTCGCTACGATATGTTTCAATCTGTTTTAAATACTGTGCAAGTTCTCTTGGATAATCAGTTTCAATCATACTGTATCCCAGGTCAATGAGCTCCTCCCAAGAAGCCTGTCTGTCCTCTCTGTCACCACAGAGATTACTCTTGGTTGTGCTTATCATTGCACGGCCCTTGCCGTCAAACTTCTCCAAAGGGGTGCTGTTAAAGATGCTGGCCATGCCCTTTTCTGCTTTGAGTTCAACGATAAATGCGCCGGACTCCAATGCCTTGCCAATATAGTCCTTGGCATTGCCCTTGTCATTATCAACATCATACACTGCTGCCACACGGCAACCAGATGTACCAACCTTGCTAATGAACTTTGCAATCTTATCTGTATCCTTAGCGCCTCTTATTATAACTGTATCGCATGCCTCAAGTTCTTTTGCAATATCATTGATTTGCTCGGCATATTTCCATCCGCCGTTTACAACAATCAATATCTTGCCCTTTGCGGCATTGATAGCGTCAGCGAGTGACGCAACGCCGTACACCTTGGCTTCACCGTCTGCACCACCGTTGTCTGCCTTGAGGCAATAGTTCTTTTGAATATCCTCAAGGGTGCATTCGGTGACCTTGCCAGCAACGGCTGTCTTACCGTCCTCGCGGCTGACGCAATATTTTGAAAGGTCTGTGCCAGAGAGCAGCACAAGTTGCTTATCCTTAGTCTCCTGTACGCTAACAGTGACAGCGTCGACACCAAGTTCTATACAATTATTAATACCTTCAATAGAGTTTGCTGGATAAAGGCGCTTATTGCCATACTTTGCAACGCTGAGTACCCTACCATTTGGATTTACAAAACTTGTAGTAATTTCAGCAGGCTGAGCCTCATCCTCACCTTCTGCGAAAGCTACAAGAGCAGTGCTCATAATACCAAGTATAAATACAAGGCTTAGCACCAAACAAAGCATTTTACTTAAAGTCTTCATAAATGCCTCCTTTTATAACGCCAATATGATACCACAGAAACCTTAAATTAGGAATAAAATAATATTAAATATACTATATAAATTACATTATATATAAACAGCAATAAAAAGACCAAAGGCCCACACCGAAAGGTGTGGGCCGAATTTATAAGATAATCTGCTCAAGATTAATCGAAATGCATTATGCAACTAACCAAAGATGGAAGGTAACTTTATGTTGTTAAGCAACTCTGCGATGCTATTTAATCCAGTAGCCAACTTACCAAGAGCACCTACCATATCAGTAAGAGCTGCACCTGTACCAGATACCAAACCAGCAGCAGCGTCCGCATCAAATGCACCAGTCATAGCATTGATAACATCTGTACCTGTGTTAAGTGCGCCAGGAATAGCGTTAAGGAAATCAGATGTAGCTGAAACCATTGCTGGACCATTAGCTGCGTTGATACCATCTGTGATGTCACCAATCATTGTGCCCATAGCAGATACCATAGGTGTAAGGCTATTTGAAAGGTCGCCAAGCTGTGTGCCCATGTTGCCCATTACCTGGAGAAGTCCCTGTGTAAATGCTGAGATATTAGCAGCAGCATCAGGACCAAGGAGATCTGTAAGAAGCTTGTCAAGGTCAAGGCCGTTAGCAGCGAAGTCCTTAATCATGTTGCCGATAGAATCCATAACTGGCTTGAGGTCAGCCATGAGGCCGTCCATAGCAGTCATAAGACCACCGAGCATCTTAGAAAGCATACCCATAAGACCAGCAAGGTCAATTGCGTTAATGCCCTCGAGCATGATGATAACTTGTTCAAGAAGTCTAGTGAGCTGTTCAACCATTACAGGAACATAAGACAATGTTTCAACAAGGCCGTCCCAAATAACGCCGAAGTCGCCCATCATTCCCTTAAGGAATGGCATTACTGTGTCGAGTACTGGATCAGCATATCTCCAAAGTACAAAGAGAAGTGCTCCGCTGATAACCATCATCATCATTGCAACGAATAAGCAGATAATAGCAATGATAAGTCTGATGTTTGAGCGTGATCTTAATTTTTCTTGGTAGTCTAAGGATTTAGTGAGTCGCTGAGCTTCGAGTGTGTTAGAAACGCGCATCAAAGCCTCACCGATCATCTGTTCCTCAGATGAAATGGTTCTTCTTCTTTCGTCCATTTCAAAACCCTCACTTTCTAAAAAGTCATTTTCCGAGCAGAATTTTATCTACTATCAAAAGAATTATATATTATTATAAAGAGAATTGCAACCTCAAAATTCAAAAAATTCAAAAAAATATCCAAATTTTGTGTATGAAATTTGAGCAAACCACTAAATGTGGTTATACGCGTACTAATTTAACGATTTTGCACAAAAGTGCATAATCTTTTTGACGATATATTGTAAAATATAGATAGAAAATTCATCAAAACCACTTGAATGAGCGCGCTTTTTTTGGTAGAATTTAATTTGTATCATTATGTATATTAATTTTTAAGAGGCAATAAATATGCAGAAAGAAAGACCAAATTTAGATTACCCTGTATATCTTTTCCATCAGGGCAACAACGCGAAATCGTACGAGCTTTTGGGCTCCCATCGCGTGGATGACGACACAGTCGTCTTCCGCACATGGGCACCCCATGCGAGTGCTGTCAGCGTTGTTGGCGAGTTCAACGGATGGGACGAACGTCAAAATCCGATGTACAAAATAAGCGACAGCTTATGGGAAGTTGAAATCACAGGCCAGATTGAGGAATTTTCACTGTATAAGTATGCAGTGAAAGCGCAAAATGGTCGTATGATTTTAAAGAGCGATCCATATGGCTACCATATGGAGACGCGCCCAGGAACCGCCACCAAATTTTACGATATTGACGGCTATGATTGGCACGATTCAGCATGGCTAAAAAAGCGTGCCAACTCACGTATCTACGACCTTCCAGTCAATATCTATGAGGTGCACGCCGGTTCATGGCGTCGCTTTGATGACGGCAACACTTTCTCATATCGCAAGCTCGCCGATGAGCTCGTTCCATATGTTAAGGATATGGGTTACACCCACATCGAATTTATGCCTCTTTCAGAATATCCATTTGATGGTTCTTGGGGTTACCAAGTATGTGGTTACTATGCAGCAACCTCACGCTATGGTACACCTGACGACCTCATGTATTTGATAGACACATGCCACAAAAATGACATCGGTGTCATTTTAGACTGGGTACCCGCTCACTTCCCAAAGGATGAGTGTGGACTCTATGAGTTTGATGGCGAGCCTTGCTATGAATATGCAGACCCAAGAAAGGGCGAGCACAAATCATGGGGCACCAAAGTGTTTGACTTTGGCCGAAACGAGGTACAGAGTTTCCTCGTTTCAAATGCAATGTTCTGGCTCGACAAATATCATGTCGATGGCATTCGCGTTGATGCGGTAGCATCAATGCTCTACCTAAATTACGACCGTGACGACGGCGAATGGATGCCAAACATCAACGGTGGCGTTGAAAACTTAGAAGCCGTTGCGTTCCTCAAAAAGCTCAACGAAAACATCTTCCGTGAACACGGAGATGTAATGGTGATAGCTGAAGAGAGCACAGCTTGGCCAAATGTAACCAAGCCAACAGACGTTGATGACAAGGCTCTTGGATTTAACTTCAAGTGGAATATGGGTTGGATGAACGACGTAATTAGGTACTTTAACCTTGATGGTCTTTCAAGGAAGTACAACCACGACTGTCTCACTTTCTCATTCTTCTATGCCTTCTCCGAAAACTTCATCCTTCCAATCTCACATGATGAAGTTGTTCACGGCAAAGGCTCTCTAATTAACAAGCACCCAGGAAATCCAGACAATCCAACCGAGTACCAAGAAAAATTTGCTGGCCTCCGTGCAATGCTTGCATATATGTATGCTCATCCAGGCAAGAAACTTCTCTTTATGGGCTCAGAGTTTGGCCAATTCAAAGAGTGGGATTATGGTGATGAACTTGACTGGGGACTTCTTGATTACGACATGCACAAGAAAACCCAGGAGTATACAAAGGCACTCAACAAGTTCTATCGTGACCACTCCGAACTCTGGGAAATAGATTACAGTTGGGAAGGATTTGAATGGATTATTCCTGATGACAACTGCAATTCCGTTCTCGCTTTCAAGCGAATGAACGACAAAGGTGAAGCAATTTATACAATATTAAACTTCACCAAAGTCAATCGAGAAGACTACCTCTGCGGCGCAGATGCCGGCACATATGAAGTAATCTTCAGCACAGACGAGCCACGCTTTGGTGGCACAGGATTCAGCACAAGCGGAAAAGTTAAAACTGTTGACACCGCTATGCACAAAAAAGATAACAGTCTCAAGGTAAACCTTGCCGGCAACTCGGCAATCTTCCTTAAGAAGATAAAACAAGAAGGAGAATAACTATGGCAAGAAAAAATGAATGCATTGCAATGCTACTTGCAGGCGGACAAGGAAGCCGACTTGGCATCCTTACAAAGAAAATTGCCAAACCTGCAGTACCTTTTGGCGGAAAATATAGGATAATCGACTTCCCTCTTTCCAACTGCGTTAATTCCGGCATCCATACAGTCGGCGTTTTGACACAGTATCAGCCACTTGAACTCAATGACTACATAGGAAATGGTGAACCATGGGATCTCGACCGCACAGATGGCGGTGTTCATATCCTTTCTCCTTATCAGCAGATTGAAGGCACTGAGTGGTATAAGGGCACAGCAAATGCTATATACCAAAATATTAATTTTATAGATAAGTACGACCCAGAATATGTAGCAATTCTCTCTGGCGACCACATCTACAAGATGGACTACGGCGAGATGCTTGCCTTCCACAAAGAAAAGGAAGCAGCATGTACAATTGCTATGCTTGAGGTTGATTGGGAAGAAGCATCTCGCTTCGGTCTTATGATTGTAAACGACGACGGCACAATTGCTGAGTTTGAAGAAAAGCCTGCAAACCCACGCAGCAACAAGGCTTCTATGGGCGTTTACATCTTTACATGGAAGAAACTTCGTCAGTACCTCATCGACGACGAGGCCAAAGAAGGCTCGTCTAACGACTTTGGCAAAGACGTTATTCCAACAATGCACAACGCTGGAGAAAAGATGGTAGCTTATCCATTCAAGGGCTATTGGCGTGACGTTGGTACAATTGACAGCCTTTGGACTGCCAATATGGACCTCATCTCTCCTGAGGCAGAAATCAACCTTGATGACCCAACATGGAAAATCTATGCAAGAAGCCCAAGCGCACCTCCTCAGTACATCTCATCTCATGCAAGAGTTCGCAATTCAATGGTTGCAGAAGGATGTAACATCGAAGGTGACGTTGACTTCTCTGTACTCTTTGCAAATGTAACAGTTGAGGAAGGTGCTGTGGTTCGCGACTCAATTGTTATGCCTGGCTCCATAATCAAAAAAGGAGCCATCGTACAGTATGCAATCGTTGCTGAAAACGCAACAATCGGCGAAAATGCGCAGGTTGGCGCTCGTGAGCAGGATTGCGAAAAGGGCGAATGGGGAATCACAGTCATTGGTGAAAATGTAACTATCAATGACAAAGAAAAAGTTCCTGCAAAATCAATGATTAGCGAAAAGGAGGAAGCGTAAGATGAGAGCTAATAACGTACTCGGTATCATCCATGCACAGAGCTACGGCCCTAACGCAAATGGTGAACTTACATCTATTCGTACATCCGCTTCCGTTCCTTTTGGTGGAAGATATAGGATGATTGACTTCCCACTATCAGATATGGTTAATGCTGGTATGACTCAAGTTGGCATCATCACTGAAACCAACTTTCAGTCCCTTGTTGACCATGTCGGCTCAGGAAGACCATGGGATCTTGCACGTAAGCGTGAAGGTATGTTTATCCTTCCTCCTTACAACACAAGCAGTGCTATGATAGGCCACGAAACGCGCCTATCTTCACTCTACAGTATCTCTGACTTTTTAAACAAATCACGTCAGGAATATGTACTTATGACTGACACAAATACTCTTTACAATATCAACTATCGTGACCTTTTCAAGTTCCACGATGAAAAAGGTGCTGATATTACTATTGTATATAAGCACGGAAAGGCTCCTGCCCTTTCAGACCTTATGATGTTTGCAATCGGCGACGACAAGCGCATCAATGAAATCTCAATTTCAAACGGCGGAGATGCTGGTGTCGAGACAAACTATTCTTTCAACATCATTTTGATGAGAAAGTCTTTGCTCGAATACCTTGTTCGCAACGCTATTGCTCACAACTACACATCATTCGAGCGCGACGTTATCCAGGCGAACCTTCCAAACCTCAAGGTTTACGGTTACCCAATCACTGGATACTCCGCTATGATTGATTCCCTCAAAACTTATTACAAGGCAAGCCTTGATCTCTTACATCCAGAGAACCGTAAGGCTCTCTTTGATCCAAGCAAGCCAATCGACACCAAAATTTGCGACAATGTTCCTGCTACATATGGACTCGATGCAAAAGTATCAAATTCTCTCATCGCTGATGGTTGCGTAATTGAAGGAACAGTAGAAAACAGTATCCTCTTCCGTGATGTTAAGGTTGAGCGCGGCGCTGTAATTAAGAACTCTATTATCATGCAGGGTTCTGTAGTTAGCACTAACTCAACACTTAATGCAGTAATCACAGATAAAAATGCTGTAATCACACCTAACAAAAACTTATCAGGCGATGAATCATATCCTATCTTTATCAGCAAAGGAACAACGGTTTAGTAATTAAGGAGGCGCAATATGAAAATCCTATTTGCTTCTAGTGAAGCTACTCCTTTTGCTCAAAGTGGCGGACTCGGCGAGGTTGCCGGCGCATTGCCAAAAGCACTTGTCGAAAAAGGTGAAGATGTTCGTGTCGTACTTCCTCTTTACGAATGTATCAAAGAGGAACAGAGAAAGGACATGAAATTCCTCTTCCACTTTGACGTGCCTGTTGCTTGGCGTTCACAGTACTGTGGCGTCTTTGAAGCAAAGGCAAATGGTGTAACTTACTATCTTCTTGATAACGAATATTACTTCAAACGTTCTGGTCTTTACGGCTACTACGACGATGCAGAGAGATTTACTTTCTTCTCTCGTGCTGTCCTTGAACTTGTTGCATGGCTTGACGGTTTCAAACCTGACGTAATTCACTGCAACGATTGGCAGACAGCCCTTATCCCAATCTATTACAACTGCTTCTATGCAAACAGAAAGGGATATGAAAACATTAGAACAGTTTATACAATTCATAACATCCAGTACCAAGGCGTTTACGGTTACGAGCTCCTCAATGAAGTAATCGGTATTTCACCACCAGATTATTCTCTCATCGACTTTGATGGTTGTGTCAACTTCTCAAAGAGCGCAATTGAATGCTGCAACAAGGTAACAACAGTATCTCCATCGTATGCAAACGAGATTCTTGATCCTTGGTTCAGCCACGGCCTTGATACAATCCTTTGGAAGAGCTACTGGAAACTTACAGGTATCCTTAATGGTATCGACGTAGATAGCTATAATCCAAAGACCGATAAAGCTATCGCTTATCATTACTCCGCTTCTTCCAAAGCAAACAAAGCAAAGTGTAAAGAGGCACTTGAGGACAGATTCGGCTTTGAACACAAGCCAGATGTTCCAATCATTGCTCTTATCTCTCGCCTTGTTTCTCACAAGGGACTTGACCTTATCATCAATATGGTTGATGAACTCCTTGATACAACTGAAGTTCGCTTCATTGTACTTGGAACTGGCGACACAGAGTATGAGGACTTCTTTAAAGGACTCGCAGTTCGTCATCCTGACAAATTCCGCCTTGAACTCAAATTTGACTCTGCTCTTTCTCGTCAAATTTATGCCGGTGCAGATATGTTCCTTATGCCTTCCAAGAGCGAACCTTGTGGTCTCTCACAAATGATTGCTCTTCGCTATGGTACTATCCCAATCGTTCGCGAGACCGGCGGTCTTCGCGATTCAATCTCTGACTGTGGTGATGGAAAAGGCAATGGATTTACATTCAAGACATACAATGCACAGGATATGCACTGGGCAATCAATCGTGCAATAGACCTCTACTACAACGACAAGAAAAAGTGGAGCGCACTTGTTACACGAGCTCTTAAGTGCGATAACAGCTGGGCAAAATCAGCAGACCTCTACATTAATATGTATAAGGAAGCATGCTCATAAAAGAAAAGAACGGGTAGCGATTATTTCGCTACCCGTTTTGTTTGACCTATTAAAGTAGGCTTGCTATACTTAAATTCAAGTAATCATTTGTCCAAGAAGACACAGTCTCAACACACTGTGGTTTTTTCTCTTTTGTCGTCTTCTTTGGGCCCCACTTAAGGCTTCTAGTTGTCGTACCTAGGCTGTTTGCAAGGTATGATGCCACATCTGGATTTAATAAATTATCCTCAAGCCAAGTATGTGGTACAAGTCCCTTTTTGATGCTTGCATAAAGGACAAGATATGTTGAGATAGCATAAACTTCCGTAAGATATTCAAATATCTCTTCATCCTTCTGTGCTTTAGTACCAAGAGAAATTGCGGCACGTACGATAGTGTCAGTTGACATGTTTGCATCTTCTGCTATATCAAGGATTCGTGTATCACGATCAAGATTGACTGTACTTTTAGAATTTCCTAGCAAGAAATCACAACTTACGTTATAATAGTTTGCAGCACGTACAACAAAGTTTAAACCACATTCACGGACACCGTTTTCATAATGTGATAAAAGTGCCTGTGAAATGCCAAGGTCTTTGGCTGCCTGCTTTTGGCTAATCTTTTTATCTTTGCGAAGTTCCATAAGTCTTGTTGCAAAGATAAACGAATTATCATTTTGAAGTTTATCTGGCATTTTGCCACCCCATTTATACTAATTGTAATTTATTTCCGCATTTTGGAGTTTTATTATACTAAAAATTATACTCGGAGGCAACTATGAAAACCTATAAAATACATTTGATTAGACATGGTTTAACTCAAGAAAATTTTGAGGGAACCTACATCGGTCAAACCGATGTGCCACTCTGCAAAGAGGGTGTCGATCAGTTAAAGGAAATGAAAGAAAGTATGACATATCCTGATGTCGGTGCTGTTTTTTCAAGTCCACTAAAGCGTTGCCTTGAAAGCTGTGAAATATTATATCCAGGCCAAAACCCAATTGTAATTAACGAACTTCGTGAATATGACTTTGGCGACTGGGAAGGCAAAACAGCCGATGATTTAAAGGACAACGAGTTGTTTACGGCTTGGCTGTCTGGCGGGCCAGAGGAGGCTCCGCCATTTGGTGAGTCAAATGCCGATTTTGGAAAGCGCGTTTCAACAGCTTTCCAAAAAATCGTTGAAGGCCTCTTTAAAACAGGCGTCACAGAGGCTGCCATAATAACGCACGGTGGCGTTATTATGAGCATCATGAGCATGTTTGCTCTACCAGAGGCCTCAATGGCGGAATGGCTCACACCAAATGGCTGTGGCTATACAGTCCGTGTAACGCCAAGCCTTTGGAGCAAAATACTCAAAATGGAAGCAATAGAAGAAATCCCTTACTATGAGCTTTCAGAAGAGGAAGAAGCGGAATTTTTAAATGACCACCCTGAAATGGATGCATTTGGAAATCAAATGGGTGGATTCGGATTTATAGATATTTAATTGGACGGTGAACAGCTTGGCTATCAAAGCTGCAATTTTTGATATGGATGGAACCCTTCTTGATTCCATGTACTTGTGGATTGATATAGGTCCACGTTTTTTGGAATCAAGAGGAATTGAATATACAGAAGAAATACAAAAAGATACCAAACTTATGCTTTTGCCAGAAATGGGCGAGTATTTTAACAGCCGTGGCTTTATCAATATGAGCATCTATGATTTTATAGACGAAGCAAATGCAATGGTAGAAAACGGCTACTACAATGAAGTACCAGTAAAACCAGGCGTTGTGGACTTCCTTGAAGAGCTCAAGCAAAATGGTGTTCGCATGGTCATTGCAACCGCAACGGACCGTCACCTAGTAGAGGCTGCACTCACAAGAGTTGGTATCATTGATTATTTTGAAAAAATTTTCACGTGTACAGAAGTTGGCTTCGACAAAAAAGTCCCTAACATTTTTGATGCGGCCCTCGCATACCTTGGAACTGACAAATCGGAAACTTATGTCTTTGAAGACACATTAACTCCAATTACAACTGTGTCAACTGCTGGTTACCCGCTCATTGCCGTGCAAGACAAATGGTCAACCAAGCACAAAGATTTAATCATTTCTCTTGCAAATATGTACGTAGAAGACTTGTCAACAATAGACATATCAAAACTTTAATCAAAATGGTGAGTTCATGAAAAGCAAACTAGGCAAAGCAACAAAAATTATATCCATTGTACTTGCTGCAATTTTTGCAGCCTTTATCCTTGTCTCTTCTATTCTTCAGTGGAACCAAAAATTTTATGTAAGAACATATAGGGAAGCAGTTTATGCTAATAGTTACTCTAGCGCTATGTACAGATCAAAACACTATGAAAAGTTTGTAGAAAAGCACCCAGAACAAGGAGTATTTGCATATGGAAAAGACTAATTGGTCCGTTGGATGTGCTTTAATAGTAATTCTCGCACCACTTGCCGAGATAATTCTTAATCTCACCGACACACAATCATATATTAGTTACAGAGTTTGGATAATGTTCTTATTCATTCCCGCAGTCTTTGGATTACTTATAGCAATTAAAGATTTTTCATTTAAAAAAGTCTACAAGCCTCCATTTATTATGCTACTAATATTTGGTGCTTGGAGTATTTTCTGTGCTGCAATATCAGACACACCTTTTATGTGCTTTTTTGGATTTGTCCCAATGTCCGACTGCGTTTCCGTGTACCTTTCATATTTTGCCATGATTCTCATTGGCATAATGATGTCAGAAAGCAAGAAGTCAGTAATAATACTTAGCAAGGTCTACGTTATCCTTGCAAGCATATTTGCAATCTTCTCTTTAATAGACAATGGAATCACCTACCAACTCTTTGCAAATGAAGCAACTAATTGCTTCCACTATCAAGGACCATTCTATAACACCAACCACTGCGGATATTATTTGACAATAGCACTCATCCTCTGTGGCTATATGATAGAGTACCTTGAAAGCAAAAGAGAAAAGATTGTCTATGCAATCTGCTTTGTACTTCTAACTAATATGTTGATTCTAAACAACACTATGGGATCATACCTTGCTGTACTGCTTACTTTCTTCTTTGCGGTCATATGGTCCTTTATCAACAGAGAAAATAAAGTCAAACCTGCTTCAATTTTCCTCGCTTTCATTGTGCTTTCTGCAATCAGCCTAATCTATACAAGCAACGTTATTGACAACTTCACATCTATGTTCTCTGACGTAAGTACTGTTATAGACAGTAGCGCTGACATAGAGGAAGTTGCATCGGTTGGTTCAGCGCGTGGTGGACTTTGGAAACTTGCACTACAAGCTATCAAGATTTCTCCTATCGTAGGATTTGGACCACAGGGCATAGGATTTAGCGCGCACAATATGTACCTTCAAATCGGTATGTACACAGGCATCCCTGGCCTTGCTATGTACCTTGCCTTCCTTGTGCTTGGTGTAATCAGATTAATTAAACTTAGAAAAGAAATCTCACCGATCACACGTGCATGTGCGTTCGCAGTAGTTGGATATTTAATTTCTGGTTTCTTTGGACTTACTGTTTTTTATACAGCACCATACTTCTACATCGTCCTTGGCGTATGCCTTGGAGGATGCATAATTGAAAGACCTCAAGGCGATGACGCCCTGAGGTCTTTTTAATTATTTATTCTTAAACTGTTGTTTCATGCGCTGTTCCTTGTTAAGAATCATCTTACGAAGGCGAAGTGACTCTGGGGTAACCTCCAAGAGTTCGTCATCAGCGATGAATTCCATACACTGCTCAAGGCTGAGTGTTGTTGGCGGAACAAGACGGAGCGCATCATCGGAACCTGATGCACGTGTGTTTGTGAGATGCTTGGTCTTACATACGTTACAAACGATATCCTCGTTCTTAGCGCACTCACCAACGATCATGCCCTCATATACTTCTACACCAGGACCAATAAAGAGCTTGCCACGCTCCTGTGTGTTAAAGAGGCCATAGGCGTTTGACTCACCTGGCTCATGAACAACGATTGAGCCACGCTCACGCATCTGAATGTCACCCTTGTATGGCTCATAGCCATCAAAGATTTGGTTCATAATGCCGTTACCATTTGTATCAGTAAGGAACTCTGAACGATAACCAATAAGGCCACGAGATGGGATTGAAAACTCAAGGTGAGTTGAACCGCCGTCATGTGCAGCCATATCCTTAAGTTCACCCTTACGTGAACCAATCTTTTCAATAACTGTACCAACATAGTCAGCTGGAACTTCTACAACAAGGAGCTCCATAGGCTCAAGAAGTTGGCCGTTGTCATCACGCTTAAAGATAACCTTTGGACGAGAAACTGCGAACTCATATCCTTCACGACGCATTGTCTCAATAAGGATTGAAAGATGAAGTTCACCACGACCAGATACTTTGAATGTATCCGTTGTGTCTGTCTCTTCTACGCGCATTGAAACGTTAGTTTCAACCTCTTTAAAGAGACGGTCTCTAATATTTCTTGATGTAACGAACTTACCTTCGCGTCCAGCGAATGGAGAAGTATTTACAATAAAATTCATTGAAATTGTAGGCTCATCTATCTTGATAAAGTCCATAGGTTCAATGCATTCAGGGTCACATGCAGTCTCACCAATGTTAATATCAGCAATACCTGATACGCAGATTATCTCACCTGCAGCAGCTTCCTCAACCTCTGTACGTTTAAGGCCTTCAAAAGCATAGAGCTTTGAAACCTTAACGTTCTGCTGTGAGCCATCTGCTTTGCAAAGTACAACCTGCTGGTTTCTCTTGATAGTACCACGCTCAATGCGGCCTACGCCAATTCGGCCAATATAATCATCATAATCAAGGCTTGAGAAAAGCACCTGCAAAGGTGCGTCAACGTCGCCCTTTGGAGCTGGAACCTCTTTGATAATAGCCTCAAAGAGTGGACGCATATCGCCACTTCTATCGCGTGAGTCCTCAGATGCATAGCCCTCCTTTGCTGATGCAAAGATAACTGGGAATTCAATCTGATCCTCATTTGCGCCAAGTTCGATAAAGAGGTCGATAACCTCATCTACTACCTCGGCTGGACGAGCACCAGGTCTGTCTATCTTGTTGATTACAACTACTACTTTTTTCTTGAGACCAAGGGCCTTTTTAAGTACGAAACGTGTCTGTGGCATGCAGCCTTCAAAAGCATCAACGAGGAGCAATACTCCATCTACCATGAGGAGGATACGCTCAACCTCACCACCAAAGTCAGCATGACCCGGAGTGTCAATGATATTAATTTTTGTATCCTTGTAATGAACTGATGTGTTCTTGGAAAGAATAGTGATACCACGCTCACGCTCTAAGTCTCCTGAGTCCATTACTCTGTCCTCAACAGTCTCGTGTGAGTTAAATGTACCACTCTGCTTTAAAAGCTCGTCAACCAATGTTGTCTTACCATGGTCAACGTGAGCAATAATTGCAACGTTTCTTATGTCTTCTCTAAGTTTCAAATATAACACCCTGTCTCTTTAATAATACCTATAATGATAAAACCGAGATAGAATTTTAACACCATACCTTGAACTTTGCAAGACTGAATGTTAAAATGTTTTCGTACAAAATAATAGTCCAGGGGCGCTGAATGTTCTTCGGCTGAGATTCGGACCACAAGTCCTTGTCCCTTCGACCTGATCGGGATAATGCCCGCGTAGGAAAGGAAGATACTTATGAAAAACAACAAAACATACCGCTTAGTCGTCACTGCCATGCTTATCGCCATTGCTACTGTGTTAAACGAGTTTGCAGTGGTACAACTACCATATGGTGGTGGCGTTACTATTTTTAGCCAAGTTCCAATAATTGCTCTTGGCTACATCTTTGGACCAGCTTGGGGATTGCTTTCTGGATTTGTAATGTCACTTCTCCAGTTCCTCTTTGGCCTCTCAAACCTAAGCTATGTTAAGGGCTTTTCAAGTTACCTTATTTTGATACTCTTTGACTATTTGCTTGCCTATACAGCACTAGGCCTTGGTGGCATATTTAAAGGCAAATTTAAGAATGGTTATATAGACTTGACCATTGGCACCATACTCGTTTGTGCGTTCCGCCTACTCTGCCACTTTATCAGTGGCATAACAATTTGGGGCGACTATACAAATGGCAACTCGCTTGGCGCAGTTTTTGCCTATTCAATCACATACAATGCGGGATATATGATCCCAGAGACAATAATTACTATTATTGGAATACTTGCACTTAACAAGTTCTTGTTCCCAAGACTTGATAATAATGGAGTTTTAAAATAAACCAAAGAAGGAGTGAACCGTACTTTGGCAGAAGATAAAAAAGCAAAGGAGCTCGAAGAGCTCGTAAAGGAACTTCCTGGCGAGGAAATTCCTCTCGATGTCAATCCAGAGGGCGATGACAAGATCCCGCTCGACCCAAGCACTGGTCTCGACCCAGAAAAGCTTGAGTCGGAGCTCAATGACTTAAAGGATCTTGTCCAAGACGAGATTGACAAGATGATGGAGGAAAATCCAGACGCCTCTTGGAAGGAAATAGTAAAAGAAGCAAAGGATGGAAAGGCAAAACGTGGCACTGAAAAGTACTGCGAATGCTGTGGCGAAAATATTGTCGACGATGACGAGCAATACTGTGAGTCATGCCTTGAGACAATGAAGCATTACCCATTTTCATGGTGGAAACTCATTGCTCCAATTATTGCAATCGTCCTCCTCGTCCTCTCATTTAGCTACTTTGCTATCTCTTTCCCAGTTTTCAAAGAGGCAGTTGCTGCTGACAAGCTTGTCAAAGCAGGTAAGCTTAACTCTGCTCTTGCAGCTTATGACAACATCAACACCGAAATCAAAGTAACGGACGACAACTTCGGCGGCAGATACCTAAGACGCCAAGTTGACCTCTACCAAAAAATCGGAATTGATAAATACGAGGATCTCTCTAAGTTTATTGACAAGTACTTTACTGAATCTGACCTTGCAAAATCTAAAAACAAGAGTGTCAAAGCAGCAAAGGACAAGATTGATTCATATCAAAAACTCTATGAGTGCTTCAACGACGTTTACAGTCCTTCTATGACATATGCCGAGTTTGAAGAGGCGTTCGATGAAAAGGTTGCCGGCAAAGAGTTTGATCAGGCACAGCTTTATTACTACAAGTACTACGGTGCTAACGTTTTAGGCGAAGACATCTCTATAATGCGTAAAAACGTTGAAAAAATTCGCGAAATTGATCCTGACAACAAGTCGCTCTACCTTCCACTCCTCGCAGAGATTTCCCTCAACGAGAAGAAATATGACGACATGTTAAACTATGCAAACGAGCTTTCAAAATTCAACAGCGAAAGCCCATATGTCTATCTCTATAGGTCAGTTGCATATCGCTTCAAGGGCGACCTTACCAAGGCTACAAAAGCTTGCAACGATGGTCTCAAGATCAATCCAAGCGATTCACTTATCAACTATCAGCTTGGTATAATCAACCTCCTTATGGACAAGCCAAAAGAGGCACTTGCAAATGCCCAGACAGCATACGAAAGTGCTGATACAGCAAATGCGTACATCTCTGCTGCAAGCCTATACTACCTCTGCGCTGGTCTCCAAGGTGACAATGACACAATGCAAGCCATCGAAGAGGAACTTTCCTACTATGGATTTACCCTTGCAAACGAGGTTGAAAAAGTACTTACAGAAGAGATGACTGTCGAGGACATCTTTACTAAGGATAAGGGGGATTTCACATGGGCACAATAAACTTCATCATCAAAATCCTCACATTCCCAGGCGCATTCCTAAAAGGATTTTTAGAGCAACTCGCCTGCCGTATGTACGAAATTCCAATTGAGTTCTCAAGATACTTCCAAAAAAACGAACTCTGCGGTCACGTAGAGCATATACTTGCCCCAAAACAAGGCAGCTTTGGTGTATGCTTCCTTCCACACATAATCAGCCTTATCTGTGGATTATCATTCTTGATTCCAGCATCACTAAACTCTGTTTATCTTGGCAAGTTTAACCTTTTCGGAATACTCTTTACCTACTTTGGAATCTCTTGCCTTGTCAACTGCTTCCCTCTTTTAGAGGATGCAATGAATATGTGGGAACATCTTTTCAAGGATGAAGACACCAAGGTGATTTCCAAGATAGGACTCGCAATTCCAGCTGCGATTATGTACGCAGGTGCTTACCTTGAGCACTACTTCGTAACCGTATTCACAACGCTTGGATTTGCTTACGCTATTCCTTATATCTTTGCGCTGTTTATAAAATAAAATTAAGGCTCCCGATTTTCGGGAGCCTTTAACTTTACTTCATATTAAAGAATTCATAGAATGCGCGATAAGCACTGTATACATCAATCTTTGCAACAACCTCAAATGGTGCGTGCATTGAAAGTACTGGAACACCAAGGTCAACAACTTCAATGTTGTGACGAGCAACATCAAGTGCTACTGTTCCGCCGCCACCAGCGTCAACAGCGCCGAGTTCGCCAATTTGCCATACGATGTTGTTTGATTCCAAAAGGCCACGGATTTTGCCCATGAATTCAGCTGATGCATCAGATGAACCTGACTTACCACGAGCACCTGTATACTTTGTGATTACAACGCCCTTGTTGATATAAGATACGTTACGCTTCTCCATTACTTCTGGGAAAGTTGGATCAAAGGCTGAGTTTACATCTGCTGATAGGCACTCAGACTTTGACATTACGTCACGACCGCAAGCGCCAAAGCACTCTGCAAGGTCTGAAAGGAAGTATGAGAAGTAGAAGGAATCGAGACCAGTATTGCCGTATGAACCGATTTCTTCTTTGTCTGTAAGAACAGTTACTACTGTGTATGCTGGCTTTTTAACATTAAAAACAGCCTCTGCAGCAGGGTAGGCGCAAACGCGGTCGTCGTGGCCATAGCCACCAATCATACTTCTATCAAGTCCAATATCACAGGCCTTGAGTGCTGGTACGATTTCAAGCTCAGCTGAAAGGAAGTCCTTCTCAACAATGCCATACTTCTCGTTGAGAAGTTTTAAGATGTTGAGCTTAACGAGGTTAGATGCCTTGTCATCCTTGAATGGACGGCTGCCAACGAGAATGTTGAGTTCCTCACCACGGATACCATCAGCAAGTGTGCGCTTTTCCTGCTCCTTGCCAAGATGTGGCAAAAGGTCAGTGATAACAAACTTTGGATCATTGTCATCTTCACCGATATTAACTGTAATCTTTTTGCCATCCGGCTTTACGATTACACCATGAAGTGCTAGTGGGATAGTTACCCACTGGTATTTTTTTATGCCACCATAGTAGTGAGTCTTAAAGAGGGCAATTTCCTCTGACTCATAAAGTGGGTTTGGCTTTAGGTCAAGACGAGGTGAATCAATGTGAGAGATTGCAAGTTTTACACCGTCTGTGATTGGGCGTGTGCCAAATACTGCAAGCATAATAGCCTTGTCTCTGTTAACTCTGTATACTTTGTCTCCAGCCTTGTACTTCTTGGTCTTATCAAATTCAGTAAAGCCCTTAGACTCTGCCTTTTCCTTCATCCAAAGGGAAATCTCACGCTCTGTCTTAGCTTCATTTAAGAACTTTTTATAATCCTCGCAGAACTTGTCAGCTTTTGCGACTTCTTTGTCGTCCATCTGAGACTTCATTCCATGCTCTGCATCATAGCAGAGTTCTTCTTGAAGCTTCTCAGCTTTTGTTTTTTCTGCCATATTTATACCTCCGTTAAAAGCCGAGAGTTGCCTCTCCGCTAATTTTTACTTCAATAAGACGAGCGACATAAAGAGCTTGCTCCTTGAGCTTTTGCTCGTCGCCGTCGTTTTCAATTACAACATCAGAGTTCTCGCGGAAGAAATCATCTGAAAGTTGTGAGTTAATTCTGCGCTCAGCCTCTTCTTGTGTCAATTCATCACGTTCCATGATTCGCTTGATGCGAATATCACGTGGAGCAACAACTGATACGATAAAGTTACACTGATATGCCATCTTGCTCTCAAAGAGTTGAGGCGCATCTATGATAACAGCTTCATAGCCATCCCAAAAAGCACCATTGATTTTCTTCTCAATCAATCGAATTATCTCTGGATGAGTGATGTCGTTAAGAAGTTTGGTTGCCTCTGGTGTGCCAAAGGCGCGCTTTGCAAGAGCCTTGCGGTTGAGAGTGCCGTCTCCATTCAAAACGTCCTGGCCAAAGGCCTCGGCAAGTTTTGGAAGAAGCGGAGAGCCTTTCTCAGTTGCAAGGCGTGCAACTGCATCAGCATCTATTATGGCGTAGCCATATTTTTTAAGTTCCTCTGATATTGTGCTCTTACCAGCACCCGTTGTGCCTGTAAGACCAACTTTAATTGCTTTTCTCATGGGGTTTACACCTCAATTATATTGTACTCTGCTGCGCGAAGGAGTCTGTTCATTACTGCAAGACCAACGCCCTCATCGCTTGGGCAACGGACATAGAGCTCCTTTATTCCCTCGTCATCGCATGTGCGGAGAGCATCAAAGAGTTTGCTTGCATGAGCAAGGTCGTCGCCCTCTGCTCCAAAGAGCAATGTTTTACAATCAAGCTTGCTCTCCTCACCATCAAAGACAAGGGCTGCAACGCCATCAGCTTCTGCTGCCCGTTGGTTCACAAAATCTACGAAGCCAACAAAACTTCCCCTTACAATTTTGACATCTGATGAAGGTGAGTAATGCTTGTACTTCATACCAGGAGATGCGGCACGTTCACCCTCCTTGAGCTTACCCAAAACAGCATCATCGATTATGAGCTCGTCGCCCAAAACTTCCTCAAGCTCATCTGGTGTTACACGACCAGGACGAAGGAGTTTTGGCTTGCGTGTCGCAAGTGTGATTACTGTTGATTCAACGCCAACCTCACATGGGCCACCATCAACGACTGCATCAATCTTGCCTGCCATGTCATGCATTACATGCTCCGCAGTTGTTGGAGATGGCTTGCCAGATGTGTTGGCAGATGGTGCAGCAAGTGGCACACCTGCCGCCTTGATAATCTGGCGAGCGACCGGATGACTTGGCATACGGATAGCTACTGTATCAAGGCCAGTGGTCACCTCATCTGGAATAATCGGAGATTTATCCAAGATGATTGTCAACGGGCCTGGCCAAAAGGCATCAGCTAAATCATATACAACTGGTGGCACAAATGCTACCAAATCATCGAGCTCAGAAAGCTCTGCTATGTGAACGATAAGTGGGTTGTCCTGTGGGCGACCTTTTGCCTCAAATATTTTGGCAACAGCCTCTCCATCAAGAGCATTTGCAGCAAGACCATAAACTGTTTCAGTTGGGATGCCAACGATGCCACCCTTCTTAAGAATTGCTGCTGCTTTGCCATATTCTTCTTTGCTAAAAAGCTTAGTTTCCATTATTCTGCATCTGCTTTCAATTTTTCTGCTGTATCTGCAGTAATGAGCGCATCAATAAGTTCATCAAGATCGCCATCCATTATCTGGTCAATCTTGTAAAGAGTTAAATTAATTCTGTGATCTGATACACGTCCCTGTGGGAAGTTGTATGTACGAATGCGCTCTGAGCGGTCACCTGAACCGACCATTGACTTTCTTGCATCTGCGCGCTCTGCAGCTGCTTTTGCAAGTTGCTCCTCGTACAACTTGGTACGGAGGATTGTCAATGCCTTATCCTTGTTTTGGAATTGAGAGCGCTCATCCTGGCACTCAACTACAAGACCTGTTGGGATATAAGTTGCACGGATTGCAGATGAAGTTTTATTAACCTTTTGTCCGCCGGCACCGCTTGAACGGAATACGTCAATTTTAACGTCCGCCATATCAAGTTCAAAGTCAACTGCCTCTGCCTCAGGAAGTACTGCTACTGTAACAGCAGATGTCTGAATGCGGCCTTGTGACTCGGTTTCTGGAACACGCTGAACGCGGTGAGTACCACTCTCAAACTTATAGCGAGAGTAAGCGCCGTCACCCTTGACCTCAAAACTTACTTCCTTATATCCACCGAGTTCTGTTGAGTTTTCACTCATTATCTCATATTTAAAACCTTTTGCTTCCGCATACATTGTGTACATACGGAAGAGAGAATGTGCAAAGAGAGCTGATTCCTCGCCACCTGTACCAGCGCGGATTTCAACGATGACGTTTTTATCATCATTAGGGTCACGAGGCAAAAGTAGGATTTTAAGTTCCTCTGAGATACGCTCCATATCCTCTTTGCCAGATTTATAATCCTCTTGTGCAAGCTCCTCGAACTCTGGGTCAAGGCCACCCATATCAATGAGTTCCTTAGCCTCATTAAATGTTGTTTCAGCCTTTTTGTATTCACGGTACTTTTCTACAACAGGCGTAATCTGTTTAAGTTCCTTCATAAGGGCTGTATATTTGTCCATGTCGGAAATAACGGAAGGATCCGCAATTTGTTCCTGTATAGATTCGTAACGCTGTTCTACTTGTATCAGTTTGTCTAACATAAAAACTCCTAATTAGTAACCAATAAAATTAACAAACTGTAGTATAACATTTTTTCTTGTCCTTTTAAAGGTTTATAGTTATACTTTTATTGTAATGTTTCTTTTCGGAGGCGAAAATATGCAAAAAGAGTATGTTTTTGATGCAGCTGATGCAGCTGAAAAATGTATCCAGTGGATAAGGGATTGGTTCGATGAAAACGGCAAGGGATGCAATGCCATCCTTGGCATTTCAGGTGGCAAGGACTCATCTGTTGCTGCCGCTTTGTGCGCAAAGGCACTCGGTCCTGACCATGTTATTGGTGTCCTTATGCCACAGGGCGAACAGCCAGATATCGATTATTCAAGAGACCTTGTAGAATTCCTTGGAATTCGCAATTACACAGTAAATGTTGGTGCTGCAATTGCCGATATTATCGAAGCAACCGAAGTTGCAATTAAGGAATCAAAATCCGAGCCTTTTGAGATTAGTGTTCCTGCAAAAACCAACTTGCCTCCACGCGTTCGCATGTCAGTTTTATACCTTGTAGGTGCATCCAACAATGGTCGTGTTATCAACACATGCAACCTTTCTGAGGACTGGGTTGGCTACGCCACCCGCTATGGTGATGGCGCTGGTGATGTGGGCCCAATTTCCAACTTTACAGTTGAAGAGGTCATCGCCATTGGCCGCTACTTAGGTCTCCCTGAGAAGTTTGTAATCAAACCTCCATCAGACGGCCTCTGCGGCAAGACTGACGAGGACAATTTAGGCTTCACCTATCAGGAACTTGACGACTACATTCGTCGCGGAATTGAGCCTGCTCACAAGGAGAGAATCGACCATCTTCATGAGATAAATCAGTTCAAACTTCGCTATATGCCAACATTTCAATATTTCGAATAAAGAAAGCCCACTCAAAACAAAATGAGTGGGCTTTGCTTTTAGAAGCAGTACTTAAAAATCGGAATAAACTGTATTATTGAACCCCCAAGGATAAAAATATGGAAAATCGAATGAGCATATTTTACTCCCTTATCCTCAAGCACATAAAAAATCATTCCAGATGTATAAACTATGCCGCCAACAATCAACAAAATTAAAAATTCTATTGAGTAAGCATTGAGCATCTCCTTCACTGTCATAATTACACTCCATCCACAGACGAAGTATGCACCATATGAAAAAGCTTTATACTTATCAAAATCAATAGCAGTAAAAACAATGCCCACAACAGCAGTAAAAAGTGAAATTCCAAAAGAAATCCAAGCAATTGATGGATTCATTTTTCTTACACCATCAAGGACAATTGGCATGAATGAACCAACAATCAACCCATAAATATCACAGTGATCTATAGTTCTCATAATCACCTTGCCAAAGAAAGAGCTTTCTGCATCAAGTCCATGGTAAATGCTTGAAATTACGTAAACAACAACCATTGATATTCCATATATAAATGCAGTGACAATTCCCAACGGATAATGATGAAAAGCAGCTTTGATAACACATGCAAAAAGCACAAATACAGCAAAGGCTCCTCCCACAATATGAGTCACCATATTTGCCACTTCTTCACCTTTTGAATAAGGTGGAACCTGATTTCTTCCTGTGCCATATCTTTCTTTTGCTATAGTCATTTTTATATTTCCTTTCAGTTCAAATGTTGTTTACATGCCCACTTTAACACAGTTTTTATCCTCTATTTCTCTACTCCTGCAAGGTGAAATTCTACAATAAAAAAACTGAGAGTAGAGTTCGCAATTTGAACTCTACTCTCAGTAGGAACAACGTATTATGCCTCTTTATGAGGCTTTCTTTTTATCTTTGAACAGAGAAAAACTATCAACCACGCTGGTATGACTAGAATCCAAATCTGCCAAAGATTAAATCCTACAAACACATAAAAAGTGAAATACACAGAGGTGAAAATGCTGAAGATTAATGCGCCAATTATATAGTAGTTATATTTGCCCTCATTCCATATACTGTGAAGAACAAGGAAGGTGATTAATTCAACTGTAATTGCATAGATGAAAGTTATCCAAGCGAGGATGTTGCAAATCCAAAGCACTACAAATACAACGAGTGCGAAAGTTGCAATTCCAAGCAAAGTAATAACTGTTATTGCACGTGTACTAACTTCTCCTTTTTTGTGATAAGGTGTATTTCTTCCCTCATGCTGTTCAAGCATATAATCAACTGAAACGTCAAAAATATCACAGAGAGATTTAAGTGTCTGTATGTCCGGAGTCGCTTCGCCACGTTCCCATTTTGAAACTGATTTATCAGAATAGTTTAGAGCTTCTGCAAGCTCCAGCTGAGTCATTTTCGCATCTGTACGGAGCCTTGCGATATTATTACCAATATTGATACTTAATTGGTCCATTTTAAACACCTCTTTTATATTCTGTATATATCAGATGGTGCACCGTTATAGCCCTTTTCTTTGAGTGCTTTTTCAGCAACTTCTACGTCTGATGGCTTCATAACAACAAGGGCCTTGCCTGTTGCTTTTCCTATGCAAGCATAGAGATATTCAATGTCTACGTTTGCCTGCTCAAGTATCTTAAGCATACCCGAAAGTCCGCCTGGCTGGTCATCCATGACAGCAGCAACGACCTCGGTGATTTTTACTACAACGCCCTCTTCCTTGAGCGCAGCCTTTGCCTCTTCAGGCTTATCTACGATAAGACGGAGAACACCAAAGTCTGATGTGTCAGCAAGAGAAAGGGCACTGATATCTACATCTGCCTTCGAAAGGGCTTCTGTAATTGCAACAAGACGTCCCTTCTTGTTTTCAACAAAAACTGAAAGTTGTTTGATAATCATATTTGCCCCTCCTTATACGAGCTTACGCTTGTCAATAACGCGTGTTGCTTTACCTTCAAAGCGCTCAATTGACTTAGGGTTAACGAGTCTTACCTTAGCACCAAGTCCCAAAGTTGAACGAAGCTGAGCAGTAATGCGTTTTTCGATTGACTCAATCTCTTTAACCTCATCGGTGAAGAGATCCTCATTCATCTCTACATTGATTTCAAATGTATCAGTATTGTTGACTCTATCAACAATAATCTGATAGTTAGGTGTAACTTCAGAACCAGCAACCTTGAGAAGTACTTCCTCAATCTGTGATGGGAATACATTAACACCACGGATGATGAGCATATCATCAGAGCGTCCCTGTGGCTTGTGCATCTTGATATGTGTACGGCCACACTTACATGGCTCTGTAATAAGGGAGCAAATATCCCTAGTCCTATAGCGGATTACAGGGAATGCTTCCTTCGTGAGACTTGTGAATACAAGCTCACCAGTTGATCCCTCTGGAAGCACATCACCAGTATCAGGGTCGATAATTTCAACTATGAAGTTATCCTCCCAAATGTGCATACCATTTTGGCATTCACACTCGCAGGCAACGCCTGGTCCCATAACCTCAGAAAGTCCATAGATATCATATGCTTTGATACCGAGTTTCTCCTCGATTGTGCTACGCATTTCCTCTGTCCATGGCTCCGCACCAAAGATACCTGCCTTGAGGCTAAGCTGATCCTTAACACCCATACGCTCAATTTCCTCACCGAGGTACATTGCATATGAAGGTGTGCAGCAGAGGATTGTAACCTTAAAGTCAATCAACGTCTGAATCTGTAATGCTGTGTTACCAGCTGACATTGGAACAACTGTTGCCCCAATCTTTTCAACACCTGCGTGAGCACCAAAGCCACCAGTGAAAAGACCATATCCAAATGATATTTGAATTATGTCATCCTTGGTTGCGCCAATGCCTGTGAGCATACGCGCAAAGCAATCGGACCACATCTCAAGGTCATTTTCTGTATAACCTACTACTATCCTTTTACCAGTTGTTCCAGAGGATGCATGAACACGCTTAACCTCTGACATTGGAACGGCAAAAAGACCATAAGGATAGTAATCGCGAAGGTCCTTTTTATATGAGAATGGAAGCTTATGAAGGTCCTCAATACCCTTGATATCCTCAGGCCCCAGACCCACCTCGTCCATTCTGTTCCTAAAGCACTCGACGTTGTCATATGAGCGCTTTACTTGCGCTACAAGACGCTCGGACTGGAGCTTTTTAAGCTCGTCACGAGGCATTGTCTCTATGCTGTTTTGCCACATATTGTCTGCCATTTATGTCACCTTGATTTATAAGTTATGGAGTGATTTTAACAAAAGTTCACTAAATATACAAGTCATAAATATATCGATTTATATACTATTCCGATATTGTTGAAACCTATAAGTTAATGTAAACTATTTATAAAGAGTTTATATGACTTTTTCCGACGTCACAATGGAATCAATAGGTATGTCGTATGCTTCTACTTCCAAATTATCAAATATTTGAAAATCATACGCGAGGGATATTTTTTTAAAAATTACGCCCTCATTTTCTTTTTTTTCAAGATATCGGTCGTAAAAGCCACCGCCGTATCCTACACGGTTGTGATTCCCATCAAAGGCAAGGCCTGGCATTATCATCAACACCTCTTTTGGTGAGATAGTCGTGCATCCCTTTGGTTCAGGAATTCCTTGATATCCAGTTTCAATATCGTCGAATGAAGATATTACGTAAAACTCCATCGTGGTACTATCAAGCACCTTTGGAACAGCAACGGTCTTACCGTCACACCAAGCTTGCTCGATAATGTACCTCGTATCTATTTCAGTATTATAGGCAAGGTAAGGGTAGATTACCTGAGCGTCTTTATAAAAGTCCTCATTAATGAACACTTTTGTAATCGCTCTTGAGTATGATTCTACATCTTGCGCGCGAAGTACAGCCTTCTTCGCTTTTACAATTTTGCGTGCTTCATTTTTATTCACATCTATCCCTCCTAGCATCATATAGTATAGCAAAAGAAAGGTGGCCACAGCAATGGCAAAATCAGACATCGAAATTGCTCAGGAAGCAACTCCAGAGCGAATTGACAAAATCGCTGCAAAACTTGGACTTACAGAGGAGAACTTTGAGTACTATGGTTGGTACAAAGCAAAGGTAGATTACAACATCTTAAATCAACCAAAGGATGGCCCAGAGGCCAAAGTAATCCTCGTTACTGCTATCAACCCAACACCTGCTGGTGAAGGTAAAACAACAACTACTGTTGGTCTTGGCGACGCTTTGACAAAGCTCGGCAAGAAAACAGTTATCGCTCTTCGTGAGCCATCACTTGGCCCAGTATTTGGCGTTAAGGGCGGCGCTGCTGGCGGCGGATATGCACAGGTTATCCCTATGGAAGACATCAACCTCCATTTCACAGGTGACTTCCATGCAATCGGCGCTGCAAACAACCTTCTTGCTGCTATGCTTGATAACCACATCTATCAGGGCAATGAACTCGATATCGATACACGCCGCGTAGTATGGCGCCGCTGTGTAGACATGAACGATCGTCAACTTCGCAACGTCGTTGACGGTATGGGTGGCAAAGTTCATGGTGTTCCACGTGAAGATGGTTTTGACATCACAGTTGCATCAGAAATCATGGCAGCATTCTGCCTTGCTACAAGCATTGATGATTTAAAGGCACGTTTTTCAAGAATCGTTGTTGCTTATTCAAGAAGTGGTGAGCCTGTTACAGCAGGCCAGCTTGATGCACCAGGTGCAATGGCTGCACTCCTCAAGGATGCTCTCAAGCCAAACCTTGTTCAGACACTCGAAGGCACACCTGCATTTGTACATGGTGGACCTTTTGCAAATATCGCGCACGGTTGCAACTCTGTAATGGCAACTAATATGGCGCGTCATTTCGGCGACTATGTTGTTACCGAGGCAGGCTTCGGCGCTGACCTTGGCGCCGAGAAGTTCCTCGATATCAAATGTCGCATGACTGGCATCAAGCCATCAGCAGTTGTTATCGTTGCAACAATCCGTGCGCTCAAGTACAACGGTGGCGTACCAAAGACAGAGACTGGTCTTGAGAACCTCGAAGCTCTCGAGCGCGGTCTTCCAAACCTCTTAAAGCACGTTGAAAACATCACTCAGGTTTATAACCTTCCATGTGTTGTAGCCCTCAACAGATTTGACGCTGACACAGACGCAGAAATCGAGCTCGTTACACGCCGTTGCGCAGAGCTCGGTGTAAACGTACGTATGTCAGAAGTTTGGGGCAAAGGTGGCGACGGCGGTATGGAACTCGCAGAAGAGGTCGTACGCCTCTGCGACCAGCCAAGCAACTTCACATTCAGCTATGACCTTGATGCACCAATCAAGGACAAGATTGAAGCTATCGCAAAGCGCATCTATGGTGCAGATGGCGTTCAGTACGCTGGCAAGGTTTCTCAGGAAATTGAGAACCTTGAGAACTTGGGCTTTGGCAAACTTCCAATCTGTATGGCTAAAACTCAGTATTCACTTTCAGACGACCAGACAAAGCTTGGCCGTCCAACAAACTTCAATATCACAGTTAGAAACATCACAGTATCAGCTGGCGCCGGCTTCCTTGTAGTACTTACAGGCGACATCATGAAGATGCCTGGCCTTCCAAAGGTACCAGCAGCTACCAAGATTGATGTTGATAGTGATGGCAAAATCAAAGGCTTATTCTAATTGATTAAAGGAGGAGTTTTAATGAGCAACATCCCACAGTGGTCATGCGAAAAATTCCTAGATGAGACATTCTCCAAAGCCCCAGTTCCTGGTGGCGGTGGAGTTGCTGCCCTTGTTGGCAGCATCGGCGTAGCACTTGCCGGTATGGTGGGCAACCTCACCACAGGCAAGAAAAAATACGCCGAGTACCAAGCCGACATCGAGCGCATTCTAACTGACGCTCGTGCACTTCAAGATGAACTCCTCTCACTTATAGATAAGGATGCAGAAAACTTCTATCCACTTTCTCAGTGCTATGGTCTCCCTGCTGAGACTGATGAAGAGAAGGCAATAAAGGAAGAAAAGATGCAAGCAGCCCTCAAGGTTGCCATCACTGCACCAATCGAAATAGTAAAGCTTTCATACAAAGCAATCAAACTCCACGAAGAGCTTATGACCAAGGGCTCCAAACTCGCTGTATCCGATGTTGGATGTGGCGTGGTTTGCCTCAAGGCCGCTCTTCAAAGTGGTTGGCTCAATGTAATGATCAACTTAAAATCCATCACTGATGAGGCTTATGTTAAGTCAATTACAGATGAACTCTTACCACTTGTTATCGACGGTGAAAAACTTGCAGATAGCATCTATGAAAATGTAAAATCACAACTTGCATAAAGGAGTAACAATAAAGATGGCACAAATTCTCGACTGTAAACTTGTTGCACAGACAATCAAAGACGAATGTAAAAATGAGTCTGAGCTCTTAAGAGCAAAAGGCATCTCTCCAAAACTCGCACTCATGCGTGTTGGTGAGAAAGGACCAGACCTTGCTTATGAGAAAGGTATCTTTGCCACAGCAGAGGCTACTGGTATCGAAGTAGAGGTTCACGCTCTCCCTGCTGATGTATCACAAGAGGACTACATCACCGAGTTTAAGAAGGTAAATGCAGATCCATCAGTTCATGGTATCCTTGCATTCCGCCCACTCGACAACATCGATGAGACAGCCGCAATTTCTGATAACTTAAGCGCTATCAAGGACTGCGATGCATCAACATCAGACAACATGGGCAAGGTAGTTATCAATGATCCTACTGCCCTTCCTCCATGCACAGCTGCCGCTGTTATGGAAATCATCGACTTCTACGCTAATGAGATTAAGGCAGAAATAAGCAAGAAGTACAAGACTCCAGAACTTGCAAACGAAGCACAGGCAAATGATGTTTGCTGTGGCCTTGACGTCTGCATAATCAACAACTCAAACGTTATTGGTAAGCCTCTATCAATGATGCTCACCAACCGTTTTGCAACAGTTTCAATCGTTCACCATCTCACACACTCTGAAATCAAGAATGACTATATCAAGCGCGCAGACGTAATCGTATGCGCTACACCTTTCAAGGATTCAATCACTGCTGATATGATTCCAGAAGGTGCCATTGTTATTGATGCTGCCATCGTTCGCGAAAAAGCCTTTGACGAAAATGGCGAGCCAATAATCAATGAGAAAACTGGCAGACAAAAGATCAACACATTCGGTTGCTGTGCAGCCGATGTTGAGGAGAAGGCTTCTTGGAAGACTCCTGTTCCAGGTGTTGGTGGCATCACATCTGCCCTCCTTGCAAAGAACCTTATCAAGGCATGCAAGGTACAAAACGGAATTGACTAAGGAGGTCATGGTATGATTTTTACAGAGAAAAAACCAATTGACGAGCTCCTCTCGATGATAGGAGACAAACGCAAAGTTGTTCTCGTTGGTTGCGGTAGTTGCGCAACCTCATGCAAGACTGGCGGCGAAGAAGAAATCGCTGAACTCACCGCTATTTTAGGCGAGCACGGCATAGAAGTACTTGGTAGTGTTATCCCAGATGAGAGCTGCCAAAAAATGCTTGTTAAAAAGGAAATCAAAGCCCTTCGTGATTTAGGTGCCGAGTGCGTTATCTCAATGGCATGCGGCAACGGTGCTCAGACAGTAGCACAAAACACAGACCTCCCAGTTTACCCTGCAAACAATACAATGTATCTCGCTCAGGTTGAGCGCATTGGCATCTTTAACGAGATGTGCCGTATGTGCGGCAACTGCGAGATAGGTCATACAGCCGGCATTTGCCCAATCACAAAATGCGCCAAGTCCCTTGTAAACGGACCTTGTGGCGGACAGAAGAACGGCAAATGCGAAGTTAATCCAGAGAACGACTGTGCTTGGATCCTCATCTACAACAAGATGAAGGAACAGGGCCGTGAGGATGAATTCATCAACCAGCTCAATCCAGACAAGGGATATGCAAAGTACAGTTATCCACGTTCTGATAATTTAAAGAAAAAGGCTGAGGAGGTAGCAGAATGAGCGTTTTAAAAGAAGCTTTTGATGCAGGCAAATTTGCTGTAACTGCTGAAATGGCACCTCCAAAAGGAGCAGACTTTTCTGAACAGCTTGAGGTAGCACAGCTCCTCAAGGGTAAAGTTCACGGTATCAATGTAACCGACATGCAGAGCGCATGCCTCAAAGCCTCATCTATTGGCCTTTGCGCAGCACTCAAGGCACAGGGTCTCAACCCTATCATACAGATGACAGGACGCGACCGTTCTCGTATGGCCATCATGGGCGATATGCTCTCTGCCTATGCCCTTGGCATAGACACAATGCTCGCCCTCACTGGCGACCACACAACGGTCGGTGACTGCAAGGAATCAAAGCCGGTCTTTGACCTTGATTCCGTTGGCATCCTTAACATGCTCAGCCAGATGGAAGAGACAGGTCTTGACTGTGGCGGAAACGAAATCACAGGCACTGTTCCAAAGTTTTATAAGGGTGCTTGTGTAACTCCAGTTTACGAGCCACAGATTATGCAGATTGCAAAGCTCAAGAAAAAAGTAGATGCTGGTGCAGAATACATTCAGACACAAGGCATCTTTGATGTAGAATCATTCAAGCGCTTTATGGACGCTGTCGATAAAGCAAATATCAACGTTCACATTATGGCTGGCATCATCCCACTCAAGGCCGCTGGCATGGCAAAGTTTATGAATGCCAACGTCCCAGGCATTGATGTACCAGACTGGATGATTGAACGCCTCGCTGCTGCCGCAGCTGAGGGCAAAGAAAAAGATATTAAGGGTCTCCCTGCAAAAGCAGGTATCGAGATGGCTGCTGAAATGATCAGCCAGATTAAGGAAGAAGGCCTCTGCGACGGTGTTCATATCATGGCAATCGGCGCCGAGAAGAACGTTCCAATTATCCTCGAGAAAGCAGGCATTGAGATATGAAGATAACAATAATCGGTGCAGGCCCTGGTGGATATGAGACAGCCCTCTACGCTGCAAAGCGTGGAGCGGAAGTTGTCCTCATTGAAAAGGACACCTTAGGTGGCACATGCCTCAACCGTGGCTGTATCCCAACCAAAGCTTTCCTCGCGTCATACGACAGTCTCAAAGCATGTGAAGAGGCAAGCGACTTTGGAATTAACATCCCAGAGGGCGACATCGCTGTTGACTATGCGACTGTACTTGAGCGCAAAAACAAGGTTATGACTAGCCTTGTAAAAGGCATCGCCTTTTTGATGGATAAAGCCGGTGTTACAGTAATCAAGGGCGCCGGATCACTCAAGGATAATCACACTGTTTTAGTTGAAAAGGCCGATGGTGAGACAGAGGAAATTCAAACAGACTACATCATCCTTGCAACTGGTTCTGTTCCAGTTGCTCCACCTATCTTTAAGGTGAACGGCAAAAATGTAATTACTTCTGATGAAGTATTAGATTTAGAAAAACCACCAAAATCCATGATCTTGGTAGGCGGCGGTGTTATCGGCTGTGAAATTGGTCAGTTCCTTCACGCAATGGGAACTGAGATGACAATTGTCGAAGCACTCCCAAGACTTATGGCAACAATGGACGAGGATGTTTCAAAACAGATTACTCGTCAATTCAAAAAAGAAAAGATTAAATCAATCTGTGGCGATGGCATCAAGGAAGTAAATCCTGGTGATGATAGTGTTCAAGTTACTCTCGAGAGTGGCAAAGAACTTGAAGCAGAGGTTGTATTAGTCGCTGTTGGTCGTGCACCATACACAGCTGGCTTAAACCTTGAGGCCACTGGCGTTGCTATGGCAGAGCGCGGTCGCGTAGCAGTTGACAGCCATATGCGCACAAATGTTGAAAACATTTTCGCAATCGGCGACATCGTCCCAAGCGCTCAGCTTGCACACGTTGCATCAAAAGAAGGTGTTGTTGCAGTAAACAACATCCTCGGCGAGGATGATGAGATGTCTTATAAGGCTGTTCCTGGTTGCGTATTCACAAACCCAGAACTTGCGTCCTGTGGCACTCTTGAAAAGGACCTCATTGCCGCTGGCAAAGAAGTTGATGTGGATTATAAAATTGGCACATTCGACTTTAAGGGCCTTGGCAAGGCACAGGCATCTGGCCATACAACAGGTTTTGTAAAAATAATCACCGATATGAACGATGTCATCATCGGTGGTGAAATAGTAGGAGCCCGAGCATCTGACATGCTCCAAGTTATCACTACAGCAGTAGAATGTGGACTCACAGCAACTGCTGTTGGAAAATCAATTTTCCCTCATCCAACAATGAGTGAAGCTATAATGGAAGCAATCCATGATATCCATGGACTTGCCACCAACAAGATTTAATAGTATTATTAACCTATACTAATTTTTGGAGGACTAAATTATGGCAGAATATCTTTATAACGAAGGCCATGCATGGGCCCTTGTTAATGGCGACACAGCAAAGATTGGTATCACACCATACGCAGCTGAGCAACTTGGTGATATCGTTTACGTTGACTTGCCAGAAGTTGGCGACGAAGTAACGGTCGGCGATACATTCACAGAGGTTGAATCATCAAAGACATCATCTGAGGTTCCTTCTCCAATATCAGGCGAAATCATCGCTGTAAACGAGGAACTTGATGATGAACCAGAAGCAGTTAATGATGACGCTTATGCTGCATGGATTATCGAAGTAAAACTTTCTGACGAATCAGAACTCGATGACCTTCTCGATGCTGACGCATACGACGAAATCTGTGAATAACTTATATGACTAGACTTATTTATGCTCAAAGCTATTCTCATGATCCATATTTCAACTTAAGTGTTGAAAAGTACCTCTTTGACAACGTCAAAGAGGATGAAATCATATTCTATCTTTGGCAAAATGAGCGCACCGTAGTTATCGGTAGAAATCAAAATATATATGCTGAGTGCAATCTCCCAATGATTGAACAGCTTAACGGAAAAATTGCGCGCCGCCTCTCTGGCGGAGGCGCTGTTTTTCATGATTTGGGCAATTTAAACTTTACTTTTATTGCTCGTGATGGTTGCTACGATGTGGAAAAGCAGCTTGACGTAATCGTCAAGGCGCTTGATCAATTTGGTCTCCCAGCACAAGTTTCCGGTCGAAACGATATTACAATTCTTGGGCGCAAATTCTCAGGAAATGCATTCCTTAAAGCAAATGGAGTCAACTGCCACCACGGAACTATCATGATAAACGTTGACAGTCTCCTTCTTGAAAGCATACTGTCAGTTGACCCAGCAAAGCTAGAGTCCAAAGGTGTATCTTCTGTATCCTCTCGCGTGGCAAACTTAAACGAGATGACAGGGGATATCAACGTTGACAACATGATTGTTGCTCTCAAGGATGCTTTTGTCCACGAGTATGGCAAAGAGGATTTTGATACGACCCTAGAAGTCGGTGGAAAATCAATGGTTGTCGGCACTGGACAGTCAATTTGGGGTGCATCAGGTTCAATGCTCAAAATGCTTCAAGCCCTCTCTGATAATCAAAAATTCTTCTCAAGCGAGGAATGGATTTATGATAAAAATCCAAGTTTCACTTGGACTGCCGAAAAGCGTTTTGATTGGGGTAACATTGAAATCTGTTTAGACTTTGAAAATAACAAAGTATCAACTGCTAAAATCTATTCAGACTCCCTCTATCCAAATTTCATATCGGCTCTTGAGGAAACCCTTATAGGCACACCATTTAACATAGAATCGCTTGAAAAAGCAGTAAACATGGCGGCAAAACAGAGTGACGAAGACGTCACCACCTGTTGCCGAGAAATCAAATCACTGCTACACGAAAAAATGTAAAACAAAACCCATCTAGGAAAACCTAGATGGGTTATTTTTATAGTTTTAAGGTAAATTTGTCTCCCCTTATGTATTGGTGAGAAACATGAAGTGGTCGACCCTTTTGGTCATAGATAATCTCGTGAAGGAACAAAAGTGGTGAGCCAACATCGAGACCCAACAACTTTGCTTTATTCTCATCAGCAAGTACAAGTGAAATTTCATGAACTGCTTGAGTTGGCTCTACGCCATATGCGCGAAGCAGACTGTAAAGCGAACCACTAAGGTCGCTCTCGAGCAAATAGGAGTAGCCCATAGAAAAGTGATTACGTTCCAGTATTACTGGAACATCATCCGCCATGCGGATGCGGTCCACTTCTATAACACGGCTTCCTTGATTTAGGCGAAGCGCTTTGATATCCTCATCGCTCGCCGCAACTTCACGGGCACCTAAAACACGCGTTGACGCAATGCGTCCCGCACTCTTACAAGCGTCATGGAAACTATTAACTTGCTTTATTTCCATCTCAATAGAAGGCACTGAAACAAAGGTGCCCTTGCCTTGGCGGCGAACAAGGAGACCGATATCACTCAGCTCCTCGAGCGCTTTGCGGACTGTGATACGACTGACGTCGTATTTCTCGCAAAGCTCTTGCTCGGATGGAATCCTAGAGTCTACTGGGTAGACTCCATTATCTATATCAGCGCGAATCCTGCTTATCAATTGCTTATAAAGAGGATTTGCGCTCTCTCGAACCATTTCCTTCTTCATTAGCCCTTATAACCAATCTTGTCAGCTAAATCCTGCTCAAGGAATACATATGCATCACGGTGCATCTTCATAAATGTTGCTGGGCAATGTGGATCAAGCATCTCTTCCATCAAAAGCTTTGTAGCAGCTTCTACTTTGTTGCCGCTGATGATCATAAGAAGTGTCTTAGCTCTCATAATCTGGCCCATACCCATTGTGAATGCCTTACGTGGAACATCGTCACGAGAAGCAAAGAAACGAGCGTTAGCATCAATTGTTGAATCATCAAGTGTCTCCATGTGAGCCTTATCCCAAAGAGTGTCACCTGGCTCGTTGAATGCGAGGTGTCCATCAGGACCAACACCAAGAACCTGAACCTCTGTCTCGCCACCATCGATTACATCGTTGAATTCCTTAAGGTTTGCCTCTGGATCGCCGATACCCTTTGCTACATATGTGTTAGCCTTGTCTATGTTAATGTGGTTAAAGAGATTGTCGTCCATGAAATATCTGTATGACTGATCGTGTGTGCCTTCAAGGCCTACATACTCATCAAGGTTTACTGATGTGATCTTTGAAAAATCAAGACCCTCTTCATCACAACGACGAGCGAGTTCCTTGTACATACCAACTGGTGAAGAACCTGTAGCAAGGCCAAGGCGGCAGTCTGGCTTCTCACGTACAACCTTTTCAATTACGTCAGCAGCTTTGCGGCTTAAATCTTCATAATCTTTACATACTATAACTTTCATTGTTTTACACTCCTTATGCCTTTTTGCATACAATGTTTTCTTTGTCTTTATAAATGTGTCCCTCTGGAACTACGCCGCGAACGCAGCTTGTTGGATAGATGTTACTGTTTCTACCAACAATTGTTCCTGGGTTTAATACGCTGTTACAGCCAACTTCTACGAAGTCGCCAAGCATGGCGCCGATTTTCTTACGGCCTGTTTCAATCTTTTCTCCTTCGTTGTTGATAACAACTGGGAGCTTGTCGCTTTTAACATTGCTTGTAACAGATCCGGCGCCCATATGGCTCTTAAAGCCAAGTATTGAGTCACCAACATAGTTGTAATGTGGTACCTGTACGTTATCAAAGATAATTACGTTTTTAAGTTCTGTTGAGTTACCGATTACACAGTTCTCGCCAACAAGTGCGCTACCACGGATAAATGCGCACTGGCGAACCTCTGTGCCCGCTCCAATAATGCATGGACCGTGGATATAAGCTGTCTTGAATACAGTAACTGACTTATGAATCCAAACATCCTCTTCTGGATGGTCGTATTCTGAAAGATCAAGCTTTGAGCCAAGCTCTAAAATCAAATCAGAGATTCCAGCAAGTGCCTCCCAAGGATAAGTAAAACCCTTTAAGTAGTCTGCAGCTACTGAGTGGCTCAAATCAAACAAATCAACAATTTTAATATCAGCCATTATTTCTTTACCTCTATCAAATGTCCTGATGCCTTCATTGCATCGATAATTGCGTCAACTTTCTCCTCGCATTCCTTATCACTGCCTGCCTCAGCCATTACTCTAAGGAGTGGCTCTGTGCCAGACTTTCTGAGGAGTACACGACCGTTGTCGCCAAGTTCATTGGTGCACTTTGTTACAGCAGCCATAACAGCTGGGTCATTGAGTGTACCGTCCTTGTCATCAACTACTACGTTCTTGAGTACCTGTGGATACATACGAACACCTTCAGCAAGAACGCTAAGTGGAAGTTGAGTATCAACGAGAATATTCATCATCATGATAGCTGTGATAAGTCCATCACCTGTGTGAGCATACTTGCGGAAAATAACATGTCCGCTCTGCTCGCCACCGATCATGTGATCATATGCCTTCATGTTCTCATAAACATATCTGTCACCAACAGCTGTCTTCTCATAGCCAATACCGCACTTATCAAGTGCCTTATAAAGGCCAAAGTTTGACATAATTGTTGTAACTACTGTGTTAGATGGAAGCTGTCCATGAGCCTTTAAATACTTGGCAGCGATGTACATAATAACGTCACCGTTGATTACGTTGCCATACTCATCAACAGCAAGGCATCTGTCTGCGTCACCATCAAAAGCAAAACCTACATCGAGGTTGTTATCTACTACGAACTTTTGAAGTCCTTCGATATGTGTTGAACCAGCATCCTTGTTGATGTTAGTACCGTTTGGCTCATTATTAATTACATAAGTCTTAGCACCAAGTGCATCGAATACTGAACGAGCAATCATCCAAGATGAACCGTTTGCACAGTCAAGACCTACCTTACAATTTTCAAAACTCTTTGTTGCAAGGTTTGTAAGGTAACCGATGTAGCGGTTACGTCCGTTATAAAAGTCAATTGTCTTACCAATCTTGTCCTCTGATGCGAATGGGAGTTCCTCTATCTCACCATCGATGTACTTCTCGATTTCATCCTGTAAATCGTCGTCCATCTTCTCGCCATTTTCATTCATGAGCTTGATACCATTGTCATAGAATGGGTTGTGAGAAGCGGAAATCATTACACCGCAATCAAAGTTCTCTGTTCTTGTGATATATGAAACACAAGGAGTTGTTGTTACATGAAGGAGATAAGCATCGCAACCTGATGATGTAATACCTGATGCAAGTGCTGCCTCATATGTGTAAGAAGAAAGTCTTGTATCCTTACCAATAACAATCTTTGCACCCTCGTGTTTGCTACCATAATAGTTTCCAAGGAAGCGACCAATCTTGAAAGCATGCTCAGCTGTAAGGTCTACGCCAGCCTTGCCTCTAAAGCCGTCTGTACCAAAATATTTACCCATAAATAGTACCTCCTATTTAATTACATATACTATTAGTATGAATTACACCCCTATTATAACCACAAATCATTGTGTGTCAACATAACGTTATATAACATTATATAAAATTAACAAATTAATACCCGGCAGCGCCTTTGCTGCCGGGTTAAATTTATCTAGATCCTATTTTGAAAACGCCCATAATCCTATTCAGAGAGTCACCAATTGAGGCAAAAGCCTTCTCAATAATTGATGGCTGTTTCTCCTCATTAAGCGTACCGTACTGCTCATATGAATTGGCAACTGGCTCTTCGCTAAAGAAGATGTCGTTTATAAGGCCCATGCAATATGTGTCCTTTTCAAACTTACCATGGATACCACCCTTGATTATATAAGTGGTGTCTGGGAGCCAACATGTTGCTGTATCAACAATACCATCGCTTGATACGGTTGGTCCGTCATATCCAAGCTTCTGGCCAATTGGCGCTGCTGTTGCACCAGTTGCATTCTTGATATCAATTACCAAGTCTGACTGGCTGTTCTGATTCAAGAGCTCTGGTGTACCATAGTTTGCGATGATGTAACACTCTGTACCTGCTGCTTTTGCTCTATCAAATCCCGATTTGATGTCAGCCATAGCAGCATGCCACTTCTCTGTCTTTGCAATGAGAGCCGCATTCTTTTCACTATCAAGCGTACCTACTGCGAGGCAATGTTTCATTGCTTCATCATAGTAGTCACATGGAACAAAATCCCAAAGGCTGAGTACATTTGCAAAGCCATCATCAAGGTACTTTGTTACAAGGTAATCAACAGCGTTATCAAGAAGCTTTTGACCCCATGTGAGGTACTTTGAAATAGTAATAATTATCTGTGGATCAATATCGTTGAGGAAATATGCGATAGATGAAAGTGGAAGAGTTATATCCTCCTGCTTTAAGAATAATTCGCCAGCAAGTGAGGTGCCACCAACTGCTGGTGCCTCCATAATCGCCTTACGAACTACGCCCTTGTCACCGTGGAAGTAGAAATATGATGCTGTCTGCTGTCCACCATGTGATGTACCAAAGATGTCAACTTTTGAAGCGCCTGTATAATCAAGTACGTCAGAGATAAACTCGTCTACTGCATCAGCATACTCAACCTGACCCATTCTAAGGTCGTAGTTGAATATAAAGATATTATCAGCACCAACCTCTGCTGCAAACTGATCACAGAGAGTTTCCTTTGTGATTACTTTGCTGTACTCTGAGTGATTCTTTAAATATTCGTATGTGTAATACATAGGAGATGCGTTATCTCCCTCAACATCAAGTTCGTATCCATTAATGTTATATGGATATGCCTTGATATTTGGGTTTTTAGATGTGCCATCTGGATTCAGTGCAAGTGGAGCAAAAAGTTGCTCAACTGCAACGTTGATGAGAGCTTTCATAAAGCAGTTCTCACCAAGAATAAGAACACTACCAAGACGGTAGTTCTTGATGATATTTTCAAGCTTTTTGCCAACGTTGGCAATTGGCCATACCATCTCTGGATTCTCTACATCAGTGCAATCATAAAGTACTGATGTGCCGTATCCACGTAAAAGTACGATTGGGGTCTTGCGCTCGTTGTCCATTGCTAGCGCAAAAGTAGATACAACACTCAACATCATTATGAGCGCCATCAAGAGGGCAAGAAGTTTTTTCATTTTAAATTTCTCCTCAAAAATCAATGTTTTAAACGCTTGTCAGATTTAACTGCAAGTTTTGTTCCTATACGCTGGAATATCTCTACTATTAGGACTAAAAGAATTACTGCAATAAACATTACAAGATACTTGTAACGATAGTAGCCATAGTTAATTGCAATCTTACCAAGTCCGCCGCCACCGATGATACCAGACATTGCTGAATAGCCAAGAATGGTTGTGATTGCAATTGTCGCATTAGAAATAAGAGATGGAACTGATTCTGGAATCATTACCTTAACAATAATTTGGAAAGGTGTGGCACCAGTACTTTGAGCCATTTCTATTATATTTGGATTTACCTCACGAAGTGAGCTCTCAACGAGTCGTGCAATAAATGGGAATGCCGCAATAACAAGTGGCACAATAGAGGCCACCGTACCAACGGATGTTCCGACAATTGCACGAGTAAGTGGAATTACAAGAATCATCAAGATAAGGAATGGTACTGAACGGAGAATGTTGATAACTGCGCCAAGGAAAGCCATCAACCACTTTGGGAGTGGGAGTACACCGTTCTTCTCTCCTACCACAAGAAGCACACCTAGAGGAAGACCAATAACAATTGCAATTAGCGTCGCTAAAACTGTTACATAAAGCGTCTCCCAAACTGCGAGAGCAAATTCGCTTTGAATAATAGCAATTGCTTCATTCCATGCTTGCGCTGTGAAAGCCTTTTCAATCATTATTCAGTCACCTCCTCAACTACTACATCGGCAACTGACTCCAAGTACTCCTTGGCTCTTAACATATCATCTCGCGAGCCCATGATTCCAAGAATCATATTGCCATATGCACGTTCACCAATTGATTTGGTGTTTGCGCCAAGTATTGAGGCCTCTATGCCAAGTTCCTTTGCGAGCTGCGCAATAAGAGGACGTTCGGTTGCTACTGCTCCATTAAATACAACGCGAATGCGTTGCTCACCCTCGCGCAGCGCGAGTATTTCAGAATTGCCACCGTCAGGGTAAACCAAATGACGAGCGGCTGTTGACTTTGGATGAGCAAATACATCTGCAACTTCGCCCTCCTCAACTACAACACCTTTTTCCAGGATTGCAACTCGTCCACAAATTTCCTCAATTACCGACATCTGATGAGTAATCACAATGCAAGTAATACCGAGATTTCTATTGATCTCTTTGATGAGTTCCAAAATTTGGTGGGTAGTTTTAGGATCAAGTGCAGAAGTTGCTTCGTCACAAAGCAAAACCTTTGGGTTGGTTGCAAGTGCACGAGCAATTGCTATTCTCTGCTGCTGTCCACCTGAAAGCTGCGCTGGGTAAGCGTTTGCCTTATCAGGAAGTCCAACTATTTCAAGCAGTTCCATTGCACGGCGCTCAGCATCTGCCTTTTTTACACCTATAAGTTCAAGTGGGAAACAGATATTTTTAAGGCATGTGCGTTGCATAAGCAAATTAAAGCTTTGGAATATCATAGTAACCTCCTTACGCTTAGCGCGGAGGTCCTTGTTTGAAAGCGCAGCCATATCGACACCGTCAATAATGACTGTGCCCTCTGTTGGCCTTTCTAACATGTTTATACAACGTACCAAGGTGCTTTTGCCCGCTCCAGACATACCAATAATGCCATATATACTGCCATCTGGTATTGAGAGGTTGACATTTTTAAGTGCCTCAACATCTTCATTTGGGTCACTTCTACCTGCAAAAGTCTTGGATAAATTTTTAATCTCTATCATTTTACCCACCTAAAACACTAACTGCGCCGACTGCAAAAACAGTCGGCGCGGAGTCTTAAAAAATTACTGTGCCTTGATTGCGTCGAGGCTTGTCTGCTTGCCAAGGTAAATACCCATTGGCTCGTGATGAACTGCAAGTGCAGAAACAAGATGTGTACCGTTTTCTGCGTTGAAGTTTTCAAGGTAAGGAATGTGCTGGAAGTAGTTTGCATCATATTCGCCAGCCTCAACTACGTTGTTTGGCTGAACATAATCAGTAAACTCTGTGATTTCAAGAGTGATATCCTTCTTTGCAAGGATTTCCTTTGCAATCTTGAGAATGTCAGTATGAGGTGTTGGAGATGCAGCGATCTTAATTGTCTCGCCCTTTAATGCATCGTAATCAACGTTTGCGTCAATACCGTCATCTGTTGGATTTTCAAGGTCACATACAACTGCGCCAGCATATGTTTCATTGATGTAATCAGCAACAGCTTTGCTGTTAATCGCTGCAACAAGTGCCAAGATTTTGTCAGTCTTCTCGTTACCTTCTTTAACAGTGATGATGTTTGGATAAGCAACATCTGTACCCTCTGTTGTCTCTGGTGACAAACCTGCAGCTATAGCATAGTTTGAGTTGATAATAGCGTAGTCAACATCCTGTAATACTGATGGAAGTTGAGCTGCCTCTACCTCTTTAAAGGAGATGTTATATGGGTTCTCAGCAATGTCAAGAACTGTAGCCTGAACATCGTCACCCTCCATATCCTTCAATGTGATATAACCAAGAGTTTCGAGAAGCTCAAGAGCGCGAGCCTCGTTTGTTGGGTCGTTTGGAATGCCAATTACTATACCGCCCTTTGACTTTGAACAGCCTGTAAGACCAATGCAAAGAGAAAGAACAAGAGCAACTACCATTACCAAAGAAACAAATCTTTTCATAATAATCTCTCCTTTTATATTATTTAAATAAAGTTGTTAAGATTTTACTACAGCGAAGCATCGAAAGTCAATCGCTCATTGAACTTTTTAATTAATGTTTGACCTAATTAAGGTATTATGTTAAACTCTTTTTTGCGTTTAAAATAATAATGTGATGTCGAAGAGAAAGGCATCGCATAGGAGGTACGAGAAATGTACAAAAAAGTATCAACAGACTTAAACTTTGTCGAGCGCGAAAAAGAAATTGCTAAGTTCTGGAAGGACGAGCAGATCTTTGAAAAGACAGAGGAAAAGAAGGGCCCTTCATACGTATTCTATGATGGACCACCAACAGCAAACGGCAAGCCACACATTGGTCACGTTTTGACACGTGTAATCAAGGATATGATTCCAAGATACCGCACAATGAAGGGATACTACGTTCCACGTAAGGCTGGTTGGGACACACACGGTCTCCCAGTTGAGCTCGAAGTTGAAAAGGAAATCGGAATCGACGGCAAAGAACAAATCGAAGCATACGGACTTGAGCCTTTTATCGGAAAGTGCAAAGAGAACGTATGGAAATATAAAGGCATGTGGGAGGACTTCTCCGGCACAGTTGGTTTCTGGGCCGATATGGACAACCCATATGTTACTTATCACAACGACTACATCGAGTCTGAGTGGTGGGCATTAAAGCAGATTTACGACAAGGGCCTTATGTACAAGGGATTCAAAATTGTTCCTTACTGCCCACGTTGTGGCACACCACTTTCTTCACACGAAGTTGCTCAGGGATACAAGGACGTTAAAGAACGTTCTGCTATTGCTCGCATGAAGGTTGTTGGCGAGGATGCATACTTCCTCGTTTGGACAACAACTCCATGGACACTCCCATCAAACGTTGCACTCTGTGTTAACCCAGATGACGAGTATGCCAAGGTAAAGGCAGCTGACGGCTATACATATTACCTTGCAACAGCACTTCTCGATGCTAACTTAAGCTCACTTACAGAGGGCGATGAAAAGGCATACGAGATTCTTGAAACAATGAAGGGCTCTGATTTAGAGTACAAGGAGTACGAGCCACTCTTTGATTGCGCAAAGCCATCAGTTGAGAAGCAGCACAAGAAAGCATTCTTTGTATGCTGTGACTCATATGTAACTATGACAGATGGTACTGGTATCGTTCACCTTGCTCCTGCTTTCGGTGAAGACGATGCTCAGGTTGGTCGTAAGTACGACCTCCCATTTATCCAGTTCGTAGACGGCAAGGGTAACATGACAGAGGAAACAGAATTTGCTGGCAAATTCGTTAAAGATGCTGACCCAGACGTATTAAAGGCACTCGATGCCAAGGGTCTCCTCTTTGCTGCTCCAAAGTTTGAGCACAGCTACCCACACTGCTGGCGTTGCGACACTCCACTTATCTATTACGCACGTGAGTCTTGGTACATCAAGATGACAGACGTACGTGATGACCTTATCAAGAACAACAACACAATCAACTGGATTCCAGAAAGCATCGGTAAGGGACGCTTTGGCGACTGGCTTGAGAACGTTCAGGACTGGGCAATCTCAAGAAACCGTTACTGGGGTACTCCACTTAACGTTTGGGAATGTGAATGTGGTCACCGTCATGCAATCGGTTCTATTGAGGAACTCAAGAGCATGTCTGACAACTGCCCAGATGATATCGAACTCCATCGCCCGTTCATTGATGCAGTAACTATTAAGTGCCCAGAATGTGGCAAGGAAATGCATCGCGTTCCAGAAGTAATCGACTGCTGGTTCGACTCTGGTTCAATGCCATTTGCTCAGCACCATTATCCATTTGAAAATCAGGATCTCTTTGAGCAACAGTTCCCAGCTGACTTCATCTCTGAAGCAGTTGACCAGACTCGAGGTTGGTTCTATTCCCTTCTTGCTATCTCAACACTTATGTTTAACAAGGCACCTTTCAAGAACGTTATCGTTCTTGGCCACGTACAGGATGAGAACGGCCAGAAGATGTCCAAGTCAAAAGGCAACGCAGTTGACCCATTCGATGCACTTGAGACATACGGCGCTGATGCTATCCGTTGGTATTTCTATACCAACTCAGCACCTTGGCTTCCAAACCGTTTCTACGGCAAGGCAGTAACAGAGGGCCAGCGCAAGGTTATGGGTACACTTTGGAATACATATGCATTCTTTGTACTCTATGCAAACATCGACAACTTTGATGCTTCAAAGTATGAGATAAACTATGACAGCTTATCCACAATGGATAAGTGGTGTCTCTCAAAACTCCAATCAATGATTAAGGGCGTTGACGAGAACCTTGAAAATTATCGCATTCCAGAAGCAGCAAAATATATTTCTGACTTTATTGACGAGCTTTCAAACTGGTATGTTCGTCGTTGCCGTGAGCGTTTCTGGGCAACAGAGATGACAGGGGACAAAATCAATGCCTACATGACTCTCTACACTGCTCTTGTTACTACTATCAAGACAGCTGCTCCAATGATTCCATTTATGGCAGAAGACATCTATCAGAATCTCGTTCGCGAGCTTGATCCATCTGCTCCAATCTCTATCCACCTCTGCGACTTCCCAGAAGTTAAGGCTGAGTGGATTAATGAGGAGCTTGAAGCAAACATGGAAGAGGTTCTCCAGATTGTTGGTCTTGGCCGTGCATGCCGTAACGGTTCTAACATCAAGAACCGTCAGCCACTTGGCAACATGTATGTAAAGGCAAACAAAGATCTCGACACATACTGCACCGACATCATCAAGGAAGAACTCAACATCAAGAATGTTCAGTTCGTAAACGATGCAGCCGACCTCCTCTCATACAGCTTTAAGCCACAGATGAGAACTCTTGGTCCAAAGTACGGCAAGCAGCTTGGCGAAGTCCGTGAAGCACTCCAGGGCCTCGATGGTTCTAAGGCTAAGGATGAGCTTGATAGCAATGGCGTACTTAAACTTACAATCTCAATTGGCGAGATTGAACTTTCAGAGGAAGACCTCCTTATCGAGACAACTCAGAAGGAAGGTTACCACTCACTTTCTGACTTTGGTGTTACAGTTGCTATTGATACAACACTCACAGAAGAACTCATCACAGAGGGCTTTGTTCGTGAGATAATCTCCAAAGTTCAGACAATGCGTAAGGACGCAGGCTTTGAGGTTATGGACCGCATCAACATCTATGTTGACGGCACAGACAAGATTAAGTCTATCGTTGAAAACAACAAGGCTGCTATCATCGGCGATGTACTCTGTGATGAAATCATCATAGGCTCACTCGACGGATATCAAGCTGATTGGAACATCAACGGCGAAGACACCAAACTTGGCGTCAAGAAAAACTAAAAGACATAAGAAAACCCGGTTTAGGATTTCCTAAACCGGGATTTTTTATTCTTCAATTTTTTCAGCAGGCACACCAGCTTGTTCTTTTGGCTTTACAAAGAAGATTATTGCCGCAAGTATAATCAAATACGCTGCAACCAGTCCAAGTGTCAAAAGCGACTTGGAAAGTCCTGCCTTTGCAATGCCGATAAGTATTAGCATTGGCGCACCAAACAAGATGCCAAACGAACTGCCTACAACCAAATTATTTGCAGCAGGTGTTTCATAGTTTGGATCTATCTCACGAAGGAGCAATACACCAGAACCAATTGTACCCGTAAGCATTCCAAACATTGAGAGAAGTCCCTCATAGAAGTATCCTTTATAAACCTGCTTACATACAACTGTGAGCCAAACCCAAGTGAGAACACCGCCCAATGCTGCCATCAAAATAAATGGAACAAATAGTCCGTGGAGGTCCTCTACATCAATTGATGCAATGCCGCATACAATCATAATATCAAAAAAGAAACCAGAGATACGATTTAAAAGATAGTTGTTTTGATACTGCTTTTTAATAAACTTCTTCTCTGTTCCTTGTTTAAAGAAAATACGAACCAAAATTGCAACTACAGATGCGATGATAAAGTTGAATCCCCAAAGGATTGAATTGAGCATATCGCCAAGTCCTATTGATGTCATAAATGTTGTAAGTCCTACAGTTACAGCATATGTAATAAGGTATACAACAAATACAAGTGACAGCTGAATTGAAAGCCTATCAATTGAATCGGATACAGGAAGTTCATCCTCACCTTGGAAGTAGCTTACGCTAACTTCCTCAGCCTTTGCCTCTCCGCGTGGCATCAATTTGCCTCTGTGACGTAGGATGTTAAGGATAACAACACCTATAGTACAAGCAATGACATATCCGCAAGCGGCAATGGCGAGACCAAAGCTTCGACCACCAGCAAAACCTGCTGCCTCATAAGTTGTACCAACGTTGTTTGCCTGACCAGGTCCCTGGCCAAATCCCATTGGGAGCAAAAGGCCTGCAGCTGGGAAGAGGTTTGGCATAACTGTAAGTGCCAATCCGATAGTAACAGCAAGACCAACAATGCCCTGAACCAAATAGGTACTTACAATAATTGCACCTGAACGAAGTCCAGTAAATTTAACCGCGTCCTCTTTGGAATCGTCTGTCGTCCTAAGCGTCATTGCTATAAAGCCAAGTGCGATTGCATGATAAACAATCATCTCATAGAGTTCGCCATTTAAGAAGTCAAAACCAAATCCTCGTCCAATATACTTTAAAGCAAGAACCATAAATCCTGCCAATACTGCAACAGGCATCAAACTGTTTTTAACAACTGGGCTATGTTGACGAAGAAAGTTCGCAAAAAGAAGCGCTGCAAAAACAATACCCATCTGTATTACAAAAGTCCAAACTGTCATGCTAGAGAAATCCAATTACTCCACCTCCCATGTCTTGTTCTGCCAATAACCTAAATACTTTCTAAGTGATGTGATGTTATTAGCCTTTATTTCAAAATAGCTTCCCTCATAAGAAAGTAATAATCGCTTTGCTTGAACCATTGACATATTAGTAATCTTACTCATATCAAAAGTACACATACCACAGGTGAGTTTATCACCATATTGGCAAAGTTCAAAATTATCGCCGATTACCTTGGTCTCATGTCCCTTTAATATTTGAGTCAATAAAACATCTGAGTCAAAGAATAATACGCCATCGCGGTTGCTTTGCTTAAAGTCCATATTTTTAAGAGTTTCAAACTGCCATTTATCCCACTCATACATATTAGGAATCATATTGACTCCCTCAAATGTACCAAGTTCCGTAACCATACCGTGGAATCCACAATCACGACATTTAAAGTAATTGCCTTCGCTAGCAATTGTGCTAACACCCTTGCATGATGGGCAAAGGAAAACTGCCCGCTCGATGTGCTCCGCCCTATTATCACCTAAAAACTTAACTGGATTTTCTGCTTGGCGTTCCCAGCAGTTTTCATATATATCATGATTGATAGCATCGAGCACCTCTGAAGCACTCATTGCCTCAATCTCCTCTGGCGAGTAAATATGCACAAGACGAGCCTCAACCTTGCCACGTCTAAATCCATTTCCCCAACGTGGGTTTGAAAGATATGCACCACTAATACGAACTGTTACAAGCGATGCGCCGCTGCTCTTTACGAGCTTGCCCGTCGCAGAGAACACGTCCGTTGACACGCCGTTCCATGTTGCCTCTCCCTCTGCCATAAGACCTACGCTATCGCCAGCCTTGAGGCGACGGAGGCACATCTTAACGGTGTCCGCACCGGACGATGCCTTTTTCCTTGGAATAGGTGCAACGAGCCATTCAAGTGCTTTAGAAACAACTCCAAGTCTAAAGATATGCTCTGATGCTACGAAGTAGAGCTGATTTCTTGGAAAACACGATGCCAATATAAGTGGGTCCAAATCCGTAGAGTGATTTGCAATAAGAAGGAATGGACCATCAACATCTATTTCATCAAATGATTCGTCAAAAAGATATTTCATCAGGGGTCTGTTTAAAACCTGTAAAAACGACCACACTTTTTCATGGCGAATCTTATCCTTACTTTTCTCCATATATATCTCCTTGGTTTGCCATAAAGAATATGAATATATTATATAAGATTTCAGAAACAAATTAAATACTACACTTTTAATAATTTGAACAATATGATATATTTTTATTAGACTAACGTGGGGGAAGTTGTATGGAAAACTACAAATCATTTGCAGCTTTAATATATGTCACCGACACCGAGGAAGAAGCAGTCATGCGTATGTATGACTGGTCAGAGGTTAAATTCGACGACGATGATCAAATCTATTACAAAGCAGAAGATCAAAAAAACAACCTACTCATTTATGCAGCAAAGCAGGATGAGATGGGTATGACTGCATCTGCAACCCTTACTATGAAACTCATCGATCACTTTAGGCCAAAATATGTCATTATGCCAGGTATCGCTGCTGGTGCCCTCACTGAATCAAGCGACGACCAGATGTATGGCGACGTAATCCTTGCCGACCTCATTTGGAACTACTCAAATGGTAAGTACGTTCCAAAGGAAGAGGCATCGATTATCTTTGGCGAAATCGGCTTTTTGCCAAGGCCAACGTCCGTAACAGTTGATAGCAAACTTATCCCTTACTTTGATAAGGCTATCAACTCCAAACTCAACGAGACTCACGTCCACGTTGGCGCGATGGCCAGTGGCTCGGCGGTTGTTGCGAACCGCTCCATCCTCGACAAACAAATCCATGCGACCTTTGAAAACACAAAGGGTCTCGAGATGGAGGGCTACGGCGTAGCCTACGCCGCTTCCCACGCAACAGAGCCAAAGCCTTACCCTATCATCGCAAAAAGCATCTGCGATTTCGCAGATAGCCGTAAATCCGATGTATATCAAAAATTCGCAGCCTACACTAGCTGCGAATTCGTAAAACTTATGATTGATGAAATACTAGAATAGCCCATAACAAAACAATGCTCGGTGGAATCCACCGAGCATTTTCTTTTATGCTTTATCTGTTTCTGCGTGGAAATCTTCGTCTGTCTTAACAACGATTTCATCCTTGTGCTTTTTGTAGTATGCATAAGCAATACCAAGGAATGTCAAACATACAGCAGCATAAACTGCAAATGAAAGTTTTACTACAGAACCAGAGAAGATAATAAGTGAACCTATTGTTGCCAAAACTGGTGCAACATAACCTAGGAACTTGTTCTTAATCTCACCCTTCTTTGCAAGTTTGATAACAGCAACATAAAGGGCAATGTAAATGAGATACAATACGCAGATTGCAATCTCTGAAATATCAAGGCCAGCAACAAATTCATTGCCACTTGTCATGATAAGGTAATTCACAATTGAATAGAATATTGTCAAACCGTATACGAGGAAAGCTGAGTTTACTGGCATTCCACCAAGTTTTTCATTTTCCTTCTTGAATGACTCAGAAAGTGGCATCATGTTACGAAGTGCAAGTGAATAAGGAAGTCTGATAAGACCAAGGCTTACACCATTTACTGTACCAAGGATTGAGATAACAACTGCAACCAAGATAAGTTTTGCACCGAACTGGCCAAAGAGGCTAACCGCAGCCGTAAATACACTATCATCACCAAGAGCTAAAACTTGATCCGCACCAAGGTAGGACGTAAGTCCAAGGAAGTATGCAAGATAAATTATAAGAACCGCAATTGGTGCGAAAGTAAGTGCAAGTGGCAAATTCCTCTTGCTGTTCTTAATCTCATGACAGATGGATGTTGAAACAATCCAACCGTCATATGAAAAAGCAATAGGTCCAAATGCACCAAGCCAAGCAAGGTCCTTTGCGCTCTCCCTAAATGCATCACCTGATGCTCCAGAAAGAACAGGTCCTGGATTACCAAACACAAGGCCTAACACTGCTATTAAAATAAGTGGGATTAACTTGATAAACATTGATGCATTCTGGAAAAATCCACCTGCTTTTGCTGATAATGCATTCATTATATAGAACACAGTTACAACTATGAGTCCAATTATTGTATTGCGTCCTACTGAGAAATCTTGGAAACCAAGAAGTTGGCTGATATAAATACCAGAAGCCCAAGCCACAAGAGCGTCAAGTGTTGGAAGGTAGAGGAATGTCTCAAACCAACCAAACATTGTTGCAGCACCTGTGCCAACGAAGTCCTCTGCGTATGAAACCAGTCCACCTGGTTTGTCTGTTCGAATTGCAAGTTGTGAAATGGTAAGAGCGCCAAATACAACTGCGATAGCTGCTACTACAAATATAATAATGCCAAGGTATACATTACCGTTTGCATATTCCAGGATGTTATCGGCTTTGAAGAAAATACCAGAACCAATAACAATACCCGTAATCATAGTTATAGCAGTAACTAGTCCATAATTACGACTTTGCATTTTATTTTCTCCTCATGTTAAATCTTATTTCGCATACAAATCCGTAAAATAAGTATGAATTTGTTTGCGTGAATATGTATTTCCATTATAGAAGGTTTGACTTAGAACTCCTAAAACACCATTTACATAGTTGCTAAATACAACCTCATATGGATAATCAAAATTCTTATCACGAGTGCAGTTCTTTGCAATCATAAGGCCAAAATCATAGCAGCACTGACTGATGATCTGATAAAAAGCACCATTTATTGGGTTTTTCTTTGCAACCCTTGTAAGTACGCCCTTATATTCCTCAATAAAATCACAAACTGCATCTGCGCATTTGTCAATGTTGTCATAGTGATTCATTACTATATCAACCTCAGGATAATATCTGTATACCTCTTTGAAAAATGCCCAACGAAGCACATCGTATTTATCCTCAAAATAATTGTAAAATGTTGAATTAGGTATCAAACCGATACGACAAATTTCGCGTACGGTAATCTCCTCAAACGACTTTTTCGTCAAAAGCAAAAACATTGTTTCAACAATAATTTTTGTTGTCCTCTTTTGCGACATAGTCAATTCTGCGCGAAAGTCCAATTTCATTTTTACACATCCCCTCATACGGTAAGAATTATTATAAACAGTTTCTTTCACTAATGCAATTGTTAATATGAACGCATTTGCAAAAATGTCCAAATCGGGACTCTTCCAAATTCTTTCTTTCAAGACATAATAATATAATTGTTTTAAAATAAACATGACACGCATACGCGTAATTTATAACGGAGGTATTTAAAATGGCAAAATTTGAAAAAGACACAGAAACTTTATTCCATGGTGTTCATGACTTAATGGACTATTCACAGGAAGAACTCATGGAATTATTCAAGACTCTCCCAGCTCCAACAATGGAAGAAATGCAGGGTGAATTCCACTCAACAAAGCTTTCACACCACAGCGTTAGAGACTATCTTGGATGGCATCTTTCATGCGACAATCCTCTCATGAATCCTGAGTGGGTTGGTAAAGCATTCCGCATGGAGAACGACAAAGAAGGTCGCGGTTACAACCTTTTCAGAAAGGTAAACGGCCAGCTTTACACAAAGTATCCAATGTACACATGCATCGCTCC